>JBBSVH010000044.1:0-18972 GCA_038233685.1 Lysobacterales bacterium | reverse complement strand
TGTACCTGGACGTGACCAAGGACCGGCTGTACACGATGGGCGAGGACTCGCGCGGGCGCCGCTCGGCGCAAAGCGCCATGTACCGGATCGCGGAAGCTTTCGCACGCTGGATTGCGCCGATCCTCAGCTTCACCGCCGACGAAATCTGGGGATTCCTGCCCGGTGAGCGCGGAGACAACGTGCTGTTCGCAACCTGGTATGACGGCTTGGCGCCGTTGCCAGAGGATGCGCCGCTGTCGGCGCGAGACTTCGACGAACTTCTGGCGCTGCGCGAGCAGATGTCACGCGTGCTCGAGCCGATGCGCGCCAACGGCGTGATCGGCGCCGCGCTCGAGGCCGAAATAGTGGTCTCGGCTGGTGCCGGGAAGGCAGCCAAGTGGCAGCCGCTGGCCGAGGAGTTACGATTCTTGTTCATCAGCGGCGATGTCACCGTGTCGGCCGTGCAGGCCGACGAGGTGTTCGTGCTCGCGACGCCCAGCGCCAAGACCAAGTGCGTGCGCTGCTGGCAGCTGCGCGGCGACGTGGGCGTGGATATGGCGCACCCGGAAATCTGCGGACGCTGCGTGTCGAATATCGAAGGGCCGGGTGAAGAGAGGAAGTGGTTCTAGCTTTCCTTTTCCCGGTAGGAGAAGGTGGCGCGCAGCGATGGATGAGCGAAGGAGTTCGCCGTCGCCCCCAACTTCCGCCGACAGGTCGTTCTTCTTCCCTCATGCCATGGGCACTTCCTCTGGCCGTCCGGCGCTTCGCGCCACCTTCTCGGTCCTGCACTTCCTTCGGTCGCCGGCGGGAGAAGGGAACAAAAGCAAGGCACCACACGCAATGTCCGAACGTCCCAAATCCAATGCGCTCACCTGGCTGGTTCTTTCGGTCGTCGTCATCGCGCTCGACCAGTGGAGCAAAGCGTGGGTGCTGTCCAGCCTTCCCGAGTACACCGCTGTCCCGGTGATCGACGGATTCTGGAACTGGTTCCGGACCTACAACACGGGGGCGGCGTTCAGCTTCCTCAGCGATGCAGGCGGTTGGCAGACCTGGTTCTTCAGCCTGCTCGCCGTGGCTATCAGTGGCCTCCTGGGGTTCTGGCTGTGGCGCATTCCACGCAGCGACTGGCGCCAGGCGATGCCGTATGCGCTGGTCATCGGCGGTGCTCTGGGCAATGTCATTGATCGGGTCCTGCACGGCCACGTGATCGACTTCATCCAATGGTACTGGCGCGGCCACTACTGGCCGGCATTCAACATCGCCGATTCGGCGATCATGGCCGGGGCGGTCGGGATTGCCCTGTTCGGGCTCCGGGACGGCAAGCAATCGGCAAAAGCGCGATAATCACTGGCATGGATGTTCTTCTTGCCAACCCTCGCGGTTTTTGCGCAGGCGTCGATCGCGCCATTGAAATCGTCAAGCGCGCCATCGAGACGCTGGGCGCCCCGATCTACGTGCGTCATGAAGTGGTCCACAACCGCTTCGTGGTGGACGACCTGCGCCAGCGCGGCGCGATCTTCGTCGAGGAATTGAATGAAGTCCCCGACGGCGCGACCGTGATCTTCAGCGCGCACGGCGTGTCGCAGGCGGTGCGCGCCGAGGCTGCCGGGCGCAGCCTCAAGATCTTCGACGCGACCTGTCCGCTGGTGACCAAGGTGCACTTCGAGGTGGCGCGTCACTGTCGCGCAGGTCGTGACGTGGTCCTGATTGGGCACGCCGGCCACCCCGAAGTCGAAGGCACGATGGGCCAGTGGGACGCAGAGAGTGGGCAGGGTCGCATCTACCTGGTCGAGGATATCGACGACGTTGCCACGCTGGATGTCGCGCAGCCGGAAAACTTCGCTTACACGACACAGACCACGCTTTCAGTGGACGACACGCAGGGGATCATCCAGGCGCTCCGGGCGCGATTCCCCAATATCCAGGGCCCGCGGCATGACGACATCTGCTACGCCACCCAGAACCGGCAGGACGCCGTACGCGAGCTGGCCCAGCGCTGTGACCTGGTGCTGGTGGTGGGTTCGCCCAACAGCTCCAATTCGAACCGGCTGCGGGAGCTGGCCGAGCGCGATGGCGTCGAGGCCTACCTCATCGACGGCGCCGATGAAATCCAGCCGCAGTGGGTTTCCGGGAAGCAGCACATCGGGGTGACCGCTGGTGCATCGGCACCCGACGTCCTGGTCGAGGGCGTGATCCAGCGGTTGCGCGTGCTCGGCGCCTCCAACGTTGCCGAATTGCAGGGCGAGCCCGAGAACATGGTGTTCGCACTGCCCAAGGAGCTGCGGCTGCAGCTTATCGATTGACCCTCGACCCGGCCGGGCCTAGAATCTTCGACCGCTGCCGGAATAGCTCAGTTGGTAGAGCGCGTCATTCGTAATGATGAGGTCGTAGGTTCGATTCCTATTTCCGGCACCACTCCTGCAATGCCCACACCGTCGGTGGAAGGCGCCAATGAAGCGAGTTGATCCCGCAGGCGCGCTGAAACACCTGGTGGCACGCGCCAATCCCTTCTCGAACTTCACCTGGGCATTCGACCGCGACACCGGGCTGCGCTTTCGCGTGAACGTGCGAGACGTCGTCGGCCGGCACATCCTGCGCTACCAGGGCTACGAACCGGCGTTGACGGCGTGGCTGGTGCAGCGCCTGGATGCGGGCGTAAGCCGTGGGGTGTTCGTCGACGTGGGGGCCAACCTGGGCTGGTATTCGCTGCAGGCGGCCCGACGCGACAGCGTGGCCAAGGTGGTGGCCATCGAGCCGGATCTGGGCAACCATCAGCTGCTGCGCACCAATATCGAGCGCAACCAGCTGGGGCCGAAGGTGGATGCCATTGCCTGCGCTGCCGGCGCCGGGCCTGGCCTGGCAATGCTGCACAGCTACAAGGCGTCCAATCTGGGCAAGCATTCGCTGGCCGTGGATCACGGTCGCGGCGGTGGCTGGGTTGGTGTGGAGGCCTTGGACACGCTGCTAGAGCGCCTCGGCCTGGGTGATGCGCCTGTCGCGGCCATCAAGATCGACGTGGAAGGGTACGAGCCGCAGGTGCTGAAGGGCGCCCGCCAGGCGCTTGCCCGGACCGGTGCGCTGCTGATTGAGCTGTCACCGGAACTGTCGCTGCAGGGTGGATTGGATCTGCCTTCGATGGTCGACGCTATCGCCGCGGCGGGACTGCAGCCGGCGATCTGGGATCGCGAAGGGACGGTGCCAGGCTTCGCAAGCATCCGTGCCTCCACCCGCCAGATCACCGTGGGTTTCGAGCGCCGCGGTTAAAGTCTCCGGATTCGCGCGCTTCGGTCAGCACGCGTGCAGGGCCCGATCGGGGCTTCGACGATCCACCACCAACGACAACCGCTGAAGTACGCGCAGTCTCGCGCCACGCGACTCCATGCGTCTATCCTCGGCGACTGTGAGATCCGTTAGGAAGCCAATGGCGAAGAGCAAGACGGCGTACGTATGCGGCGACTGCGGCGCAAGCTCCAACAAGTGGCAGGGGCAGTGCGGCGAGTGCAGTGCATGGAACACGATGTCCGAGATCGTCCTCGAAACCGCCGCTACGTCCGGTCCCTCGCGCCGCGGCGGCTGGGCCGGCAAGCTCGAGACGCCAGTCATCACCGCGCTCAAAGACGTGCGCCATAGCGAAGAGGCGCGAGTCTCCACCGGAATCGGTGAATTCGACCGCGTCCTCGGCGGTGGCCTGGTGGAAGGTGCGGTGGTGCTGGTGGGCGGCGACCCGGGGATCGGAAAATCCACGTTGCTGCTGCAGGCCATGGCCCAGATGTCGCAGAGCCTGCCGTCGCTGTACGTGACCGGCGAGGAGTCTCTGGCCCAGGTGGCCGGCCGTGCGGTGCGCCTGGGTCTCCCGCTGGACGGGCTGCAGGCACTGGCGGAAACGGGGATCGAGAAGATCCTCGATCACGCGGTGATCGCCAGGCCGCGGATCATCGTGGCCGACTCGGTGCAGACCCTGTGGACCGACTCCCTGACCGCGGCGCCAGGCTCGGTGAGCCAGGTGCGCGAGAGCGCCGCACGTCTGGTGCGCTACGCCAAGGAAACTGGGACTGCCGTGTTCCTCGTCGGCCACGTCACCAAGGAGGGCGGCATTGCCGGACCGCGCGTGCTTGAGCATATGGTCGATGCGGTGCTGTATTTCGAAGGCGAAAGCGGCAGCCGGTTCCGGGTGTTGCGCGCATTCAAGAACCGCTTCGGGGCGGTCAACGAACTCGGCGTCTTCGCAATGGGCGACAAGGGCCTGAAGGAAGTGCCCAATCCCTCGGCCATTTTCCTGTCTGGCGGCAGTACCCAGCAGCCCGGGAGCTGCGTGATGGTCACGCGGGAAGGCACCCGGCCACTGTTGGTGGAGGTACAGGCGCTGGTGGACTCTTCGCCGCTGTCCAATCCTCGCCGCGTGGCGGTTGGCCTGGAGCAGAACCGGCTGGCGATGCTGCTGGCAGTCCTGCATCGCCACGGTGGCATCGTCACCAGCGACCAGGACGTGTTCGTCAACGTTGTTGGCGGCATTCGCCTGCAGGAGACCGCTGCGGACCTGCCGGTGCTGCTGTCGGTACTCTCGTCGTTGCGCGACAAGCCACTCGCCGAGAAGACGATCGCTTTTGGCGAGGTTGGCCTTTCGGGCGAAATCCGGCCGATACCGAACGGCGAGGAGCGCCTGCGTGAAGCGGCCACCCACGGATTCAAGCGCGCCATCGTGGCCAAGGGCAATGCGCCGAAGTCGGGCAGTTTCAAGGGACTGGAAGTGGTTGGAGTCGAACGGTTGTCAGAAGCCCTGGAAGCAGCCGCGGAATGAGTCGGCCGCTGCCCGAGGCTCTGCGTCAGGCGCGCTCCAGTACCAGCTCCAGCACGAACTTGCTGCCGAAGAACGCCAGCACCAGAAGCAGCATCGCCGCGAGCGTCCAGCTGACCGCGCGCCGGCCGCGCCAACCGTAGCGCCAACGTCCGACCAGCAGGGCGCCGAAGGCCAGCCACGAAAGTACGCTGAGCACCGTCTTGTGGACCAGGTGCTGTGCGAACAGATCCTGGACGAACAGGACCCCGCTCAGGAGGGTCGCGGTAAGCAAGGCGAAACCCACGGCGATCGTGCGGAACAGCAGGTGTTCCAGTTCGGTGAGCGGTGGCAGCGCGCGCAGCCACCTGGGGAAGCTGCGTCGGCGCAGCGCGCGATCCTGGACCCACAGCATCAGCGCGAGCAGGGCGGCGACCGCCAGCGCTGCGTAAGCCAGCAGCGCAAGCCATGCATGAAGCAGCAGCTGCCAGTCAAGATGAGGCGCCGCGACGTGTCCATTGAGGTGGTAAACCGCCAGGAGGAGGGCCGCCAGCGGCAGCGCCACGACCCCCAGCGCCGACATCCGGCCCTGCGCGCCCACCGCCGTGGTCATGGCGGCCATGCCCAGGCCGACAAGCGACAGCGCCGCGAAGAAATGCATGTCCGCACCGCCAAATGTCTGCGCGGCCACCAGCACGTGATAGGCGCCGTGGAGCAGGATGCCGCCGAGACCCAGCCAGTACCAGCCCCGCAGTGACGCCTGTTCGCGGACCACTCCGCGAACGAGCGCGGCCGTTGCCGCCGCATAAAAAAGGATGGCGATGAGAACGATTGTCATCGGTGGAGTGTGCCATACCGGGCTCCTTGCCGGAGGCTTGTCACCCTTGGCCGATGCAACCGACGTAGCCGCGCCTGCTTGCGGAGAGAGAGGGTCGAAGCGGCCGAGCGGCTATAATCGAAGACCGAATTACCCCATGCCTTCCTGACATGTTCGAATCCCTGACCCAGAGACTTTCCGGCACCATCGAGCGGCTGCGAGGACGCGGCCGCCTGAGTGAGGAGAACATCCGCGAGGCCACCCGTGAAGTGCGTATCGCGCTGCTCGAAGCCGACGTCGCGCTGCCCGTGGTCCAGGCGCTGATCGAGCGCATCAAGGTGCGTGCGGTTGGCCAGGAAGTGCTCAAGAGCCTGACCCCGGGCCAGGCCCTGATCAAGATCGTGCGCGATGAACTGACCGCGGTCATGGGTTCGGCCGCCAGCGACCTCAACCTCAACGTACCGGCACCTGCGGTCATCCTGATGGCCGGCCTGCAGGGCGCGGGCAAGACCACCACGGCGGCCAAGCTGGCCAAGCACCTCAAGGATCGGCGCAAGAAGAAGGTGATGCTGGTCAGCGCCGACGTGTATCGCCCGGCGGCTATCGAACAGCTGCGCACGCTGGCCCGGCAGGTCGACGTGCTGTTCTTCCCCTCGTCGGCGGACCAGAAGCCTGAAGACATCGTTCGCGCCGCGATTGCCGATGCCCGCAAGTCATTCGCTGATGTGCTGATCGTCGACACCGCCGGACGCCTCGCGATCGACGACGCGATGATGGGCGAGATCAAGGCGCTGCACGCGGCCTGCAATCCGGTCGAAACGCTGTTCGTGGTCGACTCGATGACCGGGCAGGACGCGGCCAACACCGCCAAGGCCTTCTCCGAAGCGTTGCCGCTGACCGGTGTCGTGCTGACCAAGACCGACGGCGATGCCCGCGGCGGCGCGGCGCTGTCGGTGCGCTACATCACCGGCAAGCCGATCAAGTTCATCGGCGTCAGCGAGAAACCGGATGGGCTGGATGTGTTTCATCCGGACCGCGTCGCCAGCCGCATCCTCGACATGGGCGACGTGCTGTCGCTGGTCGAGCAGGTCGAACAGAACGTCGATCAGGACAAGGCGGCCAAGCTGGCGGCCAAGGTCGCCAAGGGCAAGAAGTTCGACCTCAACGACATGCGCGACCAGCTCGAGCAGATGCAGAACATGGGCGGCATCGCCGGCCTCATGGACAAGCTCCCCGGGATGGGAAAGGTGCCTGATTCGGTGAAGGCCCAGGTCACCGGCAAGGAAGTGCCGCGCATGGTCGCGATCATCGGGTCGATGACCAAGAAGGAGCGCCGCAACCCTGCTCTGCTCAACGGATCGCGCCGCGCCCGCATAGCACGTGGCTCGGGCACCACGCCCGCCGACGTCAACCGCCTGCTCAAGCAACACCAGCAGATGGAGAAGATGATGGGCAAGATGGCCAGCGGCGGCATGAAGGGAATGATGCGCGGCATGCAAGGAATGATGGGAGGCCGCGGTGGCGGCACGCCTTTCCGCTGATGGTGCATTGGATGTGCCGGCTGATTCGGCGCACTGAGTGAGATCGCTGCTGCTCAACGGGACGCCGCCGGCGAACGGCGCGCTTGGCGCCCTGGCCCTGGTCAACTACGGCCACTTCACCACCATGCAGGTGCGTGGTGGTGGCGTCCAGGGTCTTGATCTTCACCGCCAGAGGCTCGAGTCGGCCACGCTGGAATTGTTTGGCAGTGAGCTGGACTACGCTCAGGTGCGTGGGCAGATGCGGCAGGCCGTCTCCGCGCAGCCTGACTGCTCGCTACGGGTGACCATATTCTCAAGCCGATTCGACCATCGGCAGCCTGCAGGGAGTTTCTCTGTCGACGTGCTGACAGCCGCTGCACCGGCATCGAGTCCGGTTGCGCAGGCGGCGCGCATCAAGTCATACCGGTTCGCGCGCACGCTGCCGCACATCAAGCACGTGGGCACGTTCCCGCTGCTCCATCAGCGCCGCCTGGCCTTTCAGGACGGTTTCGACGACGCGCTCTTCGTGGATGATTCCGGCGCCATTTCCGAGGGTTCGCTCTGGAACGTGGGGTTCATTCAGGGTGGCGCCGTGGTGTGGCCCAACGCTCCGGCGCTGGCCGGGACCGCGGTCCAGCTGCTCCAGGCGGCGCTGTCGGGGCAGGGAGTGCGTCAGGAGGTGCGTGAGGTGCGGCTGGAGCAGCTGGAACATTGCGAGGCTGCCTTTGCCTGCAATTCCACCGGAGTCTGGCCGATCGGTGAGATCGACGGTGTGGTTTTCAACAGCAGTGTGGAGTGGCTTTCGGTCCTTCAGGCGGCCCTTGAGAGCCGCCGCTGGGAGCCGGTCTAGGAGCGCGCCAGGTGGGTCGGCGGATACCGGGGGTAGTGGCTGACTGAGGGTTTCCTTCGCCCCTTCAAAGGCTTACAATGCCCGGCTTACCGCGCCGCAATGGCGACTGGGCAACACAGGAAAGCATCACAATGGTCAAGATTCGCCTTACCCGTGGCGGCGCGAAGAAGCGTCCCTTCTACCACATCATCGTCACCGACTCGCGCAGCGCGCGCGACGGTCGCAACATCGAACGACTGGGTTACTACAACCCCATCGCCGCCGGTGCCGAGAAGCGTATCGAGCTGGACACCGCTCGTGTCGAACATTGGGTCGGGCAGGGCGCGCAGATGACCGACAAGGTCCGCAACCTGTACAAGGAAGTGGGCAAGGTCAAGGAACAGGCTGCGGCCTGATTCTGCAGGACGGTACCCGGGTGCCGTCCATTTCCCCATGAGCGATAACGAACGTCGGATCCTGCTGGGCAGGATAGTCGGCGCCTTCGGCATACGCGGACAGATCAAGATCGAGTCCTGGACGGAGCCGCGCGACGCGATCTTCCGCTACCAGCCGTGGATCCTGCGCGAGGCTTCGGGCAGCGAGCGCGAGTTCAGCGGCGCTCGCGGCAAGGAGTCCGGAAAACACCTGGTGGCCACGTTCCCCGATGTCACCGACCGTGACGTGGTCGAAGCCATGCGCGGCACCGAAATCTTCGTGCTGCGCTCTGCGCTGCCGCCGCCGAGCCCGGGCGAGTTCTATTGGATCGATCTGGAAGGCTTCCGCGTGCTCAACGTCGACGGCCAGGACTTCGGCACCGTATCGCACCTGTTTTCGACCGGGGCCAACGATGTGCTGATGGTGCGTGGCGACCGCGAGCGGCTGGTGCCGTTCGTTGAGCCGGACTATGTCAAATCGATCGATTTCGAAGGCGGTTTGATTATTGTCGACTGGGATCCGGATTTCTAGCTGGCGGCTTGGGCGTCCGCGCGCCAGCGTCAGGTGTTTGCGATCTGGGCGGTAAGCGCCCCCGACTCGGGGTTGCTTGAATCAATAGGCCATCTGCCATGCGCATCGATGTGATCAGTCTGTTTCCGGAATTCATCGCCCACTGCGCCGGCTTCGGCGTGGTCGGCCGGGCGCAGGAGCGCCAGCTGCTGTCGCTGCACGGCTGGAACCCGCGAGACTTCGCCCAGGGCGGCTACCGGCGCGTCGATGACCGGCCGTTCGGAGGTGGTCCCGGGATGCTGATGATGCTCGAACCCCTGCTTTCATGCCTTGCTGCAGCGCGGGCCGCCGATCCAATCCCGGCGCCGGTGATCTACCTGACCCCCCAGGGGCGCCCGCTGGACCAGCTCAAGGTGCGCCAGCTGGCGAAGCTCCCGCGCATGCTGCTTCTGTGCGGTCGCTATGAAGGCATCGACGAGCGGGTGGTGCAGTCAGAAGTTGACGAGGAACTGTCCATCGGCGATTACGTGCTGTCCGGCGGCGAGCTCGGCGCCGCGGTCGTGATCGATGCGGTGGCGCGCCTGCAGGCGGGCGTGTTGAACGACGCTGACTCGGCCGCCCAGGACAGCTTTGAAAATGACGGCCTGCTGGACTGTCCCCATTTTACCCACCCCGCCAGCCACCCACTGGGCGACGTCCCGGACGTGCTGCGGTCCGGTGACCACGCCGCCATTGCGCGCTGGCGCCGGCAGCAGGCGCTGGGGCGGACCTGGCTGCGGCGCCCCGAATTGCTGGATGAATCGTCGTTATCAGGTGCGGACAAGGCACTGCTTGACGCATTTCGGCTCGAATACGCAACCACGGCGCCCCGATCGGACTGATCTTCAACGGGCGCGGAAAATCGGGTACCATGTCCGGCTCGCGGGCGTTCTTCTGTTTGCGGACCCACAATAATATCGTGCAGCACAGTCCAGTGACTGCATCAGTTCCCTGTTGTCGAATGACACGCCCACGACATTTACACGGTGCCACCATGCCCAAGCTCAACATGAACATCCTGGCTGATTTCGAAGCCGCCCAGATCCAGCGCGAGCTGCCCGCTTTCGGTCCAGGCGACACCGTCGTTGTGAACGTCAAGGTCAAGGAAGGCACCCGTGAACGCGTCCAGGCCTATGAAGGCGTGGTCATCGCCAAGAAGAACGCCGGCCTCAACTCCGCGTTCACCGTGCGCAAGATCTCGCACGGTTTCGGCGTCGAGCGCGTGTTCCAGAGCCACAGCGCGATCATCGACTCGGTTGAAGTGAAGCGCCGCGGCAAGGTCCGCGCCGGCAAGCTGTATTACCTGCGCGAGCTGGAAGGCAAGGCCGCCCGCATCAAGGAAGACCTGGCGGCTGGCCAGCAGGCCAAGCAGGCCAAACTCGCTGCCGCGGCTGCCGCTGCCGCTGCCGCTGCGCCCAAGGCCCCGGCTGCCGCCGCCGAGTAATGGCGGCGAAAGACGCCTGCCAGACGGCCACCTTCGGGTGGCCGTTTGCGTTGCGCGCTGCGAACCCGACGAGAGCCTGCCGGGTGCATCGACCACATGCTGGTGCGCGTGCCGCTCGGCTGTGGGGCTTTGTCCTGGGTCCCCTTGCACTCGCGCTGGCCGGCAGCGTAGCCGCGCGGGTCGCCGGCACACCAAGCGTGGCCGTGTTCGAGCACCTGTCGCCACTTGCGTCCTCCCACGAGATCGCGCGCCGCACGCAGACGCCGACCACCACCGATCGCATGTCGCGGTATCTGCACGCCTCGGGCAAGAGGCTGGAGCAGCAGGCCATCGATATCGGCAGCGAGGAATTCGATCTCTACGTGCCGGCTCTCCCGCCGTCCCGAGGCTACGGCCTGCTGGTCTGGATTCCCCCCAATGAGGAGGGCCGGTCGGTGCCGCGTTCCTGGCGCCGGGAGCTGGATCGGCGCGGCATGATCTATGTTGCACCGAGAGGCGCGGGCAAGATGCAGAACCTGGTGGAGCGCCGCATACCGCTGGCGGTCCACGCCGCCTACAACGTCATGCTCAAGTATCCGGTGGATCCAACGCGCGTGTACGTCGGCGGGTTCTCGGGAGGCGGTCGGGCGGCGCTGAGGACGTTGGTCGCGTATCCGGATCTTTTTCGCGGAGGAGTGCTGAACGCTGGAAGTGACGAGCTCGACGGATCCCAGATGACCTTACCCGCTGCCGAGCTGGTGGAGCTGCTGCAGTCGCGTTCGCGCCTGGTGTACGTGACCGGCGCGCAGGACCTTCCCAATCGCAGGATGGACGAACGCAGCCGTGCCTCGGCCGTGCGGCTGTGCATACCCGGCGTGCACGCCATCTCCATGGGTGGCGTCGGGCACGCACCGCCGGACGGTCTGCATTTCGCGCGGGCGATAGAGGCTATGGAGTCTTCTCCAGCAGGACCTCCTTTGGCAGCTGGATGCAGGGAAAGTCTGCAGCAGCAGGTCGAGGCGGGTCTGTTGGCCGTAGAGGCACTGGTTGAAGCGGGCCACCTGCAGCAGGCGGGTGCCCAGCTGCACGAGCTCGACCAGCACTGGGGCGGCCTTGCCGCGCCCCGCAGCGTGAGCCTTGCCCGGCGTATCGCAGCGGCCGTGGCGGTCGCACAGCCGGATCCCTCTACCAAGACGCCGTGAGTAGTCGGGCATGGTGCTGCGGTGTTCCAGAGTGCCTTTCATTGACTGAAGCGGATTTGTTCACCTCGCGTAGCGCCTGACCTGTTGACCATTGTTTGCGCTGGCGGTCGTACTCCGCCCCGATCTCTTCTACACAGCCCCTGACCTCCTGACGCCATGCCTGAAACCCCTTCTTCCACCGATGTCATCCGGCTCGACGTGTGGCTGTGGGCCGCCCGCTTCTTCAAGACCCGCAGCCTGGCCAAGGGAGCGATCGAAACCGGAAAGGTCGAAGTGGACGGGCAGCGTGCGAAGCCCTCGCGGGCGATTCGCACGGGTGACACCCTGCGGGTGGCACGTGGCGAGGAGATTTTCGAGGTATCCGTTGTTGCTTTGGCAAGCCGGCGTGGCTCGGCGGTGCAGGCGGCACTGCTGTTCCACGAACCGGACCAGTCGCGACTGCAGCGCGAACAGCTCCGCGCCGAGCGTGCTGCTGCACGCAGTGGCTACCGCGCGCCAGAAGGCAAACCGGATAAGCGTGCGCGCAAGCTCATCCAGGCATTGGGCGACATCGACGCCCTGTAGTCGGCCATGGAAAAGGGGCGCAGCTTTCGCCGCACCCCTGTGTTCGGAATGACTCTGGTGCAGGGCGCGGAAGCTCGAACTTCCGCGCCCCTTGGTTTACGCCAGGTCGTAGCGGTCGAGGTTCATGACCTTGTGCCACGCCTTCCCGAAGTCACGCACGAAGACCTCTTGCGAATCACCGGCCGCGTAAACCTCTGCTAGGGCGCGCAGCTGTGAGTTGGAACCGAACACCAGGTCCACGACCGTGCCCGTCAGCTTCAACTCGTTGCTCTGCCGGTCGCGGCCTTCCAGAACAAAATCCGAATCGGCCGACTTTTCCCATTTCGTATTCATGTCCAGGAGCTGTACGAAAAAGTCGTTGGTCAGCTCGTCCTTGCGCTCGGTGAACACGCCGTGCTTTGCCTCTCCGGCATTGGCACCCAGCGAACGCAGGCCGCCGACCAGCACGGTCATCTCCGGCGCCGTCAGGGTCAGCAGGTTCGACTTGTCGATGAGCATTTCCGCAGCCAGCGCCTCGTGGCCCGACTTGGCGAAATTGCGGAAGCCGTCGGCGACTGGTTCAAGCGGCGCGAATGAATCGACGTCGGTCTGCTCCTGAGTCGCGTCGGTACGGCCCGGGGAGAAGGGTACGGTCAGCGGGTGGCCGGCATTCTTTGCAGCGGCTTCGACTGCCGCCCCGCCACCCAGCACGATCAGGTCGGCCATCGAAACCTTCTTGCCGGCTGATTGCGCGGCGTTGAAGTCCCGCTGGATCGTTTCCAGCTTCGAGAGCGCCTTCGCCAGCTCTGCCGGCTCGTTGGCTTCCCAATCCTTCTGCGGAGCCAGGCGAATGCGCGCGCCATTGGCACCGCCACGCTTGTCGCTGCCGCGGAAGGTAGAAGCCGAGGCCCATGCGGTCCTGACCAGCTGCGGAATGGACAAGCCGGAGGCGAGGATCTTCGACTTGAGCGAGGCCGCGTCCTGCTCATCGATCAGGGCATGGTCCACTGCCGGCACGCGGTCCTGCCACAGCAGTTCTTCGGCGGGAACCAGCGGGCCCAGGTAACGGTCGATGGGGCCCATGTCGCGGTGGGTCAGCTTGAACCAGGCGCGCGCGAACTGGTCGGCAAACTCCTGCGGGTTCTCCATGTAGCGACGCGAGATCTTCTCGTAGGCCGGATCCATGCGCATGGCCATGTCGGCCGTGGTCATCATCGGCGGGTGGCGCTTGTCCGGGTCGTGAGCGTCGGGAACCGTGCCGTCGCCAGTGCTGCCCACCGGCTTCCACTGATGCGCGCCCGCCGGGCTCTTGGTCAGCTCCCACTCGTACCCGAACAGGTTTTCGAAGTAGCCGTTGTCCCATTTGATCGGGTTGTTGGTCCATGCGCCTTCGATACCGCTGGTGTAGGCATGCACGCCGTGACCCGTCTCGTGGTTGTTGAACCAGCCCAGCCCCATGTTCTCGATGGCCGAGGTTTCCGGATCGTCGCCGATGTGCTTGGAGTCGACCGCACCATGGCTCTTGCCGAAGGTATGGCCGCCAGCGGTGAGCGCCACGGTCTCCTCGTCGTTCATCGCCATGCGCGCGAAGGTCTCGCGAATGTCACGTGCCGAGCCCAGCGGATCGGGATTGCCATTGGGACCCTGCGGATTGACGTAGATCAGGCCCATCTGGACTGCGGCGAGCCCGTGGGCCAGTTCGCGATCGCCGCTGTAGCGCTGATCGCCCAACCACTCGTCTTCCGGACCCCAGAAGATGCTCTCGTCCGGCTCCCACACGTCGGGGCGCCCGCCGCCGAAGCCGAACGTCTTGAAGCCCATCGACTCCAGCGCGACATTGCCGGTCAGGATGAAAAGGTCAGCCCATGAGAGCTTGCGACCGTACTTTGCCTTGATTGGCCACAGCAGACGCCGCGCCTTGTCCAGGTTGCCGTTGTCAGGCCAGCTGTTGAGGGGTGCGAAGCGCTGCTCGCCCGACCCACTGCCGCCGCGGCCATCGTGGATGCGGTAGGTACCGGCCGCGTGCCACGCCATCCGCACGAAGAACGGACCGTAGTGTCCGTAGTCGGCTGGCCACCAGGGCTGCGAATCGGTCATCAACGCGTGCAGGTCCTTGACCACCGCATCCAGGTCCAGGGTCTTGAACTCCTCGCCGTAGCGGAATTCGTTGTCCATCGGATTTGAGCGGTCCGATTGCTGGTGCAGGATCTTGAGGTTCAACTGCTCTGGCCACCAGGCCGCGTTGTTGCGGGTTCCCGCCGCCGTATTCGCGTGCATCTTGCCCACGACGGGGCATTTCATTTCGGTCGACATCTTGTTTACTCCACTGGTTTCGGCAGTACGAATCGATTTCCCCCGAATGATAGGGGGCGGACCTACAGGCTAGAAGATTCCTGCGATTGGTGGAAGTAGGCAGTAAGTACCAGTTCGATCTGTACTGCCTATCGATGAAAGATTGTTCGGCAACGCCAACGCGTCAGCAGATGATCAGGAACAGTGCTCGGCCGACCGGCGGAGTTTCGCCATCCAACCACGTGCGCACACGCCTCCGGCTACAGCAGCGATCTCAGTCGGTACAGGGCTTCGAGCGCCTGCTTGGGCGTGAGTTCGTCTGGGTCCAGCGAAGCCAGCGCGTCCTGCGCCGCAGACGGCGCTGCCGCAAACAGTCCGAACTGCTGTGGCTGGTCGAGCGCCTGCGGGCCCATCTGCGCGGCGCGGGTCTCGCCGCCACGCAGCTCCAGCTCCGCCAGTCGGCGCCGCGCCTGGGCCACCGTCGCCTTCGGCAGTCCGGCCAGCGCGGCCACCTGCAGGCCGAAGCTTCGGTTGGCCGGGCCAGCCTTCACCGCGTGCAGGAACACCAGTGAGTCGCCGTGCTCGACAGCATCCAGGTGCACGTTGGCGATTCCGCTCGATGCGCCATCGTGCGCATCGGCGGCCAAGGCGGTAAGTTCGAAATAATGCGTCGCAAACAGGGTGTAGCAGCGATTCACCGAGGCCAGGTGCCGGGCCACTGCATCGGCCAGGGCCAGGCCGTCGTAGGTCGAGGTGCCGCGTCCGATCTCGTCCATCAGCACCAGCGAGTGGTGGGTCGCGTGATGCAGGATGTAGCTGGTCTCGGACATTTCCACCATGAAGGTGGACTGCCCGCGGGCAAGATCGTCGCCGGCACCGATGCGGGTCAGGATCCTGTCGATCGGGCCAATGGTGGCGCGCGCGGCTGGGACGAAGCTGCCGATGTGAGCCAGCAGCACGATCAGTGCGTTCTGCCGCATGTATGTGCTTTTTCCGCCCATGTTGGGGCCGGTGATCACCAGCATGCGGCGCGACGGATCCATCGACAGATCATTGGGTTCAAAGGGTTCTTGGCGCACCGCCTCCACCACCGGATGGCGCCCGCGCTCGATCTCGATGCACGGGTTGTCGACAAGTGACGGTTGCGACCAGTCCAGGGCCTGCGCGCGCTCGGCAAAGGCGGCAAGGACGTCGAGTTCGCTCAGCGCTGCCGCACAGCGCTTCAGCGGCTCCAGCGACTGGTTCAACTGGTCCAGGAGGCCTTCGTAAAGGAATTTTTCCCGAGTGAGCGAGCGTTCGCGCGCAGACAGCACTTTCTCTTCGAACGACTTCAGCTCCTCGGTGATGTAGCGCTCGGCATTGGCCAGCGTCTGGCGGCGCGTGTAGTGCACCGGCGCGCGCTCGGACTGGCCCCTGTTGATCTCGATGTAGTAGCCATGCACGCGGTTGTACCCCACTTTCAGCGTGGCGATGCCGCTACTGGCGCGTTCGCGCGTTTCCAGATCGATCAGGAACTGGTCAGCGTGCGTAGTCAGGCGCCGCAGTTCGTCCAGTTCCGCATCGCAGCCGTCGGCGATCACGCCACCGTCGCTAAGTTTCAGCGGCGGCTGCTCGGCAACGCTGGCGCGAAGCAGTGCGGCGGTGCTGCCGTGCTCACCCAGTTCGCTGTTGAGGGCTCCTAGACGCGGCGAGTCGAGCGGCGCCAGCAGGGCTCCAACGTCAGGAAGCAGCGCGAGCGCGTCGCGCAGGGTCGACAGGTCGCGCGGTCGCGCGGAGCGCAGCGCCACGCGGGTCAGGATCCGCTCCACGTCGCCCAGCGCGCGGAAACGATCGCGCAAGCCTGCATCGGTACCGGCGTGCAGCAGCGTCGCCACCGCGTGGTGACGTTCCGCAAGCACGTTCCGATCTCGCAACGGGCGGTGCAGCCATCGCCGCAGCAGGCGTCCGCCCATCGGCGTGATCGTGGAGTCCAGCACCCCAAGCAGCGTGTTGCGGGTGTCGCCGTCAACCCGGGAGTCCAGCTCCAGGTGGCGCCGCGTCGCGGCGTTCATGGCGATGGCGCCGTCGGAGGACTCGAGAACGATTGACGACAGGTGCGGCAGGCGCTGCTTCTGCGTCTCTTCCACGTACCCCAGCAGCGCACCTGCCGCTGCGGTGGCCAGGCCAAGGTCCTCGATGCCGAATCCGCTTAGATCGTGGACCTTGAAGAACTGCAACAACTGCCTGCGTGCGCTGTCGGCGTCGAACAACCAGGGCGGCCGGCGCCGCATTCCGGTGCGGCCCTGGAGGAAGGCAGGCAGCCCGTCTTCATCGGGGATCAGCAGTTCAGCAGGCTCTAGTCGCGCGATCTCCGCCTCCAATGAAGCGGCGCCATCCACCTGGTTGACGAGAAGCCTGCCGCCTGCCAGGTCCGCCCAAGCTAGGCCGAAGCAGCTTGCGCTTGCGCCGTTGCCCCGTGCGACGGCCATGAGCAGGGTGTCGCGACGCTCGTTGAGCAGGGCTTCGTCGGTCACCGTGCCGGGGGTCACGACACGCACCACTTTCCGTTCGACCAGCCCCTTGGCTAGCGCCGGGTCACCGATCTGTTCGCAGATCGCTACCGACTCGCCCAAGGCCACCAGGCGCGCGAGGTAGGCTTCGTGCGCATGCACCGGCACGCCGGCCATCGGGATGGGACTGCCTCCCGAACTGCCGCGCTGGGTCAGGGTGATGTCCAGCAATCGCGCCGCCTTCCTGGCGTCGTCGTAAAACAGCTCGTAGAAGTCGCCCATGCGAAAGAACAAAAGCAGGTCGGGGTACTCCGCCTTGGCGGCGAAGAACTGCTTCATGAGTGGAGTGTGGGCGGGTGCGGGCGCATCGCTCGAGGCGGGCGCCTGATGATGGTTTGACAAAGCTGCGGGCAAGAGAATGTGGCCTGAATTCTAGCCCCTCCACGGCACCTGGCGCGCTCCGTACTGGTCAGTACGCTAGGTTGCTTTGACGTATGGACGCACTACAAGGTGCACACCGCGTAAAAATGATGTTAATTTCGGCGCGTGGAAAACTCACGGGGTGCTTACCCGACCCCGCCACGGCAAATCGCAACACCCGTGAATTTCATCATCCAGATTGCTAAAAAAAATCGAGACCCTGGGAGGGGACAACAACATGGTTGCTTCAAAGCCACAGCACAAAGTGCTCGCCGTTGCAGTTTTTGCCGCGCTCTGCGCCGTCTCGCAGGCCCAGGCGCAGACCGCGCCCGCCGCCGCCGGTGAAGATGAGCCAACGACTCTCGGAACCATGACCGTAACCGCGCAGAAGCGTGAGGAAATCCTGCAGGACGTGCCGATCTCGGTAACCGTGTTGCCAGAGCAGTTGTTGAAGGACACCGGCATCCGGGATATCAAGGACCTGCAGGTCCTGGTGCCGGGCCTGACTGTCACCAGTACCCAGAGTGAGGCCTCCACCACCGCACGTATCCGCGGCATCGGCACGGTCGGCGACAACGCCGGACTCGAGTCTTCGGTCGGCGTGGTGATCGACGGCGTGTACCGCGCGCGCAACAGCGTCGGCTTCGGCGACCTGGGCGAAATCGAGCGTATCGAAGTTCTTAAGGGCCCGCAGGGCACCGTGTTCGGCAAGAACACCTCGGCCGGCGTCATCAACATCATCACCCGCCGCCCGAGCTACACCCAGAGCGCTGAAGGGGAAATCACGGTCGGCAACTACGGCACCGTGGGCGTTGCCGCTTCCTATAATGATGCGCTGGGTGAGAACGCCGCATTCCGCATCTACGCTGCCAAGCGCAAGCGCGATGGCTTCCTCGATGTCGAAACCGCGCGTGGTCCGCGGACCGAAAACGAAGACAACGACCTGAACTTCCACTCCCTTCGCGGCCAGCTCATGCTGGAGCCATCGGACTCGCTGGACATCAACTTCATCGCCGACTACACCAGCCGCGAAGAAAACTGCTGCTCGGCTGTACAGACTGTCATCGGCTCCACCGCCGCCATCATCAACGGTGTCGGCGGACCAGGTTCGATTCCAACCGTCGCCGATCCTTACGCGCGCGTTGCCTACAGCAACCGTTCGACCGAACAGGACATCAAGGACAAGGGCGTGTCTGGCGAAGTCAACTGGGAGTCGCCATGGCTTGGCGGCGCGACGCTGACCTCGGTCACGGCCTTCCGCGATTGGCAAGTGATCAACGCCCTTGATTTCGACTACACGGGCGCAGACCTGCTGTACCGCAGCGCCAACGAAGACGAGTCGCTGACCAAGTTCGAGACCTTCAGCCAGGAATTCCGCATCACCGGCGCGACCGACAACGTCGACTGGATGGTCGGCGCGTTCTATGCCGACGAGGACCTGACCCGCAACGATTCCTACCGCATCGGCGTGGGTTACGAGCCCTACCTGTCCACCGCACTGCTGGCGCGAATCAATCCTGCGCTGGCGGCGCTCCCGAATGCAGCGACGTTCCTGTCAGAGACCACTGGCCGTCAGTTCGGCACGGTCTTCGCACCGGGCCTGGGCGCGCTTGACCGTCACAAGCAGAACGCCAAAAGCCTTGCGCTGTTCACCAACAACACCTGGCACACCACCGACGCGCTCGATCTGACCCTGGGCC
>JBBSVH010000043.1:0-18982 GCA_038233685.1 Lysobacterales bacterium | reverse complement strand
GGATGCCGACGAGTTCAAGACAGTCAACGACACTTGGGGCCACGAAAAGGGCGACGACGTTTTGCGCGCCGTTGGCGTCACCTTGTCGATCGTCGCAAATCACCCGATGTTATTGCGAGATTGGGCGGTGATGAGTTTGCTCTAGTGACGACACATGCTGACAAACCGAGCCTGGAAGCATTGGCCGCCAACCTCCGATCCATTTTCGCGGGGCTGACTGCAGAATTGGGAGTTGGCACGACATTGAGCATCGGCGTGGCGTCCAGCGATGACTGCCCTCGCGAAAAAATGCTCGCTGAGGCCGACAAGGCGCTATATCGCAACAAGGATACCGGCAGGAAGGCGGCCATCCGTACAGCGGCTCCGACGGTCAGCAGCCCACTTCGTAGATCCTCTCGATAATTAATTTGAACTGGTTCGCGCTGTAGGCGAGTCCGACGGATTGACAAGAGATACGAGGAGCAAATTTTAGGGGCTTGAAGCACACCGCCTCATTTGCCCAGCGCCTACATGAATTACAACAATTTCTTCGATTGAAGATCAACTAGAATCAATCTCTTTCGCTCTCATCGCGTCGGTCCCGAATGGCCGAAATGGGTCGGATTGCGCCCAATCGACCTCCAGCACACGACGGTACGGCGAGCAGGCACATGGTGGAACTTCCTCAGATTGGGAGAACCCCATGAACACCATCGTCACCAAATGCAGAAATAGGGTCAGAGTGCACTTTTGAATGATCGCTTCGGCTCGCAATCAGACTTACATAACAGGCCTGTATTCGGCGAACTTCAGCCCTGCCCTACCAAATAAATCACCGATACCCCTGCGCCTGCAGCTTGAACAGATGCGCGTAGTGCCCGTCCTGCGCCATCAATTCTTCATGGCTGCCGCGTTCGATGATGCGGCCGTCCTGGATGACGATGATCTGGTCGGCCATGCGCACGGTGGAGAATCGGTGCGAAATCAGGATGGCGATGCGGTTGGTGGTCAGGCCGCGGAAGTGCTCGAAGATTGTGGCTTCTGCCTCGGCGTCCATTGCGGCGGTCGGTTCGTCCAGCACCAGGATGTCGGCGCGCGAGCGCATGAAGGCGCGGGCCAGTGCGATCTTCTGCCACTGCCCGCCGGACAGTTCGCGGCCGTCGCGGAACCACTTTCCCAGCTGCGTATCGAACCCGGCCGGCAGGGCCGCGATGAAGGGCGTGGCCATGCCCATGTCGGCGGCTTCCTGCCAGCGCTGGCGGTCCTCGAAGTGCTCGACGTCGCCAACGCCGACGTTCTCGCCCACGCGCATCTGGTAGCGGGCGAAGTCCTGGAAGATCACGCCGATGCGCTGGCGCAGGGTGGGCTCATTCCATTCGCGCAGATCGAGGCCGTCGAGCAGGATGCGGCCCTGGTCCGGGTCGTACAGGCGCGTGAGCAGCTTGATCAAGGTGGTCTTGCCGGACCCGTTCTGGCCGACCAGGGCCAGTGATTCTCCGGGACGGATGTGCAGGTCGATGTCGTGCAGCGCCGGCGCTTCGCCGCCGGGATAGGTGAAGGAGACTTTCTCGAAACGGATGCCATCGTTGGGATCGGGGCCGCGTAGCGCCGTGCCCTCTAATGCAGGCACGGGCGTGTCGAGATATTCGTACAGGGTGGACAGGTAAAGGTTGTCTTCGTACATGCCGCCGATTGCCGACAGGATGGCCGCCACCGCCGACTGACCCTGTCGGAACAGCATGAGATACATGGTCATCTGCCCAAGGGTGATGCGGCCGACGACCGCAGTCAGCGCGATCCACCCGTAGGCCGCGTAAAGCGTCAGTGTGCCGACCAGGCCGAGTGCGAAGCCCCAGCCATCGCGACGGATCGCCAGCTTCCGGTCTTCGCGATACAGCGCATCGAAAATGCTGCGGTAGCGCCCGAGCAGCAGCGGGCCCAGGCCATAGAGCTTGACCTCCTTGGCGTTGTCCTCGCGCGCCAGCACCGTCTCCAGGTACATCTGCATGCGTGTTTCCGGCGAACGCCAGCGGAACAGGCGGAAGGCATCGCCGGAGAACTTGGTCTCGGCCAGGAACCCGGGCAGCCCGGCCAGAACCAGCACGGCCACAGCCCATGGCGAGAACTGCGCCAGCAGCACGCCGTAGCTGACCAGCGAGATCGCGTTCTGGGCCAGGCCGAACGTGCGCGTCACCAGCGACAGCGGCCGGCTGGACGCCTCGCGCCGGGCACGGGTCAGCTTGTCGTAGAACTCGGAGTCCTCGAAGTGCGCCAGCTGCAGGGTCAGCGCCTTTTCCAGGATCATCACGTTGACGCGCTGGCCCAGCTGCGCCCGCAGCAGCGACTGGCACAGCGAAATGCCGCGCTGCGCGCCGGCCATGGCCATCACCAGCAGCGCTTCCAGCGCGATCAGCCAGAACACCGGCTCCATCGCCACCGCATCTCCCGCCGCGGCCGCGCGACTGGCCGCAACCACCGCGTCGACGATCAGTGCGCCCACGTAGGCGATGCCGGCTGGCAGCAGGCCGCCGACCAGGGTCAGCAACCCCAGCCACAGCGTCAGTCGGCGGCTGGTGCTCCACACCAGCTCCAGCGCGCGGCCGCTGAAACGGAACACGCCGAGGAAGCTGCGGGTGAAGTCGCCATTGTCGGGTTTGGAAACGGGGCCGTGATGTGCCAAGCGGGATCCGCACGATCGGGCATCCGGCAGGATGCGGAACAGCCATAGTTGGGGTGGGCCGGCGTCGACGCAACTACGCTTCGGCCGGACGTGGCTGGCCCGGGACCGGATCTGCGCGGCGGCGGCGACATTCGCCAACATGCGGTGACGACTTCGGTCCCCATTGGCACGGCTATAGTCGCAGCCTCCATCGCTTCCTGAGGGCGCCCATGTCCCCGCGCACGACCACCGCCGCGCGACCTGCGATCCCACGCAGCATCTGGGCGCTCGGCCTGGTGAGCCTGTTCACCGACATGGGTTCGGAGATGGTGCACAGCCTGCTGCCGGTGCTGCTGACCGGGCTCGGTGCTACCGCGCTTACCATCGGCCTGATCGAGGGCACGGCCGAAGCCCTGGTGCTGGTGACCAAGGTTTTTTCCGGCTACCTGAGCGACGCGCTCGGCAAGCGCAAGCCGCTGGTGCTGCTGGGCTACGGACTGGCGACGCTGTCCAAGCCGCTGTTCCCGCTGGCCGGCTCAGTGGCGACGGTCGCCGGCGCGCGCTTCATCGACCGCTTCGGCAAGGGCATCCGCGGCGCCCCGCGCGACGCCATGGTCGGCGACCTTGCCCCCCCTTCGATCCGCGGCGCCTGCTTCGGCCTGCGGCAATCGCTGGACACCGTGGGCGCCGTGCTGGGACCGCTGATCGCGATGGCGCTGTTGCTGGCCTACAGCAACGACATCCGTCTGGTGCTGTGGATCGCTGTCGTTCCCGGCATCGTCGCCGTGCTGCTGCTGTTGAAGGTGCCCGAACCCGCGGATGTCGCTGCCCGCACCGCGCGCCTGCCGATCAGCCGCGCCGGACTGGCCCGCCTGGGCGCGCCGTTCTGGCGGCTGGCCGTGCTCGGCATGCTGATCGCGCTGGCCCGCTTCAGCGAAGCCTTCCTGGTCCTGCGCGCCAGCGAGCGCCAGCTGCCATTGGCCTACGTGCCTCTGGTGCTGGTAGTGATGAGCGTGCTGTATGCGCTCAGCGCGTATCCGGTTGGACGCCTGTCGGATCGGCTGTCGCGCTGGTGGCTGCTGGCCATCGGCATGGCGGTGCTGGCCGTCGCCGACGTCGCGCTTGCACTGGCCAACGGCTATCCGCTGCTGTTCGCCGGCATCGCGCTGTGGGGCCTGCACATGGGACTGACCCAGGGCATCCTCGCCACCCTGATCGCCGATGTCGCGCCCGATCAGTATCGCGGCACCGCCTTCGGCATGTTCAACCTGCTCTCCGGTGCCGGCCTGCTTGCCGCCAGCGTGCTGGCCGGATGGCTGTGGGACCAGCACGGCCCCGCAGCGACGTTCTGGGCCGGTGCCGGCATCGCCGTGCTGGCCATGGCGCTGGTCGTCGCGCGCGCCGGGAAAGAAAATGCACGTGTTGCGGCGTGACGGTATGCCCCAGTAATGACGGTCAGGTACATTTCTCTCCTTGGTCGCAGCGGACCCAACGACCGCTTAGAGAAGAGAGGAAATAACTGCGAGAGGCGCTTCTCGGCCAAGAGCAGACGTTCAGCACATCCACCTCAACCCTTCTCGCACTACCCTATCGCCAACCTGCTTGCGATCACGTCATGGAAAGGTGTCAAGTGGTGTGTGGCAATCAGGATGATGCGGTCGCCTTGGTATTCGGCGAGCAGTGACACCAATGCATCGCATGAAGCAGCATCAATCTCGTTGACCGGCTCGTCGAACAGCATGACCGTTGGGGCTGCGATCAGTGTCATCGCTAGCAGTACCTTCTTGGCCATGCCGGCGGAAAGCACGCCCATGGGGGTGCCCATGACATCGGTGACATGTAGTTGCTGAAGTACCTGTTCGCGATAACCTGCATCACGCCGGGTTGCCGGATACAGCGACAGAATGAAGTCGATCAACAGGCCCGCGCGCAACCACGGAATCTCGGGTGGCAAGCCCGGAGCCAAGATGACCCGATCCGAATAGTTGGCGAGAGCCACGTCACCCAGTTGGATCGTTCCGCCAGTCGGTGGCAGTGCCCCTGCGATCGCCCGCAGCAGTGATGTCTTGCCGGCGCCGTTTGGCCCAACGACGAGGTGGACACCTGGCCGAAATGTGCAGGACAGCTCCCTTACTGCACCGAAAGGCAGCGTCAATCCCTGAAGCTTCAGCACGTCAATGTGACTCATGTCAGTGCCACCATCAGAAGAATCATCGTGAGTGCAAAGTGCGCGGTCGGGATCACCCATCTCGCCAGCGTGCGGGACCAAATGGTGACCAGCGCACCCACCCCGAAGAGGCAAGCATAGAAGTAAAGAGGATACGAAGGCAGCGCACCATCTGTAGACCCTGCGGGTAAAGCGTGGCGTGCAATTGCCCACGACGCCCCGAGACATGCCAAGAACAGCACGACAGGCGATGCCACGGCGAACGCCATGACTCGCCGCCTAAAATGACGGTGGCCAGCGAGGAAATCGAACCGGCTCAGCACGGTGCTTCGGATCATCATCGGCAGCCGGTACAACGTGACCGATGCCACTGCCATCAGCCCAATCAGCAACCCATTGGCCAAGCCAACATCAGGCTCCTGCCCGGCGAGTAGCGTCAGGGCAAAAGTACCCGCACCCAACAGGCATGCGGCATGAATGAGCAGACGTTCGCGCAATTCATGGATCGACACCGGTAATACCAAGGCGGTGACCAACGCCAGCCGCTCGTAGCCAGCACGTACACGACCACCAGACTGCGTCGCGGCCTGTGGCAATTTCATTCGAACGACAATGGTCGCTGCAAGAGTAGCCGTGGCTGCCAGCACGATGAAGCCCAGCGTGCTTTGTGGCGTCATGACCAGCAAGCCCAACATCGGCAACGCCATGACGACTGCATGCCGACACATCCCACGTAGCAACAGCAAATTAACCATCAACCCAACGCTGGTCATCAGTAGGTAAGACCCATGCGCCACGGACGCCTGCATGGGTTGCAGGTGGTTCCAGAGCATGTAAAACAACCACGCCAGCGGCACCAGGAGGATCGACAAACACTGCAGGGCAATCAGGACATCAGCGCGCCAAACGGCTCTTGACGAAATTGGCAATGTCGCGAAGAACGATTCGGCTTCCTGCATGAAAATCGAGCGGCGCAAAGACCACAACAGACCCAACGACAACAACTGCCAGCCGAGCAACACGCCAGCCCGTTCAATCGCTGCTGTATCCGGGCTGCTCAGAGCCATCAGCCCGTCCACCAGTGAATGCATCATCCAGATGATGGGCACCAAACCAGCGCCGCCAATGCAGGCCACCGCGATGAGTGCTGTTTTCCCCATGCCCCGGAACCGATCGGCCATGCTCTTCCGGAAATGCATTTGGCGCAGGCGCGCATAGGTCAAACGCATCCACAGCCCCGAGGAACGCCGTCCTCAATGGAATGGGCTGGCTGATCGCCTAGGCTCCGAGTACATCGGGTCGTGCCGGGGAATTTCATGACGAAGCCAGACAACCGAATGGGACGTGCGCAATCTCGACACATGTAATCACCACATTTGCTGAAGCGTTCGGTTCTGGCCAAGGATGATGTCATCCGCACCCCCAAGGTTTTTGCCCGTGCGGGTTGAAGGGCCGCTTCGGATCGCATCGTGTCATTCGGTTTCAGGGTCGGCATGCGGACTCGAGTGGGCGTCAGTAGGCACTGCATCCAAACAACATTACGGCTTAGCCAAGTACCCGCAAAAACCGGTATGAGAGTGACTTGGCTGTTGGCGCCTGGGAGAGTCAAGAAAGTAGTTCTGGCGCCGTTCTCCCAGGTTCTCCGGCGGCTTTCCCGAGCACTACCTGCATCGATGTCGTTCAACTGTTCTTTCTGGAAGCAGCGATCATCGATGTGCGTGCGGTTCCCCGCAGCGTTTCGCCTCGATCTGGATGGTCGCGTGCTCGATGCCAAACTGCTCATCCAATGCGCTGACGATGGACGACCGAACTTGATCGATGTCGGCGTGGATGTCCCTTAGCACGATGTGCGCAGTGAGCACCGGCTCTTTCGAGCCAAGTGCCCATGCATGCAGGTCATGGACTTCTGCCACGTCAGGAAGACCCAGCATCATTCCGCGCACCTTCTCCAGATCCAGCCCCGCCGGCACGCCCTGCATCAGGACCTGGCCGGCCTCGCGGAGCAGCGTCCAGGTCCGGGGCAAAACCCAAAGTCCGATCAAAACCGCAATGATCGGATCCACCAGGGTCCAACCGGTCAGCATGATCGTGAGCGCGCCGATGATGACGCCGACAGAGCCGAGCATGTCGGCCCAGACCTCGAGATAGGCGCCTTTGACGTTGAGGCTGGTACCACTTCCCGCTTTCAACAGGCGCATCGAGATCACGTTGACCACCAGGCCCAACACGGCGATCACCAGCATGCCCGACGAAGCAACATCGGCCGGCTGCTTGAATCGGAGGACGGCTTCCCAGAGGATATAGCCGGCGACCAGGAACAACATTGCGCCGTTGGCCATGGCACCCAACGCTTCCATACGTGCATAACCGTAGGTACGTTTAGCATCCGCTGGACGGCGGCTGAGGCGAACCGCGGTCAGCGCGATACCCAGTGCAATCACGTCCGTGCCCATATGGGCCGCATCCGATAGCAAAGCCAGGCTGTTGGTGAGGAGCCCTCCGACCACCTCGGCGATCAGGAAAACGAGGGTCAGGCCGAACGCCCACCAGAGAGGTCGCTCGTGCGTGATTTGACTCAGGCCGTGATCGTGGCTGTCACTCATGACGATGTCCTCGCACTCTGCAGTTCTGACCACGCAGAGCGAAATACGCGCGCCGCAGATCGCAGGAACATCAGCAACAGGCCCACTGCAATCAACAGGTCCGGCCATCCGGAACCGAACAGCCAAACTCCCAGGGCGGCTCCCAGCACCGCAATGCCCTCGAAAGCATCGTTGCGTGAGCACTCCCAGACAGACGCCATGTTGATGTCGCCATGTCGATAGGGAGTGAGCAGCCAAAGACAGAACAGATTGGCCGCAAGATTCCCCAATGCCGCAAGCCCCATGCTCTCGAACAGTGGCACTCCCGGATGCGTGAGCCGGTAGGCGATCTGCATGCCAACCGCGATTGCGGCTGCAAGGATCAGCGCACCCTTGACCAATGCCACCCGGGACTTGGCGGCTACGCCTGCCCCGATGACGGCCAGGCTCAATCCGTAGGTCAACGCATCACCAAGGTTGTCGAGCGCACCTGACAAAAGCGAGGAGGAACCACTGTGAGCGGCCGCAGCGATCATCATGATGAACGTCGCGATATTCACCATCAAGACGATGATGAGCACTCGCCGCTGTCGCGCTTCCAAGGCGCGTACATCCAGTGTCCCCTGGCAGCAGCTATTTCCCATCAGCGTGTCTCCCTTGCTTTCAGAAACGGTTTCAAAGCCATGGACCTCACGGCGACTGTGAGGTGCCAGAAGATGCCTCTGGCATGGCTATCCCCTACTCGTTGCGCTCGTCCTGGTCTTCGCGTGCTTCCTCTTCCTGCACCGTGAACAGCGAATCAGGCAACGCCTCAAGTCGCTCACGCGGAATAGGATCCCCGCTCTGGTCGGAGCGGCCGTAGCTGCCGTCCTCGATTTTCTCGAGCGCTCGGCGCACCGTTTGCAGGCGCATGCGGGAGTGGGCTCGAACAGCGCGATCATTGTCCTGCAACGCGTTCTTCTGCGCATCGCCTCCGCTGGCATGGCTCTGGTTGAGGCGCGCGGCCTGCATCTGCTGCTCATCTTCCTGACGGAATTCGCGTGAGGCCTGGAGTTCCGATTGCAGTGTTTCCAGCCGCTCGCGCTGCTGCTGGATGAATTCGGGGTCGAGTAGGTCGCTTTGCTTGCTCATGGTTCTCCAACGGTTGGCGGAAGGTGGGTGGCCTCCAGTATGGCGTGGGAGGCGTGACCTCCTGATCACAAATCGGAAACAGGCCCGGCACGTTGGCAACTTGCTCTGGAAATCCCTTCAGCTTTGGTCGCTGCCAGAAGTGGAATCAGACTTCGCGCGCCAAATGACCTTGCATTGGTCTTTTGTGAGCCTGCATCGCGTTGATGCGGCCGAGCCCCACGCTCGTGCGCTTGTCGTTGCAAGCCAGCAGCCAGCGGTTCGCCTTGTCCGCCCACTGATCGATCGCTTCGAACAGGGTCCCAGCGAGCACGCGGCAGCGCGCGGCTTGAATGCCTGCCTCGACGATGGACGCGTGTCGTACCGTGCGACATGCTGCACAGCATGGATCAAAGAGAGTCATGGATGGTGCGTGCGCTCGCCGCTGGAGGTCGAACAGGTACCCGCACGCGCTTGTTGGCCTACGGGCTGCTTGGCTACTGTTTGACGATGGTCCTGTTCGGGCCACCCGTAGCTGAATTCGCCTTGGCGGCGTTGGGCTGTCCTGGCCGCTGGGGTTCCGCTGAAAGCGGCTGCCAGGGTCTGGCGATGTTGCCGGCCAATGTATTTGCGCCTTGGCTGTCCGTGGTACCTCCTCTAGAGACGACCTTCCTGCTGCTGGAACAGACCTGGCTCGTGATCGCCGGGTGGCTGGCGTTGGTCGTGCTCAGCATGCGTTCGGATCGACGCCGGGGACAGCCGTGCGCGGCGCATCCCGGATCATTGAAATCCAGCGAAACCGGTGCCGTCGCTGCAACTGGAAAGGTCTCTGCTGCGACGCGCCGGGCGCAGTGGATTGGGCAAAAGGAGGCCGAGCAAACGGAGATGCAGAGGCAGGAACAGCTGTCGCTGCATCGGCGCATTCTGGCGCAGGGCGCACTCTGGGGCTCGCTATGGATCCTGCTCGTGTTCCTGCTGGGAGCACTGGCTGTGTTTTGCCTGGCGCTGGGCACGCCGCTCATCGGAGGCCTGAGCGCGGACAGCCTGCTGCGCAGGTTCGGCTGTGCCGATCCGTCGCTGATGGGCGCCCACCCCCTGAGCGACATGTGCGGATTCTGGACTGATCGACTGGAGCCCTACCAGCGGCCATGGTTCGGGGCGCTGCTCGCGCCCATCTGGCTCTTCACCCAGTTTTCGGACGTGCTGCTGATCTGGATGGCCTCGATCCTGCTTCTGGCACTGATCTTCGTATATCGCCTTGGATGGGGACTGATGTTCACGAACACCGCCCCGGCGGTGAAGGTGAGCGGATTGATCCTGTTCACCGCTGCACTGCTGGGCCTGCTTTACCAGCTCTCCATAGGCACCTCGGCGCCTGCGCCATCGATGGGCGACTCGGGCCTGGGCGGGGGGGGCAGTATCGTTGAGCTGGTCTTCGCGATTGGCGCTTTCGTCGTGTTCGGGTTGACCGCGGGCCTGATCGCACTGATCGTCCTCGTCATTGCCCTGGTCAGGCACTTCAGACGGGTACGGGATCGGAGTGGACTGGCCACGCGCACCCCGGTGAAACCCGAGCCTCCCGCTTCGTGAAGAAGCCCGGCTTCCAACCTCGTTGCTGAAGCACTACGACACGTCACGGCGCGCTCTTGAGTAACGGCGGCAATTCCTTGCCGGGCTGGCGCGCTGTATCACCCGACTCGACTTGCTTCGGTGTCCACACCGCGTCATAGACCAATGGCATGGCCCGGCAGCAAAGCAGTCCCCGCGCGAGTCAGTGCTACCTGCCCACGTGGGATTCAATACCGACAGCGCCCGCTGGCACTGCTCAGGGAAGATAGATCGCCTTGACGTTGACGAACTCCTTCATGCCGAAGCCACCGTGTTCGCGGCCGAAACCGGAATTCTTCACGCCACCGAAGGGCATGTTCGGATCTGCAACTCCGAAGGCGTTGATGCGGACCATGCCGGTGTCGAAATGGTCGCGGGCAAGTGCCAACGCCTTGTCCTGGTCCCTGCTGAAAATTGCCCCGCCAAGGCCGTAGCGGCTGTCGTTGGCGATGCGCATTGCATCAGCGTCATCCTTGGCCTTGATGACTGCAGCAACCGGTCCGAAAAGTTCGTCGTCATAGGCCGGCGTGCCGGGCTGGCAGTTGGCCAGCACCGTGGCCGGAAAGAAGTAGCCGACACCCTCGGGTGGTTTGCCGCCGCACAGCAGATCGGCGCCGCCGTCGATACTCTTCTTCACCTGCTCCGACAGCGTGTCGAACTGTTCCTTGCCCGATACCGGACCAAGCTGCGTCTCCTTCGCCGTTGGATCACCCATCCTGATGGCCTTCATCTGGTCGACGAAGGCGCTGACGAAGGCGTCGTAGACCGCCGACGTGACCACGAAGCGCTTGGCCGAGATGCATGTTTCGCCGTTGTTGTAGATCCGCCCCTGCACGCAGCATTTCACGGCCAGCTCGATATCGGCATCTTCCAGCACCAGATACGCATCGTTGGAGCCGAGCTCCAGCACGCACTTCTTCAGGTGCTTCGAAGCCTGCTGACCCACGTGCCGTCCGGCGGTATCGCTGCCGGTCATCGTCACCGCGCGCACCAGCTTGTGTTCGATGATTTTGTCCGAGGTGTCGTGGTCGATGACCAGCACGTCGAACAACCCGTTCGGCAACCCCGCCTTGAGGCAGACGTCGCGCAGCATCAGGCCGCTGCCGGTACAGATGGCGGCATGCTTCAGGATCACTGCGTTGCCGGCCATCAGGTTGTCGGCCAGAACCCGGACGGGTTGATACAGCGGAAAATTCCACGGCTGGATGCTGTAGAGGACGCCGATCGGGCAGTAGGCCACGATGCCGCGCTTCTTGCCGCCGTTGTAAGTCCGTTCTTCATCAGCCAGCTCGGCCGGACCGTTCTTGGCCGCGTACTCGAAAAGCTGTGCGCAAAGCTCGACTTCGGTCTTTCCGTCGCGACTGAGTTTGCCGGTTTCTTCAGTCATCAGCCTCGCCAGCTCGTCTGCGTTCTCACGCAGCGCCGCGGCAATGTCGACCAGATAGGGCGCGCGCGCTTCCGGTGTCTTGTCGCGCCACTGCAGGAATGCGGAATGGCACGCTTCTAATTTCCCGAAGGCGGTCTCTGCGTTCATCAGTTCGTAGGTGGCGATCTCTGCTTCAGTCGCTGGATTGATCGTCTTGATGTTTTTCATGTTCCGTTTTCCTGTGCAATTCATGATTCGGAGGCCGGTGCGGGATGCCCGCCAGACACGGCTGCAGATGGTGTTCCGGCGATGTGGACTGCAGGTGGATTTTTCGCTACGGGCGAACTGGTGGCGTGGATCCGGCTTGGCTGCCGTGCTGGTCGGCTGCGGTGACAAGGCGAACAGATTACGCAAGGCCCGGCACTCAGGCTCCGGTTCAGTACCGCGCTCTCAGTCCACATCCACCCGCCACCTCGTCGCTGCTCGCTGCGTGTCATCACCGCCCTTCGCTTTCCTTGAGCTGTTTGCGGCGGAATTCTCCCTGACGCTCCAGCATCCAGCCGGGATATTCTTCCGGCAACTTGCTGACGGCGTCCAACCCGGCAATCTCGTCATCGTCCAGCTGGAGACTCGTTGCAGCAATGTTGTCTTCCAGCTGATCAAGATTCTTGACGCCGATGATGACGGTACTGACTGCAGGCTTGTGCAAGAGCCAGGCCAGCGCGACCTGCGCTACCGACACGTTGTGCTTGTCAGCGATCGGCCGCATCGCTTCGATGCAGGCGAACGCGCGATCCTTGTCTACCGGCGGAAAATCGAAGGCGACGCGGCGACTGCCTTCTTCGGCCTTGCCATCGCGATCGTATTTGCCACTCAACAGACCCCCGGACAGGGGACTCCACACCATCAGGCCAATGGCTTCACTACGCAGCGCCGGGATGATTTCGCGCTCCAGGTCGCGCGACGCAATGGTGTAGTGCGCCTGCAATGACCGGAAACGCGCCAGCCCGTGGCGATCGGCAATGCCGACCGCCTTCATGATCTGCCAGGCCGCCCAGTTGGAGACCCCGACGTAGCGCACGTGGCCGTGCTCCACGAGGTTGTCCAGCGCGCGCACCGTTTCCTCGATCGGCGTGGCAGGGTCGAAACCATGCACCTGGTAGAGATCGATGTAGTCGAGCTGCAGCCGCTTCAGGCTGGCTTTGACGCCACCCAGGATGTGATGGCGGGACAGGCCCCGCGCGTTGGGGCCCTTGCCGCCGGTTTCGCCAAATACCTTTGTCGCCACAACCACTTCGTCGCGGGACAGTTTCAGGTTCTTCAAGGCCTGGCCGGTGATGATCTCGGACTGCCCATTTGCATAGACGTCGGCGGTGTCGATGAAATTGATCCCGGACTCCAGCGCACGCCCGACAATGCGGTCGGCGTCGGCCTGCTTGAGGGTGCCGATCTTGCTCCACATGTCGCCATCGCCACCGAAGGTCATGGTGCCGAGACACAGTTCCGAGACGAACAGCCCGGTGCCGCCGAGTTGATTGTTGCGCATGATCGAATCCACTTTGGTGTTGACGAGCGGGGGTGCCCCTGCAGGGACAATGACGCCTCATCAGTGTCGCAGCGGGCGGGGCATCGTTGCGTGAAGTCTGCGCAACGTGCGCATACCCCGAACATGACGCTCTGGAGCGCGGGCCGGCCGACTCTTGATGCTCATGCACTCGGAATTTGACGGCTTCTCCGATTGCCTCATGCCCGGCAGTCGAAAGTCTAAAACAGGCGCGGCGTGTAACTCCAGTCCAGATGGGCCCCACCAGGCAAGGCCGCCCAAACGTCGGCAGGCGCAGCGCGCAACGCCTGACGGTGTCGCCGAATCGCTCCCGGAACCTTGGACGGTTTGTCTTCGAATGACAGCCTTGGCGACTTGCAGTCATGGGCGCGACGCGGAAGCGCACATACGTGCGCGCCACCTGCGGGCCCATGGCAGCTAAACGCCGCTCCCGATAGCGCTTTCAGTGTTTCGAAGGCTTCACCTATCGTTCGTCCTTCACCACCTCACCACCCTTGATCACTACCGGGATCGACTGGAGCAACGTCACGTCCTCGGTGGGATCGCCCTTGATCGCGACCATGTCGGCGTAGCGGCCCGCGTCGATCACGCCGACGTCGCTGCGCCCGAGCGCTTCGGCGGCATTGAGCGTGGCGCTGCGGATGGCGTCGAGCGGGCTCATGCCGTAGCGGACCATGACCGCGAACTGGCCGCCGTTGAGTCCATGCGGGTATACGCCGGCATCGGTGCCGTAGATCATCTTTGCACCAGCAGCGTGCGCGCGGCGGAAGCCCTGGCGCTGGATCTCGGCGATATCACGGTCCTTGCGCAGGTTGTCCTCCATCACCCCGTTCTTCGCGCCTTCGGCCTGGGTGTAGTCGGTGTTGTAGATGTCCATCGACAGCCACGCGCCATTCTTCTTTGCCAGGGCAATGCCTTCGTCATCGATCAGGCTGGCGTGCTCGATGGTGTCGACCCCGGCGCGGATCGCGTCCTTGATGCCCGAGGCACCGTGCGCGTGGGCGGCGACTTTCATGCCCTGCAGGTGGGCTTCATCGGCGATCGCCTTCATTTCCTCCAGGCTCATCTGCTGCTGGCCCGGCTCGGTGTTGCGCGAGAACACCCCACCGGTGGCGCAGATCTTGATCACCTGCGCGCCGTACTTGCGCAGTTCGCGCACGGATCGGCGGCCTTCGTTCGGGCTGTCGGCGTTGTAGGGGTTCTTCTGGTCCATCGACGGCGGGAAGTAGGTCGAGTCGCAGTGGCCGCCGGTGGCGCCGAACGAGTACGCGGCGGTGACGATGCGCGGGCCGACGATCTTGCCAGCGTCGATCGCCTGGCGCAGGCCCACGTCGTTCCACGCATCGGAGCCGACGTTGCGCACCATGGTGAACCCGGCCATCAGCGTCGCCTGCGCGTGCGGCACCGCCAGCATCGACCAGAAGCGGTCGTTGAACTGCAGGCCTGTATAGCCGCCGTAGGAGGGGTCGCTGTCCAGGTGCACGTGCATGTCGATCAGCCCGGGCAGCAGGGTCATCCCCGCCAGGTCGACATGCCGCGCGCCGGCCGGGACCGGTGCACTGCCACTGCCCACTTCGACGATGCGGCCGTCGCGCACCAGCAGGTGGGGTTGTTGAACCATGCGCCCGCTGCGCACGTCGAGCATGCGCTCGGCGGTAATCCAGGCATCCGGCGCGGCGGCAGGCTGCTGTGCGTCAGCTACCGCCGTCGTCGCGAGCATGGCGGCTACCGCTATGACTCCAGAAACAAGCAGGTTCGACCTGGTCATGTGCCACTCCATCGAAAATATCCAGGAGCGAGTCTAGCCGAGCGGACACGGGCGGCAGTTGGCCTGCTTTAGAGGAAGCCGGGCGCTGCATGGCTGTCACGCGGCGCGTGTTGCGGACCGGCTTTCGCTCCAGGGAGCCGGAGCACCCCTACTCCGCACCATCAAGAACATCCGATTGGGCACACCACCGTGCGTGCGACGGCACATGCGCGCACCCTCGATCGACGGCTGATACCCATGACCACTAGACCAGCGGCACACCCGCAGGCTGCAGCAGCGGCATCAGCCAGTGATCGATCAGCAGGAACGCGAACAGCGCCATCAGGTACACGATGGAATAGTTGAACACGCGCATGGGGAAGAATTCATCCGGCGGGTCCAGGAGTCGCCACGCGTACCACAGGAACACCGAGCCCAGCACCAGCGCGCCGCCCAGGTAGAACCAGCCGCTCATTCCGAACACCACCGGCAGCACCGTCACCTCCACCAGCAACACGGTGTAGAAGAGGATCTGCCAGCGCGTGTAGGTGACCCCGTGGGTCACCGGCAGCATCGGGATCAGCGCCCGCGCGTAGTCGTCGCGCCGGAAGATCGCCAGCGCCCAGAAATGCGGCGGGGTCCACACGAAGATGATCAGCACCAGCAGCAACGCGTGGGCCCAGTCCCAGGCGCCGGCCATATTGGTGACCGCCGCCCAGCCCAGCAGCGGCGGCGCCGCTCCCGCAACGCCACCGATGACAATGTTCTGTGGGGTGGCGCGCTTGAGGTAGCCGGTATAGACCACCGCGTATCCGATCAGCGAGGCGAACGTGAGCCACGCAGTGAGCGTGTTGACCAGCAGTACCAGGATCGCCATCGAGGCTGCGCCCAGCACCAGCGCGAACAGCAGCACCTGCATCGGCTTGAGCGCGCCGGTGGCCAGCGGCCGGTTGGCGGTGCGCGCCATCAGCTTGTCGATGCGCTGGTCGATCAGGTGATTGATGGCCGCTGCAGATGCGGCCGCCAGCCATATCCCCAGCAGTCCGAACACCGCCTCGCGCCACGGCGGCAGGGCCGGCACCGCCAGGAACATGCCGACCAGCGCAGTGAACACGATCAATGCGACCACGCGCGGCTTGGTCAGCTGCCAATACTGTCCGAACGGCAACAACGACGACGCCATGCCTACAGCGGCCGGCGCAGGCGGGCGATCAGCGACACCAGCACGAACAGCAGCAGCACTGCGCCCGCGTTGTGTCCCACGGCCACCGCAAGCGGCAGGCCCAGCTTCACGTTGAGGATGCCCATGCTCACCTGCAGCAGCAGCGCCAGGACCAGGAACACCGCCCAGCCGCGCAGGCCCGGCGTACGCAGCAGGCGCGCGCCAAGCAACAGCAGGTACATCGCCAGCACCACCGCCATGATCCGGTGGGCCATCTGGATGGCGATCCGCGAGGCGCCGTCGAGCACGCCGCCTTCGTAGTCAACCCCGACTCCGCGCCACAGCACGAAGCCTTCGCGGAAGTCGGTCGGCGGCCACCACTTGCCCACGCAGCGCGGAAAGTTGTCCGCTGACCAGCTGCCCGCGCCGCACGACAGTGCGGCGTAATTGGAACTCACCCAGCCGCCCAGCGCGATCTGCACCCCGAGCAGCACAAGCCCGACCACCAGCCAGCGCCGCAGGGTGATCGCTTCGGCCAGGATGATTGGACGGTCGGTGGCGCGCCAAGAAATCCAAACCAGCAGGGAGAACGTAGTCAGCCCGCCCAGCAGGTGGCCCATGACGACGATGGGCTTCAGCAGCCAGGTCACCGTCCACATGCCCAGAAGCGCCTGGAAGATGATCATGGCCAGGGTCAACGCGGTCGCACGCGACAGGTCGACGTTGTCCCAGCGCAGGGCCGAGTAGAGCAGAAGGCCTTCGCCGGCCAGCGCAAGCGCCGCAGCCGGTTCGTGCTGGCCCCGCACGTACAGCGCAATCGCCGACGCTACCAGGCCTGCCGCCACCAGCACGCGGGCCACGCCGAAACGACGCCGCCGCGCCGCCATCAGCGTCAGGCCCAGCACCATCAGCCCCAGGGTTGCCGCCAGATGCCGGTGCACCTGTTCGCGCCAGGCCTTGCCGATCTCGTACGGGCGCACTTCGATGGCCGCGTGGCCGGCGGCCTCGTCGGCGGCCTGTGGCCACGCGGCGCGGCCGTAGCAGGTTGGCCAGTCGGGACATCCCATGCCGGCATCGGACAGGCGCACGTACGCGCCAAACACCACCACGCACACCGTCAGCGCCACGGTGAGCCAGGCAAAGCGATGGAAGTGGCGATATATCGCCGATCGCGAGGTCAGGGGCATCAGATCAGCTTCAGCAGTTTGGAAACGTCCGTGCGGATCCAGCCCGGATCAGTGCCCGGCGGGTAGCGCAGGATGATGAAGCCGTTGGGATCGATCACGTAGACGGGGATGCCGGCCGGATCGGCAAGCGCAGGCAGCAGATTGCGCAGGCCGTCGTCATCCCGTATCGGGCGCAGGGCGGGCATCGCGCGCGCCTGTGGCGGTACCGGACCCAGCCACAGGACGTGGACCCGATCGGCGTTGTGGCTGAAGAGACGCCAGACCTTGTCCAGGTCCCGTGCCAGGGTCAGGCATTGCTGGCCGCAGTCTTCCGGCGCGGCGACCACGATCCGCCACGTACGCGTAGCGGGATTCCAAAGGTAGGGGCTTGCGTCTGCCAGGGTCGGCCGGATTCCCCGCGCATCGATCGCCGGACTGAGCATCTGTCCCTTGACCTTGCTGCCGGGCGGCTGCCAGCCGCTGAAGCGGAGCACGCCTGCCGCGCCAACGGTGCCAAAGAACAGGGCGAACAGGCCGACCAGGATCCAGCGGCCACGGCGGACCTGCGCAGGAGTGGGGGTGGTGGAACTCATGCGCGTATTTTCTCATGCGCGCCGCGCCTGCGCCTGCGCTGGCGCACGGTCATGACCACGGCGATCACCAGCACCGCGGCAGCCAGTCCAAACCACTGCACGGCATAGCCCAGGTGGCGCTGTGGCGTCAGCGTATTGGGCAGGATGTCCAGGTCCCGCGCATAACCCAGGGGGATGTCGGGGTCCAGCTTGAGTACCCGCGGTGCCAGCCCGGGCAGCTGCAGTGCCGTGGACAGCACGTCACGGTCCAGCCCGATGGCCAGCAGGCCCTGCGGCGTTGCAGTGACTGCCGGCGTGGCGATGCCGACCGATGGCGGCGGCGTCAGCAAGCCGGACACGCGCACGGTGTCGGGCAGTGGCTCGATGAAAGGCAGACGCCGGTCCGCGGGCAGTGGCAGCCAGCCCAGTTCAACCAGCAGCGGGTCGCCCGCCTCGGGCAGGAACACCCGATACACGCGGATGCCGGGCCTGGATTCCCGGATCTGGTTGTCGAGCAGCACCGGCGGCGCGTCGGCAAAACGCCCGCTGCCGGCGGACCAGTCGAGGTCGCTTGGACGCTGCGGATCGGCCGCCACCGAAAGCGGCACCGGATTGCGTTCGGTGACCACCCGCTGCGCGTTTGCGAGCATCGCCTCTTTCGTGGCGCCGCGCCCGAGCTGCCAGAATCCGGCCGTGACGAACAGCGCTGCCAGGGCCATGGCCAGTGTCCAGCCCAGCGCCAGGGGCATCCGTCGGGTCACGAGCGCCGTACCCACTGCTGCGATAATGCACGCGCGCGGAAATCGCGCCCCCACCCCGGAAAGGCTATGAACGATTCACTGAAAACCCTGCTGGTCATCGCGTTCCTCATCGTCATCCTGTGGAACCTGGGAGCCGGCCTGTACTACCTGCTGGTGGACAAGGGCCAGAGCAAACGTACGGTCAACGCACTGACCCGACGCATCGGCTTTTCGGTGGCCCTGATCCTGCTGGTGGCGCTGGGCATCTATACCGGGGTGATCACGCCGCACGGTGTCGGCAGGTAGGCGCGGCAAGGTGGCTGCCGCGCAAGTGATGGCGAGGTCGTGCCTGCGGCGCAGTGAAGGGCAATCGCCGCCGCTGCGCAACCTGTGATCTTGCCGGTCCCCCGACGGGACCCTCTTCGGTCGTAGAGCCGAGCTTGCTCGGATGCGGTGCCTCGCCCGAAACGCATCCGAGCAAGCTCGGATCTACCTGGATGTCTCTGACTGTTTGCGAGCGGCATCCGAGCAAGCTCGGATCCACCTGGGACGACCGCGGAACT
>JBBSVH010000042.1:0-19518 GCA_038233685.1 Lysobacterales bacterium | reverse complement strand
TTTGGCTTCACCGACATCCAGATCAAGATCGCGCTGCGTCCGGAGCCGAGGTTGGGCGACGACGCGACCTGGGACAAGGCGGAAGCAGCCCTGCGCAATGCGCTGAAGGCCTGCGGGGTTGAGTGGGAGGAGCTGCCGGGCGAGGGCGCGTTCTACGGTCCCAAGATCGAGTACCACCTCAAGGACGCCATCGGTCGCACCTGGCAGCTGGGCACCATGCAGGTCGATTTCATGATGACCGAGCGCCTGGGCGCCGAGTACGTGGACGAAAACTCCACCCGCCAGCACCCGGTCATGCTGCACCGGGCCATCGTCGGGTCCATGGAGCGCTTCATCGGGATCCTGATCGAGCACCACGCCGGGTCCTTCCCGTCCTGGCTTGCCCCCCGCCAGGCGGTCGTCATGAACATCACCGACGCCCAGGCCGAGTACGTGGCCAAGGTCACGAAAATCCTTGAAGATGAAGGGGTTAGGGTGATTTCTGACGTGCGCAACGAGAAGGTGGGGTACAAGATCCGCGAGCACACCCTGCAGCGCGTCCCCTACCTGCTGGTGGCCGGCGATCGCGAAAAGGAAAATGGCGAGATTGCCGTGCGCACGCGCTCGGGGGAAGATTTAGGCACAATGAGCGTCGCCGAATTCGCCCAGCGCTTGCGCAGCGAGCAGGTGACCTGATCCAGCCCGGCCCCAAAAGGCCGGAATAGTCCCCCACGGAGATTGCACAATCAGTACCCCCGACAACAAGCAAAACCGAAAGAACCAGGAAATCCGCGTTCCCAACGTGCGCGTGATTGGCGCCGATGGCGAGATGGTCGGCGTGCTCACGCGAGAGGAAGCGCTGGCGCTGGCCGAAGAATCGGCGATGGACCTGGTGGAAATCCAGCCTACGGCCGATCCGCCGGTGTGCCGGATCATGGATTTCGGCAAGTTCAAGTTCGAGGCGCAGAAGAAAGCCAACGCCGCCAAGAAGAAGCAGAAGCAGGTCGAGATCAAGGAACTCAAGTTCCGGCCGGTCACCGATGAGGGCGACTACCAGATCAAGATGCGCAACATCCGCCGCTTCCTCGAGGAAGGCGACAAGGTCAAGATCAACATCCGTTTCCGTGGCCGCGAGATGAGCCATCAGGAACTGGGCCGTGAAATGGCCACGCGTATCGAAACCGAGCTGGGCGACGAAATCGTGATCGAATCGCGTCCGCGCCTGGAAGGGCGGCAGATGGTGATGATGATCGCACCGAAGAAGAAGTAAGAGCGGCGGTTACCGGCGACGGACGCTTGGGCAATTTGTGGAGCCGAGCTTGGTCGGCTGCCTCTGACCAAGCGGAGCGCGGGCCGGCTCCATGCGAGCAAGCTAAGATTTAAGCCAAGCGGAGCCTGGGCCGGCTCCATCCGAGCAGGCTCGGATCTACCCCAGGCGGAGCCTGCCGGCTCCATCCGAGCAAGCTCGGATCTACAAGGCGTATCGCCTCATCACGCAGCATGTCGAGCCGAGCTTGCTCGGCTGCTCTGTTTCCCCATTTCCAGGCGACCCGGTCCTGTTCATCCGACCAAGCTCGGATCTATGCCCTCCGCTGAGGTCAGCAAACTTATGATTTGCAAGGGAAAGCCGTCGCGGGCATAATACGCGGCCCGGCCAGCCGGGCGGCTGCTCGCAGCCACAGGACCTGTCGAGGTTTCCACTCCGGATTCAACGACTTACAAGCCGACATGGGCATGGATGGAAAGCGTGGCGCAGGCCACCGCCCCCGTCAGTGACAAAACACCTCAAGGACCAGCAATGCCCAAGATCAAGACCCATCGGGCGGCGGCCAAGCGTTTCCGGAAGACCGCTTCCGGCAAATACAAGGCAGGCCACGCCAACAAGAGCCACATCCTCACCAAGAAGTCGACCAAGCGTAAGCGTGGCCTTCGTGCAACGAACATCATTCGTGCCGAAGACTCCAAGCGTCTGGATCGTTTGCTTCCGTATCTCTGAGGACTGAAAAATGGCACGAGTCAAACGTGGTGTAACGGCGCGCCGCCGTCACAAGAAAATCCTGAAGCTTGCGAAGGGCTACTACAACGCCCGCCGCAAGGTCTTCCGCGTCGCCAACCAGGCCGTCATCAAGGCTGGTCAGTACGCCTACATCGGCCGTAAGCAGAAGAAGCGCAACTTCCGTTCGCTGTGGATCACCCGCATCAACGCGGCAGCCCGCATCAACGGCCTGAGCTACAGCCGTTTCATGAACGGCATGCTGAAGGCGGGCATCACCCTGGATCGCAAGGTGCTGGCGGATATCGCCGTGCACGACGCGGTGGGTTTTGCGGCGCTGGCCGAAACAGCCAAGGGCGCTCTCGCGGCGTAAGCCTGCGGATTCCGACGTAACGCAACACCGGCAGTCCATCGCCGAACACGTGGGGAAGGGCGCAAGTCCTTCCCCATTGTTTTTTGGGGCTTCGTGATAATTGTGGGAGCGACGTGAGTGGCGATGAAGCTTTGCCGATAGCGCCTCATCGCCACTCACCTCGCTCCCACGACCACCAGGATCGATCGTCCATGAGTGAAATCGAATCACTGACGCGGCAGGCGCTGTCGGAAATCGCAGCGGCGTCAGCGCCGGAGGCGCTTGAAGCGCTGCGTGTCGCGCTGCTGGGCAAGAGCGGCACCGTGACCGCGCAGCTCAAGCAACTGGGCACCCTGCCAGCCGACCAGCGCAAGTCGGCAGGCGAAGCGATCAACATCGCACGCGACGCGATCTCCCAGGCGCTGGCCGCGCGCAGGGCGGTGCTGGAAGACGCCGCGCTGGATGCAAGGCTGGCGGGCGAGAACGTCGACGTGACGCTTCCTGGCCGCAACGGCGGCCGCGGGGGATTGCATCCCATAAGCCGCACGCTTGAACGCATCACCGAAATTTTCGGTCGGCTCGGCTATGAGCTTGCGGACGGTCCGGAGATCGAGGACGACTGGCACAACTTCGAGGCGCTGAACTTCCCGCCGCACCATCCGGCGCGTGCCATGCATGACACCTTCTACTTTCCGCCCGACGCAAGCGGCGTGGCTCGCCTGCTGCGCACGCATACCTCCGGCGTGCAGGTGCGCTACATGGGTGAGCATGCCCCGCCGCTGCGCATGATCGCCGCCGGCAAGGTATATCGCAGCGACAGCGACCAGACCCATTCGCCGATGTTCCACCAGGTGGAGGGCCTGCTTGTCGACGAGCATTCCACCTTCGCCGACCTCAAGGGCACCCTTTCCGAATTCGTGCGCGCATTCTTCGAGCGCGATTTCGAGATGCGGTTCCGGCCCAGCTACGTCCCGTTCGTCGAACCCGGTGCCGAGGTCGACATCGCCTGGCAGCAGCCGGACGGCAGCACGCGCTGGCTCGAGGTGCTGGGCTGCGGCATGGTCCATCCCAGCGTGCTGCGAAACTGCGGCATCGATCCGGAGCGCTACACCGGCTTCGCCTTTGGCCTGGGAGTGGAGCGCTTCGCAATGCTTCGTTACGGCGTCAACGACCTGCGTGCGTTCTTCGAGAACGACGTGCGCTTCTTGAAGCAATTCGCGTGAGGGTGAAGCCGGGAACAGGGAAGAGTAAGCAGGGAATGGAGCGCCGCTTGCGCCCAGTCGCCTGCCTGCCTGCGGGCTCACGCCGTGCGTTCGCGGGCCCTGAAAGCTTCACTTCCCGTTTCCGGTTCCCCGTTCCAGCCACTGATTTCACTTTCTGGCCCCAAGCATGAAATTTTCCGAGAACTGGCTGCGCAGCCACGTGCCCACCAGCGCCACCCGCGAAGAACTGGTGGCCACCCTCACCGCGATCGGCCTGGAGGTCGAAGACGTCAGCGTGTTGGGGCAGTCGCTGGACAAAGTGGTGGTGGCGCGGATCATCGAATGTGCAAAGCATCCCGAGGCCGACCGCCTGCAGGTGTGCAAGGTCGACGCTGGTGCAGGCGAGCCGCTGCAGATCGTGTGCGGTGCGCCGAACGCACGCGCCGGCCTGCGCGCGCCGCTGGCGCTGGTGGGTGCGCAGGTGGGCGGCATCGACATCAAGGCGGCGAAGCTGCGCAACGTCGAGTCCAACGGCATGCTGTGCTCGGCCAAAGAACTGGGCGTGGATGCGGATGCATCGGGCCTGCTCGAACTTCCCGAGGACGCGCCCGTGGGCGCACCGATCGCCGAGTACCTCGGGCTTCCCGATGCAAGCATCGAGATCAAGCTCACCCCGAACCGTGCCGACTGTTTCAGCGTACGCGGGATCGCCTATGACGTCGCCGCCGCGTTCGGCAGTGAGGTAGTCGCGTTCGACGCAACGCCAATGCCTGCCCTCACCGACCAGGCAATGGTGATCGAATTGAACGCTGGCGCCGATGCGCCGCGCTATTGCGGTCGCATCATCGATGGAGTCGACGCCAGCGCGGCCACGCCCGCGTGGATGGCCGAACGCCTGCGCCGCAGTGGCGTGCGGCCGGTGTCGCTGATGGTGGACATCACCCAGTACGTGATGCTTGAACTGGGTCAGCCGATGCACGCATTCGACCGTGACACGCTGGTCGGTCCGATCGGCGTGCGGCATTCGCGCGATGGCGAGGCGGTGAAGCTGCTCGATGGCCGCGAAGCACTGCTGGACAGCGGATTCCTGGTCGTGACCGATGCTGACCGCGCAGTCGCGCTGGCCGGCTTGATGGGCGGCCTGGACACTCGCGTTACCAGCACCACGCGAAACGTATTCCTGGAGGCAGCGCATTTCGCGCCGTCGGCCATCATCGGCCGAGGACGCAAGCTGGGCCTGCACACCGATGCCTCGCATCGTTTCGAGCGCGGCGTCGATCCCGCGCTGCCCGCGCAGGCTATCGAGGTGGCAACGCGCCTCGTTGTCGAGCTCGCCGGTGGCAACCCCGGCCCGGTCACCGAAGCCGTCGTCCCCGAACACCTGATTGCCGAGCGTCCGATCACATTGCGGAGGGCGCGAATCGCTCGCCTGCTCGGCATCGAGATGGCCGATGCCGACGTGGAGCGCATCCTCGGCGCGCTGGGAATGCAGGTCAGCGGCAGCAGCGAGGGCTGGAGCGTGCTGGCACCGAGCCGGCGCTTCGATATTGCAATCGAGGAGGACCTGATCGAGGAGCTTGCACGCATCCATGGCTACGAGCGCATACCGACCACGCTGCCGGGTGGGGCTACGCGCATCGCGGTGCCGTCTGAAAACGTCCTGGATGCTGCAACGGCACGCCGCCAGCTGGTGGCGCGCGACTATCTGGAGGCGATCACCTATGCGTTCGTCGAATGCTCGTTGCTCGAGCTCTGGAACATGGGCGGTGGCGCGGTGCCGATTGCAAATCCACTGAGCGCTGAACTGGGAGTGATGCGCACGGCGCTGCTTCCCGGGCTGGTGTCGGCGGTGCAGCGCAACACGGCGCGACAGGCTGGCCGCGTGCGCCTGTGCGAGATTGGAAACGTGTTCGAGGCGCGTGCTGAAGGTGCGCCGCTGGAGACGGCCCGGATAGCGGCCGCGGTTTGTGGCGAGGCGAGGGTGGCGCAATGGGGCGAGCCCGCGCGCAAGGCGGATTTCCATGACATCAAGGGCGATCTGGAAAGCCTCGCCGCAGCGTCGGGAGCGACGCTGGAATTCCGGCCATCAACCGCTGCGCATGGCCACCCCGGGCGTAGCGCCGACGTCATGCGTGATGGACGGGTGGTTGGCTGGCTGGGGCAGCTGCATCCAAGATTGCAGCGGGCGCTTGAGCTCGACACCGAGCTGTACGGGTTCGAGGTCGACCTGGTGGCGCTGTCTGCACGGGCGTTGCCGCAGTCCAGGGAGCTTTCCCGGTTTCCGTCCGTCCGTCGGGATCTCGCGTTCGTCGTAGCGGATGGCGTGCCGTGGAGCGCGATCGAAGCCACGGTCCGAAGCGCCGCAGGCCCTTGGCTGCGGGACGTACAGGTGTTCGACCGGTACGTGGGGCAAGGTGTCGAAAGCGGTCAAAAGAGCTTGGCTATGGGCTTGATTTTGCAGGACAACTCCCGCACTCTGAATGACCGCGATGTGGATGGCGCCATTGCAGGGGTGGTGTCCGCGATCGAGCGGGACCATGGCGCCCGGATACGCGGCTGAGAGGAAGGGGACGGCATGGCACTGACGAAAGCTGAGATGGCCGAGCGCCTGTTCGAGGAGGTCGGACTCAACAAGCGCGAAGCAAAGGAATTCGTCGACGCTTACTTCAACGTGCTCCGCGAAGCGCTCGAGCAGGGTCGCCAGGTGAAGCTCTCGGGATTCGGGAACTTCGACCTGCGTCGCAAGAACCAGCGGCCTGGCCGCAATCCGAAGACCGGCGAAGAGATCCCGATTTCGGCGCGCACGGTGGTCACCTTCCGTCCCGGCCAGAAGTTGAAGGAACGCGTCGAGGCGTATGAGCGAGTCGAGCATGCTTGATCCCGGCAGCAACCGCGAACTTCCACCGATCCCGGCAAAACGCTATTTCACCATTGGCGAAGTCAGCGAGTTGTGCGACGTCAAGCCGCATGTGCTGCGCTACTGGGAAACCGAGTTTCCCAGCCTGGAACCGGTCAAGCGCCGCGGCAATCGCCGCTATTACCAGCGCCACGACGTGCTGATGGTGCGACAGATCCGCGGCCTGCTGTACGAGCAGGGCTACACCATCGGAGGTGCGCGGCTGCGCCTGGAAGGTGAGGGCGCGAAGCAGGAGTCGGCACTGAGCAACCAGATCGTCAAGCAGGTGAGGGTGGAGCTGGAAGAAGTCCTGCAGTTGCTCAGGCGCTGATCGAGGCATTATTCCCCTCTCCTCTGGCGAGAAGCTGCGCGCAAGGCGGATGAGGGCACGCGGTACAGGATTGCGGCTCAGCTTTCACCGGCGGGGGCTCCACTCGCCCTCATGTCCCCAGGAACTGCGTTCGCATCCACGCAGCCGCGTCACAGGCAAATAGCAAATGCGGCTATAATTGCGGCCCCGTCGCGAGGCGGGGACTTCGCATGATTCGGGGCGTAGCGCAGCCTGGTAGCGCATCTGCCTGGGGGGCAGAGGGTCGTCGGTTCAAATCCGGCCGTCCCGACCAAAGCGAAAGAGGAAAACCCGTGACTTGCGTTGCGGGTTTTTCATTTCAGGGGTGCAAAATCTGGCAGAGCGTTTACGATAGCCCGATGCATCCACGCGCCCAAGAACTGATCCGAACACTCGATCTCGAACCCCATCCCGAAGGCGGCTTCTACAAGCGCATCTACGAAGCCAGCAAGCAGGTCGAGGTCAACGGCCTGCTGCGGCCAACCATCACTTCAATCTGCTTTCTCCTGACACCCGGGGCGCCCAGCAAATGGCATCGCATCGATGCGATCGAGGTATGGAACTGGCAGGAAGGCAGCGCGATGGAGTTGCTGATGTACGCGACGCCGGCGCAGTCGCTGAGTCGCACCCAGCTGGATACCTCGGCGCGCGGCGGGCAGATCGTACAATCGGTTCCGGCGAATACCTGGCAGACAGCGCGCACCCATGGCGACTTCACGCTGGTGCACTGTTCGGTGTCGCCGGGCTTCATGTGGAGCGCGTTGGAGATGCTCGATGAAAGCAGCGAGCTTGCCGATGAGCTGCGTGCCGCTGGCGGCATTGCCGCCTGACAGGTGCGACGGGCGCTGAACGACGCGTCGATCCGAGGCTGATTGCGTGCGCCGGACCTGGCGTACTGCCGCTAAGCTTGCCGCTCCTGACCGCACTTGGACGTTCCCAATGGTCTTTTCCAGCGCGAGGGCATGCTGCGTGCTGAGCGCCATGCTGCTTGCGCCTGCGGCGCTTGCCCAGGTTACCGACCCCGCACCGGGGATCGGTCCTGACGCCGTGGTGGACATGCAGACCATGGTGGTCAGCGGGGCGCAGCCCGGCCCAGGCATGTGGAAAGTGCGTAACGGCGACAACGTCCTGTGGGTAATGGGGACGCTCAGTCCCCTGCCCAAGAAGATGAGCTGGCTGTCGCGGGACGTGGAGGCCGTGATCGGAAGCGCACAAGAGGTTATCCAGCCGCCGTCGGTGATCGTGACTTCCGGCTTGGGGCGCTTCCGTTCGCTGCTGCTGCTTCCGTCCATCCTGCGCGCGCGGAACAACCCTGAAGGACGGCCGCTTGAAGAAGTCCTGCCGGCTGACCTGCACGCACGCTGGACGGTGCTGAAGCTGCGCCATCTTGGCCGCGGCGCCAGGTTCGAGCGCTGGCGCCCGCTGTTCGCCGGCGTAAAGCTGTACCAGGCAGCCCTGGACGACGCTGGACTTGCGGATCGAAACGTCGTGGCCCCGATCGTGGACAAGGCCGCGAAGCGACACGCGGTAAAAACAACCTCGCCGACGGTGTCTCTGAAGATCGACGAGCCGAAGAAGGTGATCCAGGAATTCTCCTCTTCGTCGCTTGGCGACGTCCCCTGTTTCGCCAAGACTGTTGCGCGGGTCGAGACGGACCTTGACACGATGGCGGCACGCGCCAACGCGTGGGCGATCGGCGACATCGAGGCGCTTCGAGCGCTTCCTTACGAAGACCATGACAGGGCATGCCTGGATTCGCTGCTGACCACTGAACTGGCCCGCAAGCAGGGCTTCGTCGACCTCCGGCAGCGCGTGCAGGCCGAATGGATGAAAGCAGCAGAAGCTGCGTTGCAGGCGAACCGGGTGACGTTCGCCACCCTGCCGGTTTCCGACCTGCTCAAGCCGGAAGGTTATCTGGGGAAACTCGCCGCCAAGGGTTATGAGATCGAACAGCCGTGATGGGCCTGCATTACGCGGGCTCTGCCGTGAGTATCAACCAGCGACGCTGACGGCCTCACTGCCCATGGCCAACTGCGGCCAGCGTGCAAGAACCGCGGCACGAATTCCCGCCGCGTCGATGCCCGCTTCGGCAAGAAGTTGTTCGCGGCTGGCGTGGTGCTGGAACTCATCGGGCAGGCCCAGGTGCAACACGGGCAGCACTACTCGCGCTTCGTTGAGCACCTCGGCCACGCCGGAGCCAGCGCCGCCCATGACCACGTTGTCCTCGACGGTCGCGAAGCCCTGATGGGTCCGGGCCAGTTCCAGCAACAGGGTCCGGTCCAGCGGCTTGACGAAGCGCATGTTGACCACGGTGAGGCCAAGCTCGCGGCCCACCTCTTCGGCGGCGGTGACGGTGGCTCCGAAGGCCAGCAGGGCCAAACGCGTCCCGCGCAGGCGAACGTCCGCCTTGCCGATCGGTAGCACCGCAAGGTCCGGCTCCAGCGCTATTCCAGGGCCAGTGCCGCGCGGGTAGCGCACGGCGGCAGGGCCTTCATGCCTGAACCCGGTGCTGAGCATCATGCGGCATTCGTTTTCGTCGGCAGGCGCCATCACCACCAGGTGCGGCACGCAGCGCAGGTAGCTGAGATCGAGGTTTCCGGCATGGGTCGCGCCATCAGGACCGACCACGCCGCCGCGGTCGATGGCGAACAGCACGTCCAGCTTCTGTATCGCCACGTCGTGCACCAGCTGGTCGTAGCCGCGCTGCAGGAACGTCGAATAGATGGCGACCACCGGCTTGGCGCCTTCGCATGCCATGCCAGCGGCAAGGGTCACCGCATGCTGCTCGGCGATGGCGACGTCGAAATAACGGTCCGGATACTCCCTGCTGAAACGCACCAGGCCGGAGCCCTCGCGCATGGCCGGGGTGATCGCAAGCAGCCGTGGTTCGTCTGCAGCCATGTCGCACAGCCAGTCGCCGAAGATGTCGGTGTAGGTCTGTTTCTTGACGCCGCTCTTGCTTACCAGGCCCATGGTCGGGTCGAACGGACCCACCGCGTGATAGCCGATCTGGTCGCCTTCGGCCAGTTCGTAGCCCTTGCCCTTGGTGGTGAGGATGTGCAGCAGCTGCGGGCCCTTCAGGGTCTGCAGCGTCTTCAGCGCGCCAACCAGCGCCGGCACGTCATGGCCGTCGATCGGGCCGGTGTAGTGGAAGCCCATCTCCTCGAACAGCGTGGACGGCACGAACATGCCTTTCCAGTGTTCTTCCCAGCGGCGCATGAAGCGCGCAGTCGGCTTGCGCTTGTCGCCGAGCAGCTTCTTGCCGCTCTCGCGCAGGGCGTTGAGGGTGCGGCTGCTGCTGATCCGTCCCAGCATCTTGGTCAGGCCGCCTACGTTCTCGGAAATCGACATCTGGTTGTCGTTGAGGATCACGAGCAGGTTCGGCTCCGGGTCCTCCATGCCGCCGGCGTGGTTCAGCGCTTCGAACGCCATGCCCGCGGTCATGGCGCCATCGCCGATCACCGCGACCACGCGACGACCGTTGCCAGCCTGCGCGTTGGCGATCGCCATGCCGAGCCCGGCCGAAATGGACGTGGAGGAGTGACCCACCCCGAACGTGTCGTACTCGCTTTCCTCGCGCTTGGGGAAGGGCGACACCCCATCGGCCTGCTTCACCGTGTGGATGCGGTCGCGACGCCCGGTGAGGATCTTGTGGGGATAGGTCTGGTGGCCCACGTCCCACACCAGCCGGTCGTGCGGCGTGTCGTAGAGGTAATGCAGCGCCACAGTGAGTTCGATTACGCCAAGGCCGGCACCGAAGTGGCCTCCACTGCGGCCCACCGACTCGATCAGGTACGCGCGAAGCTCGTCGGAAATCGCGGTGAGCTCGGATTCGGCGAACGTGCGCAGGTCGGCGGGGTTGTCGATACGCGACAGGCGCGGATAGCGGATGGGGTCGATCATCCTTGCCATTTTCCTCCCCAATGCTGGGGCGGGCAAGCGAAGCCGTTCAGGCGCTGGCGGAAAGCTTCGAACGCTTGGGCAGTTGGGCTTTGAGGAATGCCATCTGGTCGGCCAGGATGTTGCGGTTGGACAGGATCAGGTGCTCGATCCAGCTTGGCTTGTAGGGTATGGCGAGCAAGGGCATGTTGGCCTGCTGCGGCGTGCGGTTGCTCTTGCGAGAGTTGCAGGTGAAGCATGCGCTGACCACGTTTTCCCAAGTGTCGCGCCCGCCCTTGGACAGTGGCAGCACGTGGTCACGGGTCAGCGACGGCCGCGAGAACTCACGCCCGCAGTAGAGGCACAGCTGTGCGTCGCGCGCGAACAGGGCCGTGTTGGTCAGCGTGGGCGTGGGCGAGAGCGAATGCGCGCGCGCATGTCCGCGCGAGGCCACGATCGGGTGGAGTTCAATGACGCTCTGCTCGCCGGTCATGCGGCTGGTGCCGCCGTGCACCCGCAGGCAGGGATCACCCAGAGTCCAGGCTACTGCGTCGCGCGCGTACAGGCAGGTGGCGTCCTGCCAGTTGATCCAGTCCAGCACGCGGCCGTGCGCGTCAAGTGACAACAGGCGCACCGTGGTGGAGCGGGAGGAAGGGTGCAGCACGACGACGCCGGTGTGGTTCGCCTCGCCGGTCTCGATCTCTTGAAGCTGAGCGTTGTCTGCTTCCATCGGGGAAACAGGTTATACCCAAATGTTGGAGATTTGTGTAGCGCTGGCGGCGGTCTTCAAGTTGGAGCCGCATCCCGTCGCGGGCTTTCAGCAGCAAAGCCTGCACAACCCGCTGCGGGAGGGCGCTTCCACACGGCGAGGATCAGCTGCCGAAGCGCTCGGCTGCCATCGCCATCAGCGGTTCTGCACCGGACTCGATCGCTGCGGCATGGGTCAAGGTGCGCGGCAGAATGCGCGCGAAGTAGAACCGCGCCGTCTCCAGCTTGGCCTGTTTGAAATTCGCGTCATGTGCCGAAGCATTCGCCGCAGCAACGCTGCGCGCCCACCAGTACGCCAGCGCCACGTAGCCGGAGTAGAACGTGTAGTCGGTGCTTGCGGCGCCCAGTTCTTCTGCATCGCCCGCTGCCCGCTGCAGGATTCTTTGGGTCAGGCCCTCCCATTCGACCGCCTTCTCGCGCAGGGGCCCGATGAACTCAGCCAGCGCCGCGTCCCCTTCGTGCTGCCTGGCGAAAGTCTCGATCTCGGCCAGGAACAGCTTGAGTCCTGCAGCCCTGGTCATGGCGGTCTTGCGGCCTATCAGGTCCAGCGCCTGGATGCCGGTGGTGCCTTCGTAGATCGTGGTGATCCGCGCGTCGCGCGCCAGCTGCTCCATGCCGTACTCGCGGATGTAGCCGTGGCCGCCAAAGCACTGCATCGCGTGGTAGGTGTTCTCGATGCCCCACTCGGTCTGGCACGCCTTGGCGATCGGGGTCAGGAAACTGACCAGCGTATCGGCGCGCTCGCGCTCGGCCGGATCCTCGGCATGCATGGCCACGTCGATCAGGGTGCCGGCGTGCAGCGCAAGCAGTCGACTGCCTTCCACCAGTGCCTTCACCGTCAGCAGCATGCGGCGCACATCGGGATGCACGATGATTGGATCAGCCGGCTTGTCAGGAAACTTGGCACCGCTCAGGGAGCGCGTTTGCAGTCGGTCCAGCGAGTACGCCAAGGCGTTCTGATAGGCGCGGTCCGAAAGCCCCAAGCCCTGCAGCCCCACGCCCAGGCGTGCGGTGTTCATCATCGTAAACATCGCCACCAGGCCTTTGTGCGGCTCTCCGATCAGATACCCCTGCGCGCCGTCGAAGTTCATCACACAGGTGACCGAACCCTTGATGCCCATCTTGTGTTCAATCGAGCCGCAGCGCAGCGCGTTGCGTTCGCCCATCACCCCGTCGCGCGACACCTTGAACTTTGGCGTCACGAACAGCGAGATTCCTTTCGCGCCAGGCGGCGCATCGGGCAGCTTGGCCAGCACCAGATGGACGATGTTTTCGGTCAGGTCGTGCTCGCCTGCAGTGATGAAGATCTTGGTGCCGCTGATCGCGTAGCTGCCGTCTTCGTTGGGCTCGGCACGGGTCTTCATCAGTCCCAGGTCGGTCCCGCAATGCGGTTCGGTCAGGCACATGGTGCCGGTCCAGCGGCCTTCCACGATGGGTTTCAGGAAGGCCTCGCGCTGCCAGTCCTCACCGTGGTGCTTGAGTGCCTCGACCGCGCCGTGCGACAGCAGCGGGAAGTTGCCCCACGCCAGGTTGGCGGCATTGATCATTTCGTTCAAGGGAACCCCGACCGCGTGTGGAAGCCCCTGTCCACCGTGGTCGGGCGATGCGGTCAGGCCGGTCCAGCCGCCCTCGACGAACTGGTTATAGGCCTGCTGGAAACCCGGCGGCGTGGTGACCTCGCCGCTGGCCTTGTCGAAGCTGCAGCCGATCTCGTCGCCTACGCTGTTGAGCGGCGCCAGCACCGTTTCGGTAAAGCGGCCGGCTTCGTCGAGCACCGCATCGAGTACGTCGCGCGTGGCGTCGGAATAACCAAGCCGCGCAAAAAGCTGCTCCGCCCCAAGCACGTCGAACAGGGCGAATCGGATGTCGGTCAGTGGCGCTTTGTAGCTGCTCATGGGGCATCAACTCTGGTTGAGTGGGTGACAAGGGATCGATCGTTGGACGGTGTACGCCAGAAGAGCGGAGCCGGTTTCAGGAATGCCGCGCTCAGCGCAGCACGCCGTCGAGTCCGGGTATGGGCGTCAGGGCGCTGCTGGCGTCGATCTTGAACGTCCTGGATCGTGAGTCTTCCGGAGCCGCTTCCAAGGTGCCCACCAGCGTGTAGTCCAAAGAGCGCCTGGTGGCCAGTGCATTGGCCACTGCAATCCTGGCTTGCGATGCGGGTTGCAGCGCGATACTGGCCACGTCCGCCGATTCGGGACCTATCGAGATACCGGTTGAAGCGATCAGGGATCCGCCAGGCGCTCCTCCAACCGTCATCTTGAGGTCCAAGGATTCGAAGCGCATTGGAATGCTGCTGAAGTTCTGAAGTCGAACCAGTACGGTCCAGCTTCCATCGACGTTTACCGTCAGCTGCTGCACGCTGGCCGCGGGTGGGGAAACGCGCCGCACCGGACCGCTGCTGCAGGCAGTGACCAGGCTGACGAACAACAGCAGGGAACCCAGTCTGTAGCGCTCTTGCATCTGCCTTGACTCCGGTATGCGGACGTCAAGGATACTACGGCGTATGGATCGGCCCCTCAGTGCAGGGCAGCACTGACTATAAGCGGCTCCAGGTCGTAACCCATCGCCGCCGCCCGCGCCTTGATCTGTTCCAGCCGGCGACGCGCCATGCTCGGCTCTCTCGACAGTATCCAAAGGTAATCCCGCCCCGGCTCGCCGACCACCGCCCAGGTGTAGCCCGGGTCGAGGTCGATTATCCAGTAGTCGGCCCAGACCAACGGCAGGCGCGACAGCCACCTTGGAGCAAAACTCACCTCCAGGCGTCCCGGATGACCCGGCACGCGACGGGCCAGTCCTTCAGCCACCATCGGGTCACCGTCGGATGTCCGGCACGCATTGCGGACCCCCAGGAACCTGTCTTCGCGCAGGGTGTAGGCCGCTGTGACGTCGCTACCGCAGTTTTTCTGGAACGGCGCCGGGAGCCGGGCGATTTCGTGCCATTGGCCGGCGTAGCGGGAGATGTCCAGTTCCGGAACCGCAGTGACCGGAGGCGTGGCGCGGGCCGCCGGCACGACTGTGGCGAGGAGCAGGAGAAGGGCGCTCGGGCTATGCATTGACGGCCGTCCAGCAGCAGGCCGCCCAGCTTAGGTGGGCGCGGGTTGGCAAGTGTAAAAGTGTTGTTGGACCAAATGAGAGGCCCGCGCGAGGGCGGGCCGATCCTGCTTCACCTGGTTGCCACCAGAATGGTGGCCGGGGAGGGAATCGAACCCCCGACACAGGGATTTTCAATCCCTTGCTCTACCGACTGAGCTACCCGGCCATGCACCTGCGGCCGAGCCGAAGTGAGGGCGGGATGATACGGGTGCCAAGCGTGCGGAGCAAGCCAGCGGCCGCGGTATCGCGCCAAAGCCTGCACGCCCGCATCAGTCGATGGGGAGCATGATGTCTGCCCGGGCACGTCGACAAGAGGAGAAACCCATGCAACCGATCGTTATTGGCCTGGCCTTGGCAATCGCACTGGTTGGCTCGCTGGGCGGCTGTGCAAGCCCAGGCACGCAGTTGAACAACGAAGCCAAGCTCGGCTTGTACCGCGCCTACGCCGGTGAGCCAGCGGGCAGCTTCCGCTACTTTGGCCGGCTCAACGGCTGGACTCCACTGGGCGACGAGGCTCTGGCGGTCTGGACGCGCCCCAGCGAGGCTTACCTGCTGGAGCTGTTCGGCTCCTGCCAGGACCTGGACTTCGCTCCCGCCATACGCATCAGCAACCAAGCCAGCACCGTTTACGCGGGCTTCGACAGCGTGACGCCCGCGGGTGCAGGCGCGATCGGCATGCGCAATATCCCGTGCCGGATCAAGACCATCCGGCCGCTGCAGGTCAAGGCGCTGAAGGAGGCCCAGCGCGAACTGCGGGAAGCCAGCGCAGTGGAGCGGGAGCAGCAGGGCGGCTGAAGCCAGACGGCGGGTGGCCCGGTCGCAATTCTGCCGGCCGCGCCAGGCGTGAGCCACGCTTGACCCGCGTTGACTGGCGGCCTCCCGAGTTCAGTGGGCAGAAGGGCGAAGCACTGGCCCCCTGAGCCTGCTCAACCTTCGGGCACGTAACCGGGTGGCTTGTCCGCGCCGCCTGCGAACAGGAACTTCTCCAGCTCAGTTTCAAGCAGTGCGCGGTGCGCGGGATCGCGTGGGGAAAGCCGGTTCTCGTTGATCAACATGGTCTGGTGGGCAAGCCACGCCGCCCAGGCGGGCTTGCCAACGTGTGCGTAGACGCGCTGGCCAAGTGGACCGGGGTAGGGCACGAAGTCCAGACCCTCGGCCTGCTGTTGGGTGTGTTCGCAGAAAACGGTCCTGGTCATGGCGGGCCTATCGAAGGAGGAGTGTGCGAATGGGCGCAGGCAGGCCGAGCTTTGCAAGGTCGGGGCGGGCGATCCAGCGCAGGTCGTCATTGTCGCGCACTGCAGCGCGCAGGGCGACGTTGCTCCAGTACAGCGGGTACATCTGCAGCCGATAGTGGCTGAAGGCGTGGCGGATGACATCGATCTGTTGCGCCTGCTCGAAATCACCGAGCAGGTGACGCTCGAACCAGACCCGCGCCGCGCCCGTGTCCGGCGCCTCGGGCAGCGACCAGAGCGAGGCCCAGATACCGACCGGTGGCCTGCGCTGCAGCAGCACTTCGCCATCCCGGTTTTCCGCCAGGATGACCATTGCAACGCGCTCGGGCAGGGCTTTTGCTGGACGAGCAGTCGGCAGTTCATGGACACGATCCTGCCTTCTTGCCTCACACGAGTCCTGCAGCACGCACAGCGCGCAGCCGGGGTTGCGGCGGGTGCAGAGGGTTGCACCGAAGTCCATCTGCGCCTGCGTGTAGTCGGCCATGCGCCCCGCTGGCAGGTGTTGCTCGGCGAGCGCCCAGAGCTGCCTTTCCACTGCTGGCAGTCCGGGCCAGCCGCTGATGCCGTGGTAGCGCGCCAGTACCCGTTTCACATTGCCGTCGAGGATGGCGAAGCGCTCGCCCCATGCCTGCGCAAGGATCGCTGCTGCAGTGCTGCGGCCAATCCCGGGCAGCGCCACCAGCGCATCGAGGTCGCGCGGAAGAGCCCCGCCATGCAGGTCCACGCACTGCTTGGCAGCAGCATGCAGGTTGCGGGCGCGGGCGTAGTAGCCCAGGCCCGACCACTGCGCCAGCACCTCGTCGAGCGGTGCCGCCGCCAGCGCAGGCAGCGAGGGAAACGCCGCCACAAAACGCTCGAAGAACGGTATCGCGACCGGCACCTGTGTCTGCTGCAGCATGATCTCCGACACCCACACGCGGTAGGGCTCGCGCGGATGCTGCCACGGCAGGTCGTGGCGGCCGCTGTGATCGAACCACTCCAGCAGGCGCTGGGCGAATGGGTCAGCCGATGGATTCACTGCAGTGGTTCTCCTGCATCGACATCAGGGTCGTGCAGCTGCACCTGCACGCCCTCGAGCACGGCTCCAGATATCTCCAGGCGCGGCGCGGAAATCGTTCCGCTCAGCGGTGGCAGTGGTGAGTCGCGCGCGGCTGCACCAAGCCAACCCGTGATCGCGCGCATACGGAACCGCGATTCCATGCTGGCGGCACCGCGCTGGACTTCGAGCAAAGCGATGCCGGTCAGGTCCATCGGCCCCTCGTATTGAAGCGAGAACGGCATCGGGCCGGTGTCGCGGTCCAGTGGCGGCGGAAGGCCAGGCCATTGGTCGGGCCAACGGGCCACCTGTCCCTCCAGCTGCAAGTCCAAGGTCTGCCCCGCCGACAGTTCGCCACGGGCAGCCAGGTCGGGAATCGCACCGATCCCGCGCACGGCCACGGCAAGCGGTTGCAGCGCCAGGCGCCCCGATTGAATGCGTGCCGGACCAGCCAGGCCCAACGCGAATTGCACGGGTTTGCCGTCGCCGATGTAGCGGACACTCGTGCCCAGGACAGCGCGCTCCACCTGCAGCTGGCCGGCAGCGTCGTGCAGCACACCGGAAAGCTTGAACGTTGCCCGCGCATTCCATCCTGCAGCCGCCGGTGAGACCTCTCCGGCCACGCCTAAGGCCGCATCCATCGATGGCCGGTGCATGGCCAGTGCAATATCGAAGGGTGCCGCGAGGCCATCATCCTCGAAGCGTCCGCTCAGCCTCGCCCGAAGGGGTTTTTCGAAGTCCAGTTCCGGAATATCGGCGTCCACGCTGCGCAGTGCCCAGTCGCCAGCCAGCAGGCTGCCATCGGAGATGCCGATGCCTCCGGTGAAAGTGGGCACTGGCGCTTTCGAGGGTGGTCGGGACGCCAGCCACTGCCGCAACTGTTCCAGGCGCACCACCGGCGCATCGAATTCCAGACGCGTCGCGGTCGTGTCACCGCCGCGCGAACGCAGCGTGGACCACGGCACGGAGACCAGCACCCGGTCGGCCTCCAGCACGGGCGCAGCAGCTCCCGGCATCCGCGCGGTCACATCGCGCAGGACCAGCTGTGGGGTGCCACGCAGGCTAAACCCGGACTCGCCGCGTGCAATGATTTCCAGCCCCATCGCCTGTTCGGCCTGGGCCAGAACGAGCGGCACCAGGTTGTCCGGCTGCAACAGCCATCGCACCGCCAGCAGCGCAGCCAGCGTAAGCACCGCCAGCACGAGTAACACGATGCGTCGTCGGCGGGTCACCTGCTTGCGACCGCCTCGTTGATCACGCGCCCAGGCCCTCCGGCAGTAGCGCGTCGACGAAGGCCTCTGGATCGAACACGCGCAGATCCTCCGGGCGCTCACCGATGCCCGCAAAACGGATGGGGATCCCGAACTCCCGTGCAAGCGCGAACACCACGCCGCCCTTTGCCGTCCCGTCAAGTTTGGTCACCACCAGGCCGGTCACGTTGACCGCAGCGTTGAACTGTCGCAGCTGCGAAATGGCGTTCTGCCCGGTGGTGCCGTCGATGACCATCAGTACCTCATGGGGAGCCGATGGATCCAGCTTGCCCAGGACCCTGCGGATCTTGCCGAGCTCGGCCATCAGGCCTTGCTGCGTATGCAGGCGCCCCGCGGTGTCGGCGATCAGGATCTCGATCCGCCGCGCCTTGGCGGCCTGCAGCGCATCGAAAGCCACCGACGCCGCATCGGCGTCCTGGCCCTGGGCGACCACCGGCACTCCGTTGCGGTCTCCCCACGCCTGCAACTGGGCCACGGCAGCGGCGCGAAAGGTATCGCCGGCAGCCAGCATCAGGCTGTGTTCCTGATCCTTGAAGCGACGTGCCAGCTTGCCGATCGTGGTGGTCTTGCCGACACCGTTCACTCCCACGGTCAGGATCACGAAGGGCAGTGCGGTCCTGTCGATCTGGAGGGGCTTGGACACCGGAGCGAGCATGGCGATGAGATCCGAGCGCAGTGCCGCGAGCAGGGCGCGCGCGTCGCTGAATTCGCGCTGGTTCATGCGTCGGCGCAGAGCTTCAACCAGCGCAGTGGTGGCGGCAACACCGACGTCGGCAGTGAGCAGGGCGGTCTCTATTTCGTCCAGCAGGTCGTCATCGAGCTTCGGATTGCGCGAGAACAGGCCCCCCAGGCCCTTGGCGATGCCACTGCCGCGCAGCCGCTCGCGCCAGCCGAGCTTTCCCGGCGATGCCGCTGTGGGTTCGGCGATCTCCGGTGAGGCGCCTGGGGGCGCGGCCGGTACCGGAGCCTGGACAGCGGGTGAGGCTAGCCGCCCCTCGCTCGGGCGCTCGCCGGTCTGGGCGCGCGGGTCCAGTGGAGGCGCCGCTATCGGATCGGATTCAGGCTGCGCCTTGGGCGCCGGCGCCGGCGCGGGACTGGGTGCCAACGTGCGCGCTTGGGCTGGCGCGCTGGGTACTGGAGCAGGCCTCGGAACATCGCGCACCCTCACCTGAGGTGTTGGCACGGCAGGCGAGGCCTCGGGGATCGAGGCTGCCGCGGCATCATTGCGGGTGGCGTCGGGCGGGACTGGCTGGCTGACGGGCGCCGGAGCTGTCACCTGTCCGGCTTTGACGTCCTGGCGGACGGCAGGATCCGGAAAGGCCGCGGCCATCTCTTCGACGCTGTAGCGGCGCCTTGCGCCGGGGATCTTTTCGGAATCGGGGTCGGGCTTGTCGCGGCGGAAAAAACTGGCCATTGCTCGGGGATGTCGGAGAATAGGCCGCATGCTAGCACCGGCCCTGCAGAC
>JBBSVH010000041.1:0-19539 GCA_038233685.1 Lysobacterales bacterium | reverse complement strand
CAACTGTCCGGCGGCGAGCAACAGCGTGTTGCACTGGCGCGCGCATTCGTCACCCGGCCGTCGCTGCTGTTCGCGGACGAGCCCACCGGCAATCTGGACACCCACACCGGGCAGGCGATCATCGAACTGCTGTTCGCGCTCAATGCCGAATCCGGCACGACGCTGGTGCTGGTCACACATGACGAGCACCTGGCGGTGCGCTGCGGCCGCATCCTGCGTCTGGACGGCGGTCGCCTGGTGGCGGACGAACGCGCATGAACACGTTGAAGATGGCGTGGCGCCAACTGCTGCGTGATCTGGCCGCCGGCGACATCCGCATTTTGTTCGCGGCGCTGGTGCTGGCCGTGGTGGCGGTGACGGCGGTGGGCTTCGTCACCGATCGCGCCGAACGCGCGCTGGCGATCGAGGCCAACCGCCTGCTCGGTGGTGACGCGGTGGTCCGCGGCGATACGCCCATCACCGGAGCGATACGCGAAGCGGCGCAGGCGCCTGGTTTGCGTCGTACCGAGACCGTAAATCTGGACAGCATGATCCGTGCCGGCGAGGAGTTGCGCCTCGGCGATCTGCGCGCGCTCGGCGAGGGATTTCCACTGCGCGGAACGTTCCGGATCATCGAGACGCAAGGCGGTGACGAAACGAACGCCGACGGGATTCCAGCAGCTGGAACGCTGTGGATGAGCCAGGCCGGTGCAGATACGCTTGGTGCCAGCATCGGCGACCGCATCGGCGTCGGCGACATCGAGCTGCGCCTGGTCGCGCTGGTGGTGCAGGAGCCCGACGCGTCGCTGGACTACTTCAACGTCGCGCCGAAGGTGTTCCTCAACCTGTCCGAACTGCCGGCCACCGGGCTGGTGCAGGAGGGCAGTCGCCTGGGCTATCGGCTGATCGTGGCGGGTGACGCGCAGGCGGTCGAGCGCTTCAGCGCGGTCGCCAAGCCGGCGCTGGGTCGCGGGCAGCGGCTGGAAACCGTAGGCGATGCACGACCGGAAGTGCGCTCGGCACTGGATCGCGCCGGTCGCTTTCTAGGGCTGGCCGCACTGGTGTCGGTGGTGCTGGCCGCGGTCGCGGTGGCCATGGCCGCGCGTCGCCATAGCGAACGCCATCTTTCTGGAGTGGCGGTCATGCGCTGCCTGGGCGCCCGCCAGCGCACCCGGGTCGGTCTCCACGTAGGCGAGCGGGTGCTGCTGGGCCTGATCGCCTGCACGGTGGGCGTGATCGTGTCTTTTGGCCTGCAGTGGGGCATCGGGCGCTGGCTGGAGCACACGATGCAGCTGTCGATTCCGCCGGCCAGCCTGCTGCCGGCGCTGCAGGGCTACGGCGTCGGGATGGTGGTGCTGCTTGCGTTTGGCGCGCCACCGGTGCTGGCACTGCGCCGCGTACCCGCGCTACGCGTGCTGCGCCGGGAACTGGATGGGGCCGAGCCCAGTGCATGGCTGGTGGCGCTGACTGGCTTCGTCGGCCTTGGCGCGCTGCTGTGGTGGAAGGCGGGCTCGGCGACGCTCGGCACGTACATGCTGCTGGGCATCCTCGCGACGCTTGCAGTCCTTGCCGTACTGGCCTGGCTGCTGATTCTCGTGGTGCGCCGCCTGCGCTCGCGCCTGCGCGGCAGCCTGCGCTATGGACTGGCCAACGTCAGCCGTCGCGCCGGCACCAGCGTGGCGCAGGTCTCCGCATTGGGGCTGGGCCTGATGGCGCTGCTGCTGCTGACCTTCGTACGCACCGACCTGCTGGACCGCTGGCAGCTGTCGCTGGCGGCCGATGCGCCCAACCGCTTCATCATCAACGTGCAGGAAGACCAGGTGCAGCCGGTGCGTGATTTCATGGCGGCGCAGGCGCTGGAGCCACCGACGCTGTTCCCGATGATCCGCGGCCGCCTCACCGGATACAACGGCCGGCCGGTCAGCAGTGAAGACTACGCCGGCGAGGACCCGCAGGTCCGGCGTCGCGCCGAGCGTGAGTTCAACATTTCCGTGGTCGAGACCCTGCGCGACGACAACAAGGTGACGGCAGGCGAGTTCTGGACAGGGGAGCCTGCCGAACCGGAGCTCTCGGTCGAAGAAAACTTCGCCAAGGGTCTGGACTGGAAGATCGGGGATCGCATCAGCTTCGACATCGCCGGCCAGTCGTTCGAGGGCACTATCACCAGCCTGCGCAGTATCGATTGGGAAAGCTTCCGGCCGAACTTCTTCGTGGTTGCTTCGCCCGGCTCGATGGACGGCTTTGCGGCCAGCTACATCACTGCGGTGAGCGTGCCGCCGGACCGCAGGCGTTTTACGGCCGACCTGGTGGGTGAATTCCCCAACCTGTCGGTGATCGACGTCGACGCGGTGCTCAAGCAGGTGCGCAGCACCGCCGACCAGGTGTCCAAGGTGGTGCAGGTGGTGTTCTGGTTCTCGCTGCTGGCCGGCGTGCTGGTGCTGCTGGCGGCGGTGAGCGCCAGTCAGGACGAGCGACTGCTGGAAGGTGGAGTGATGCGCGTACTGGGAGGAAGCCGCCGGCAGTTGCGTTTGGCCCAGGCATCGGAGTTTGCTGCGATCGGGCTGCTGTCGGGGCTGGTCGCGGCGATCGCGGCTTCGGTGCTTTCGGGGGTGATCGCCACCCAGGTATTCGACTTGCCGTGGAAGGCCAACTGGCAGCTCGCAGCGATTGGTGGGGGTCTGGGAATGCTGGCGGCGCTGGTGGCGGGACTGTTCGCTACGCGTCGGGTGCTGGACGCGCCCCCGTCGGTAACCCTGCGTGAGCTGCAGGGCTGAGCGGGCGCAATCACACGCGGGGGTGAAACTTCGGCGGGCGTCGCATGCCGGGAGTGCGATGGGTGGAGCCGGCCGCTTCGACCAGCCTTTGAAGAGCACTCCTTCATGAGCAGCCCGGCAAAAGCAGACGGGTAGGTGCGGCTTCGTCCGCGAGCTCTTGCCCCATGAAACGCACGGACCGGCGAGCAAAGGCCCGCGGCGGGATGCCTCTTCCACCACCTCCCCGTCAGCCAGCGCGACGTCCACGCGCCGCCCCCGCGTAGAATTGCCGCCCCGGCCGCATCCCGTGAACCCCTTGGCTCCTATTTCCGATCCGGCGCTCGACGCGCTGTTCCTGCCGTTCTCCGGCGGCGCATTGCGTTGGCCGCAGTCGCCGGTGCTGTTCCTGCGCGCACGCGACGGTGCGGCGCTGCGTCAGTTCGACCTGTCGCAACTGGTGTGCGAGCAGAGTTTCAAACCGTTCGCCGATGAGCTTGAACAGGGCGGTCTGCAGGTGATCGCCGATGCCTCGACGGCAATCGGCGAGGCACGCTACCCGCTGGTGCTGGTACTGCCGCCGCGCCAGCGCGACGAGGCGCGCGCGCTATTCGCACGCGCGGTCACGCTGGCCGCGCCCGGCGGCATCGTGGTGGCCAGCATCACCAACAACGAGGGTGCCAGGTCAGGCGAGGGTGACTTCAAGCAGCTCGCAGGTCTCGGCGGCAGCCTGACCAAGCACCACTGCCGCACGTTCTGGACACGGCCGCTGGACGGCAGCCACGACACCGCCCTGCATGCGCAGTGGTCGACGCTCGATGCGTCGCGGCCGATCCTGGACGGTCGCTTCCACAGCCGTCCCGGCGTGTTCGCCTGGGACCGCATCGATCCGGCGTCGGCGCTGCTGGCCGAGCACCTGCCGACGACGCTGTCTGGTCACGGCGCCGACCTTGGCGCCGGCTTCGGCTATCTCTCGGCCGAAGTGCTGGCGCGCTGCCCCTTGGTGCAGGCGCTGGACCTGTACGAGGCCGAGGCCCGCGCGCTCGATCTGGCCCGGCGCAACCTGCAGGATCATGGCACCACGGCAGAACTCGAATTCCGCTGGCACGACGTCACCAGCGGGCTGCCGCAGCGCTACGACTTCATCGTCAGCAACCCGCCCTTCCATACCCAGAGCCGCGCCGACCGCCCCGACATCGGCCGCCGCTTCATCGCGGTGGCCGCCGAATCGCTCAAGGCCGGGGGACGCCTGTGGCTGGTGGCCAACCGCCACCTGCCGTACGAGCAGACCCTCGATGCCAGCTTCGGCCAGGTGCGCGTGGTCGGAGAGCGCGACGGCTTCAAGGTGATCGAAGCGGTCAAGGCAACGCCCAGCCCGCGATGAAGATCGTCAAGCACATCGCCAACCTGGGCTACGGCAGCCGCAAGCAGGTGGCGCTGATGTTCCGCGAAGGCCGAATCACCGACGCCGCGGGTGAAGTGCTGTACGCCGATGATCCGGTGGACCACGACGCGATACGCGTCGATGGCGAGGCGCTGGACCCGCCGCATGGCCTGCTGATCGCGCTGCACAAGCCGGTCGGCTACACCTGTTCGACCAAGGACCCGGGACGCATCGTCTACGACCTGCTGCCGCCGCGGTTCCGCCTGCGCTCGCCGCTGCTGTCCACGGTGGGACGGCTGGACCGGGATACCAGCGGCCTGCTGCTGCTCACCGACGATGGCCTGCTGCTGCACCGGATCGTGTCGCCCAAGTCGAAGCTGGCCAAGGTCTACGAGGCGACCTTGGCCGAGGATCTGCGCGGCGACGAGGCCGCACAGTTTGCAAGCGGCACGCTGATGCTGGAGTCGGAGCAGACGGCGCTGATGCCGGTGCAGATGGAGATTCTCAGTCCACGCCATACGCGCCTGACCCTGCACGAAGGCCGCTACCACCAGGTGCGGCGCATGTTCGCCGCCGTCGGCAACCACGTACAGGCGCTGCACCGCAGCCGCATTGGCGGACTGGGACTGGAGGGTCTGGAGCCGGGGCAGTGGCGTGCGCTGGGCGAGGCGGACATGGCGGCGCTGTTCAACAGGCCGCGCGGCTGATTCATTCGCAGCCGGCCTGCAGATGGATCAGGCGTACTGCATCTTCCGGGTCATGCCGCCGTCGACGGTGAAAGTCTCGCCGGTCACGAAACCCGACAGCGCGCTCGAAAGCAGGTACACGGCAAGGTGCCCGATATCCTCGGGCGTGCCGACGCGACCGGCCGGATGCTGGGCGTGGTCGCGCTTGCTGAGCTTTGGGGTGCTGCGCTCGGCAGACTTCTTCCAGTCTTCGACCGCGATCCAGCCGGGACTGATTGCGTTGACGCGCACCGCCGGGCCGGCGCTGATCGCCAGGGCGTGGGTCAGCGCCAGCAGCCCGCCCTTGGACGCCGCATAGGCCTCGCTGTCGGGCTCGGACTGCAGCGCGCGGGTCGAGGCGATGTTGACGATGGCGCCGCGGCCACCGGCGCGCAGGTGGGGCAGCGCGTGCTTGCTGCACAGGAAGGCGCCGTGCAGGCTGGACAGGCGCCGGTTCCATTCCTGTAGCGAGAGCTCGGTGACCGGGCCGGCGTGGGGATCGGCAACCCCGGCGTTGTTGACCAGCCCGTCGATGCTTCCGAAGCGGCGCATGGAGGCGGCAACGAAGCTGGCCACGCTGGCCTCGCGCGCCACGTCCAGCTTGCGGAATGCCGCTCGTGGGCCGGCGTCCCACTGCTCGAGGCATTCATGCCCTGCCTCGACGTCCAGGTCGCCGATCATCACCGAGCCGCCGGCCCCCAGTACCGCCTGGGCGATGCCGCGGCCGACGCCCTGCGCGCCGCCGGTGACCAGGATCAAGCGATTCTGCAACGGCCTGCACTCCCAGGGCGCGATCAATGGAGGTGGAGTCTTGATGCCGGCATCTCCTGTACGTCTGTACGTGTCGCAGGCGCTGGCACGTCCTGCGCCGACGCGGGTGGTCAATCCTGCAGCAGTCGCTGCCAGCCAGCGGCGCCCAGCCGGGTCACCGTCTCGATGTTGCGATCGACAATGGCATCGGCATCGGGGAACGCCTCGACCGCGCGGCTTACGCTCGCTTCGCGCAGCAGGTGCAGGGTGGGGTACGGCGAGCGGTTAGTGAAGTTCTCGACGTCATCCAGGGCGGTGCCGGCGAACTGGTAGTGCGGATGGAAACTGGCGACCTGGAGCACGCCTTCCAGCTCCAGTGTCTCTACCGCTGCGTCTGCGTTGTCGAGGAAATCGTTGTACTCGATGAAATCATTCAGCACGTCGGGATGGATGATCAGCGTGGTGTCGATTTCATCAGGAGACACGTCGCGCAGGTACACCATCTCTTCGGCCAGTTGCTCGAGCAGCGCCTCGGGGGTGCTCGCGTCGCTCAGCACCAGGCGTACCTGTTCCTTGACGTGCACGGCTTTGGCAAAAGGGCACAGGTTCAGCCCGATCACCGCGCGCTCCAGCCACAGCCGCGTCAGCGCGACCGGATCGGCGTGATCTCCAAACATCACGGTTTCAATCACGGAAGTTGTCGAACTGCAGCGGCACTTCGAATTCCGCCTGGCGCAGCATCGCCATCGCCGCCTGCAGGTCGTCGCGCTTCTTGCCGTTGACGCGCAGCTTGTCGCCATTGATCTGGGTGTCGACCTTGAGCTTGGCTTCCTTGATCGCGGCGGAAATCTTCTTGGCGATCTTCTGCTCGATACCCTGCTTGACCGTGACTTTCTGGCGCGCGCCGGCCAGGTTGGTTTCCACGTCGCCCTCTTCCAGGCAGCGCACGTCGATGCCGCGAGCGATCAGGCGCGCGCGCAGGATGTCGGTCATCTGCTTGAGCTGGAATTCGCTGGGCGCCGACTGGCTGATGACGTTGTCGTCCAGGTCGAACTTGGCCTCCACACCCTTGAAGTCGAAGCGCGTGGTGAGTTCGCGGCTGGCCTGGTCCACGGCGTTGGTCAGCTCGTGGGTGTCGACTTCGGAAACGATATCGAAAGAGGGCATGGCGAGGCGCTGTGGGTTAGGAATCGGCAAGGGTAGCGCAAGGCCGGTTGCCGGCGCATCAGTGCCTGCGCGGTTCGCCGCGACCAGGACAGCGCGGTGCTGTCGAAGCGTCCATCGGCCGGCGATAATGCGCGATGGCTGTTTCCTACCCGCACGCGTCCCCGCCAGCCTCCCCCTTGCCCGCCATCGGCCTGATGCTGCTGGCCGTGCTCATGTTCGCGCTCATGGACGCCGGGCTGAAAACCCTGGTCGAGCATTACGCGCCGCTGCAGGTGGCGACGCTCCGCGGCCTGGCGTCGCTGCCGCTGGTGCTGGTGTGGGTGCTGTCCACGGTGCGCGTGCGCACGCTGTTGAACGTGTACTGGCGACTGCATCTGTTCCGCGGCGCACTGGGCATCGCGATGATGTTCGGCTTCGTCTACGGCCTGCGCGCCATGCCGATGTCCAGCGCGTACTCCATCGCCTTCGTGGCGCCGCTGCTGGTCACCGCGCTGGCGGTGCCGCTGCTGGGCGAGAAAGTGGGGCCGCGGCGCTGGACCGCGATCGGGATCGGGCTGGTGGGGGTGCTGGTGATCCTGCGGCCGACCGGGCAGGGCATGGCCACCCTGGGCGGGCTTGCAGTGCTGCTGGCATCGATCTGCTACGCCTTTGGCGCCATCACCGTACGCCTGCTCTCACGGCGCGACAGCAGCCAGGCGATGGTGTTCTGGTTCCTGGTGATCCTTTCGCTGGGCGCCGGTCTGCTGGCGGCGCCGGAGTGGGTGCCGATACGCGCGTCCGATGCGTGGACCATCGCCGGCGTTGGCGTGACCGGATCAGTGGCGCAGGTCGCCCTGACCGAGGCGTTCCGTCGCGGCGAGGCTTCGCTGATCGCACCGCTGGAGTACACCGCGCTGGTGTGGACCGTGTCGCTGGACCTGGCGCTGTGGGGCGTGCTGCCCGACAACATGACGTGGCTGGGTGCGGGGATCATCGTGGCCAGCGGGTTCTACCTGCTGCGGCGGGAAAAGATCCACGCCGCGGTCGAGCATCCGTGAGCGCACCCCGCCCGTCTTGATCGGCGTCGGCGCCAGCGTGGTGCATCATGTCGCCATGCCCCTGTTGTTCCTTCCCTTGGCGATTCTGATTCTGCTGGTGCTGTGGTTGGTTCTGCTGCCGCTGTCGCTGTGGCAGCGCTACCGCTTCGGCAAGGCGCGGCGCCGCGCGTGGCCGTGGCTGGTGCGCGTGAATGCCTGGATGTTGCTGCTGTCGGCCGTGGTGTTCCTGGGCTCCATGGCGATCACCAGCTACTGGTGGACCGGCGCACTGGCCTATGCGGCGGCGGGGCTGGGTGCCGGTGCGCTGCTGGGCGGCGTCGGGCTGCTGTCGAGCCGCTTCGAGCGCAGTCCGCAAGGGCTGTTCTACACGCCAAACGCGTGGCTGGTGTTGACCCTCACCGTGATCGTTGCAGCGCGCATTGCAATGGGCTTCATCGAACTGTGGCGCTACTGGCAGGGCCGTGAATCTATCGCGCTGATCCCGACGTTCGAGCATGCCAGCCTGTTCTCTGTGGCTGGACTGCTGATCGGCTACTACCTGGTGTTCACCTGGGGACTGCGGTCGAAGCTGCCGCGTCCACTGCCCTCGAACATGCGCCGGCTGCCCTGACGTCGCCTAGAACTCGTCGACGATCTCGATCGCGAGCCCTGCTTCCATCGCCACTCGCTCCACCACCGCATGCACCCGACGCACGCCTTCATCGTTCGGTGCTTCCACTTCGATGTTGTGCAGGCCCGGCCCCATGTCATCGGGCAATCCGGCCGAACTCGAGTCTTCGTCGTCCATGTGCGGCATCAGGTCGGCCACTTCCTCCACCCGCTCGATGCCTTCAATCGCCTCCAGCGCGTGCATGAGCTGGTTGCTGCTGTCGTCGCTGCCGGTGACGCGGATCCTGAGCGTGGGCATGGGTTTTGCCTGTGTGGGAAGTGTGCGCCACGTTATCGATCCGCGCGCTAAGGGCGGGTGAGCGGAAAGGGAAGGCCGGCAGCGGCGGCAGGCTCGCATGGTGCGTTGGATGGCGGATGACCGCGACCTGGTCATCGAGGCCGCGGCCCCGCCTTTGCGCCGCGACCAGAATCGGTTAACCCGCGATCGCTAGCGTGTCCCTGCAGCGCGGCGCGCCGATGAAATGTTGGCCGGGTGGATGACGCAACGTTCCTGCCATGCGCGACAATCAGGATCGATTCGATCTTCCAGGAATATGCGATGAATGCAGCAAGCTATGGGCTGGCGGTGATGGTCGGGGTTCTCCTGCCCCTGCAGGTGCTGCTCAATGCATCGCTGGGCAAGCAGGCCGGCGGCCCATTGTTCGCCTCGATGTGCTCGTTCTTCGTCGGCAGCGCGGTGCTCATCGCGTTCTGGCTGGCTACGAAGCCCTCGCTCGATGTGGCTGCGCTGACCCGGGTGCCGTGGTGGGCGTGGACCGGAGGTTTGATCGGCGCTCTCTATGTGGCGTCGGCAACCCTGCTGATCCCGCGCACCGGGGCCGTCGCGCTGATGAGCCTGGTGATCTTCGGGCAGCTGGTGGGATCGTTGCTGGTCGATCACTACGGAGTGCTTGGCGCGCGCCAGCCGATCGACGCGCTACGCCTGACCGGCGTGGCGCTTGTGGCCGGCGGCGCGCTGCTGGTGGTCAAGCCCTGGCAGTGAGCGGCAGCTACGAGATCAGTGGGTCGGGCGCGGGGCCGGTTGGGTCCGCATGCGCAGCCACAGCGTGTGTGCAGCGAGAACGACTGCGACAGCCACTGCCGTCCACGCGCTCACGTCTGCGCCGGCCATCGCGCTGCCCGACTGCTTCACGTACACCGCCGCCAGCCCCCACAGCGCGGCCACGGCGAAGCACAGGTTGCCGCGCATGCGCTGGTTGAGCACAAGCAGCAGCGCAGCCGCCAGCGCCCACAGCACTATGCTCCAAGGCAGCTGGTCATCGACCGGTAGCAGCCGGTAGGCCACGATCACCTGCGCGGTGTTGAGGAACGCGGCCAGTGACAGCCAGCCGGCGTGCAGCGACAGCGGCAGCCACGCCAGCCAGCGCTGGCCCGGCTCGGGGACCGGGTCCTGCGACAGGACCAGCGCGCACCGCAACAGGCACACCAGCGCCGCCCAGATGATCACCAGGGCCAGCCAGAACATCTGCGAGGAGAACACCGGCATCCACAGCGCGGTCAGCGCAAAACCCATGGCCGCTGGTAGCCGGATACGGGCCACGGCTCCGTCCGCCCGGCGCCGGGACGAGAGCTGCCAGATGCCGAACGCGACATCGAGCACGAAGATCAGACCCCAGATGGCGAACGCGTAGCCCGCGGCCACGAGCAGCGTGGGGTATCGCCCCGAGAGCTCGGCGTTGTCCGGGCCAAGCAGGCCCTGGCTGGAAAGCCACGCCACCAGGGGCATGGCCAGCGACATCAGCAGGACGATCAGGCGCATGCGCGGTTCCTTGCTCGGCGAAGGCCGCCAGCCTAACGCAGCAGGGGTCTGGCGGCGCCCCATTTCCCATGGCCTGGGTCGGTGACCCGGCTCCTCGAAAGCCTGTCAGAGCCTTCTCACGTTTGCGCATCCCCGCCAGATGGCCACAATAGGGGTTCCCTCATCGATCTGGATCACTGGAGCAACGCATGGCCGAACTCAAGGAAGCACGCGTCCCAGACATTGGTGATTACGACGATGTGCCGGTGATCGAGATCCTGGTGGCCGTGGGCGACACGGTGGACAAGGACCAGGGCCTGATCACCCTGGAGTCCGACAAGGCCACCTTGGAAGTACCCGCCCCGTTCGCCGGGGTGGTGCGCGAGCTCAAGGTCAAGCTGGGCGATGCGCTGTCCGCGGGCGCCGTGGTGGCCATGATCGAGGCCGCTGGCGAAGATGCAGCGTCTTCGTCCCAGTCGGGTGACGACGCGCAGGCGGCCAAGCCTGATGCACCCACAGCGGTCTCGCCAAAGCCAGACGCGGCCGGCACCGTAAAAGCAGGCGCGGACGCGGATCCGGTAGCTGCAACCAAGGCGCCGCAGGAGCTGGCCGCGCGAGACAGCGACACGCCCCAGGGGACTGGCCAGGGCGCCGACGCAACGCCGGTCAGCGCATCCCGCAGCGACCCCGCGCCAGCCAGCGGCCCGACCAGCACTCCACCGATCGAATTCAACGCCGATGCGGTGCTGCCGGACAGGGTGCCGCATGCTAGCCCGGCCGTGCGCCTGATGGCCCGTGAACTGGGCGTGGACCTGCACCAGGTCACCGGCAGCGAACGCGCCGGGCGCATCAGCAAGGACGACCTGCAGCGCTTCGTCAAGGAAGCGCTCGCCGGTGGCGGCGCGCCTGCTGCGGCATCTGCGGCAGGCGGCGGCGGACTCAATCTGTTGCCGTGGCCGAAGGTGGACTTCGCCAAGTTCGGCGAGGTCGAGACCAGGCCGCTGTCGCGCATCCAGAAACTGTCAGGCGCCAACCTGGCACGCAACTGGGCGATGATCCCGCACGTCACCCAGCACGACCACGCCGACATCACCGACCTGGAAGAACTGCGCGTCGTGTTGAACAAGGAAAACGAGAGGGCCAACAAGGGTGGCGCAGGGACCAAGGTGACCATGCTCGCGTTCCTGCTCAAGGCCACCGTGGCGGCGCTGAAGAAATATCCCGACTTCAACGCCTCGCTCGACGACAGTGGCGAAAACCTGGTGCTGAAGAAGTACTTCCACATCGGCTTTGCCGCCGACACGCCCAAAGGCCTGGTGGTGCCGGTGATCCGTAACGTGGACCAGAAGGGCGTCGCTGAACTGGCCAGGGAAATGAATGAGCTCGCCGGCAAGGCGCGCGAAGGCAAGCTTGGCCCGGCCGAGATGTCGGGCGGCTGCTTCTCGATCAGCTCGCTGGGCGGCATCGGCGGAACCGCCTTTAGCCCGATCGTCAACGCGCCCGAGGTGGCGATCCTCGGCGTGTCCAAATCGTCGATGCAGCCGGTGTGGGACGGCAAGCAGTTCCAGCCGCGCCTGCAGTTGCCGCTGTCGCTCAGCTACGACCACCGGGTGATCGGCGGTGCCTCGGCGGCACGCTTCACCGCCTACCTGGCGCAGCTGCTGGGCGACATGCGCCGCGTGTTGCTGTGAGGCGCAATTCCCGCCCGGGCCTGCGCATACAGCGCTTCAGTCCGCAGGCCCTCAGCATGCGAGCAAATTGATGGCACGGCCGGCGCCCGCTGACGAGAACAGCCTGGCCGCAGCGGGCGAGCGCTCGGCCGACGCCGCGCGGCAGCTCGCATCCGACGGTGCCGAGGGACTCAAGCCCATCCTCAACTACGACCTGCTGCCCTTCGCCGGCATGTCGATCACCGTAGGCGGCCTGCTGTTGGCAGGCGTGGTGCTGCTGGTCACCTGGTTCCTGTCGCTGGCCGCGCGCCGCGCACTGGCCCGTTACGGGGAAAAATTCCCCAACGCCAACCGCGCCTCGCTCTACACCATCACCCGGCTGCTGCAATACACGCTGCTGGTGGTCGGCCTACTGATGGCGCTGTCGGTGGTCGGGATTCCGGTGGGCAAACTGGCAGTGTTCGCGGGCGCCCTGGGCGTTGGCCTGGGTTTCGGCCTGCAGGCGATCTTCAGCAACTTCATCTCCGGGCTGATCCTGCTGTTCGACAAGTCGCTGAAGGTGGGGGACTTCGTCGAACTGGAATCCGGAGTTCACGGTGAAGTCCGCGACGTCAAGATCCGCGCGACCCGGATCGTGACCAACAACAACATCGACATCCTGGTGCCCAATTCCGAGTTCGTCACCGGCCGGGTGGTGAACTGGACCTACCGCGACGTTTCGCGGCGCGTGCACATTCCCTTCGGCGTGGCCTACGGCAGCGACAAGGAGGTGGTCAAGCGCGCGGCGCTCGAAGCCGCCGCCGAAGTCCCCTTCACCCTCGAGCAGGAGGGGCCGCGCAAGCCGCAGGTGTGGCTCAGCGAGTTCGGCGACAGCAGCCTCAACTTCGAGCTGGTGGTGTGGCTCACCGCCGAAGCGACCAAACGCCCGGGAGCGGTCAAGGCGGCCTACAACTGGGCCCTGCACTCGGCGCTCGAGCGACACTCGCTGGAGATTCCGGTCCCCCAGCAGGACCTGCACCTGCGCAGCCTGTTCGGTCTCAGCGGCGAGCACGCGCTGAAGGCGCTGCGGCTGGAAGCGGACGTGCCGAAGCCTGCGCCGCCCGAGGTCTCGGCACCCACGTCCAACGATGCGGTTGATGACGTCGAGCGCGACGTCGCCGAGGAGAAAACCAGGGAGCTCAAGGCAGCGGCCAAGAGCAGGGAACTCGACAATCCGGATTTGACAGAGGAACGAAATGGCCACGATTGAAGTAAAAGTCCCGGATATCGGCGACTACGCCGACGTTCCGGTGATCGAGATCCTGGTGGCGGTGGGCGACACCGTGGCCAAGGACCAGAGCCTGGTCACGCTGGAGTCGGACAAGGCGACCCTGGAGGTGCCTTCGGCGGCGGCCGGGGTGGTCAGGGAGTTGAAGGTCAAGCTTGGCGACATGCTGTCCGAAGGCAGCGTGGTAGTGGTGCTCGAAGCAGAGGCTTCTGCGTCACTTCCAGCCGCAGGAGAAGGTGCCCAGAGCGCGGATGAGGGAGAGGATTCCGGGCCGAGCGCGAAGCCCGCCCCCTCACCCGCTGCTGCAGCGCGACCCCTCCAAGCTGGTGAGGTGAAGGCTGCCGATGCAGGCGCTCGGCCGCCACCGGTGGCGCCATCGCCTGCCGCGCCTTCGGCCGATGCGCCCAAGCCGGCCCAAGGCAGTGGCCGGCCAGCCGACATCGAATGCGCCCTGGTGGTCCTGGGCTCCGGGCCTGGCGGTTACACCGCGGCGTTCCGCGCCGCCGATCTCGGCCTGGACACGGTATTGGTCGAACGTTACTCGACCCTGGGTGGCGTCTGCCTCAACGTGGGCTGCATCCCGTCCAAGGCGCTGCTCCATTCGGCGGCGGTGATCGACGAAGCCGCCCACGCTGCGGAATACGGCGTTGATTTCGGCAAGCCGAAGATCGCGCTGGACAAGCTGCGCGGCTACAAGGAAAAAGTGGTCGGCCAGTTCACCAAGGGTCTGGCCGGCATGGCCAGACAGCGCAAGGTGCGCAGCGTGCAGGGCGTGGCGAAATTCGTTTCGGCGAACGAGCTAGAGATCGTGGGCGAGGATGGCAAGACCCAGCTGCTGCGCTTCGGCCAGTGCGTGATCGCGGCGGGTTCGCAGGCGGTGAAGCTCCCGTCCTTCCCGTGGGACGACCCGCGGGTGATGGATTCGACCGATGCGCTGGAGCTGGCCGAGATACCGAAGAAGATGCTGGTCGTGGGCGGCGGCATCATCGGCCTGGAAATGGCCACCGTGTACCGCGCGCTGGGCAGTGACGTCACCGTGGTCGAGTTCATGGACCAGCTGATGCCGGGCGCCGACAAGGACCTGGTGAAGCCGCTGGCCGACCGATTGAAGAAGCAGGGTGTGGCCGTCCATCTCAAGACCAGGGCAGGTAAGGTCGAGGCTTCGAAGAAGGGCATCAGCGTACAGTTCGAGGCCGCCGAGGAAGGGCGCAAGGCCGAGCTGGAAAGCGGCACGTTCGACCGCGTGCTGGTCGCCGTCGGCCGTACCCCGAACGGCGGAAAACTCGATGCTGGGAAAGCCGGCGTGAGAGTGTCCGATCGCGGCTTCATCGCGGTCGACCGGCAGATGCGCACCAACGTGCCGCACATCTTCGCCATCGGCGACCTGGTGGGCCAGCCGATGCTGGCGCACAAGGCCACCCACGAGGGCAAGCTGGCGGCCGAAGTGGCCGCTGGCGAGGGCGCGCCTGGCAAGGGCCGGGAGTGGGTGGCGCGCGTAATCCCGTCGGTGGCCTACACCGATCCGGAAGTGGCCTGGGTGGGCGTGACCGAAACCGAGGCCAAGGCCAAGGGATTGAAGGTCGGCGTTGGCAAGTTCCCGTGGGCGGCCTCAGCGCGCGCGGTCGGCAACGGCCGCAGCGAAGGCTTCACCAAGCTCATATTTGACAGTGAAAGCGAACGCATCATCGGCGGGGCCATCGTCGGCGTGCATGCCGGCGACCTGATATCGGAAATTTGCCTGGCCATCGAAATGGGCGCCGAGGCGGCCGATATCGGCCACACCATCCATCCGCACCCGACCCTGGGCGAGACCGTGGCCATGGCCGCCGAGGTCTTCGAGGGCACCATCACCGACCTGTACATCCCGAAGAAGAAATAGCGGCTCGAAACAGTGCTGCGGCAGCGATCTTGTGCCCGTTCGACCAGCCGTCCCCATGTCCGCGTCGATCCGAGCTTGCTCGGACGCCCCAACCGCTCCCGCGTAGATCCAAGCTTGCTCGGATGCTCTCGCCACCGGGTCAATGGCATCCGAGCAAGCTCGGATCTACGGGGCTGTGCTGGGAATTGAACGGCATCGCATGTGGCGGTTGCTTGCCGTGGACGTTCAAGGATAAATCCGTCTGCGATTCTTCCGCGCAGATCCGGCCTGCACGGATGCCCGGGCCGTGCTCGGATGCCCTGGCCGCTCCAGCGTAGATCCGAGCTTGCTCGGACGCCCCTGGCGCTCCCGCGTCGATCCGAGCTTGCTCGGACGCCCCAACCGCTCCCGCGTAGATCCGAGCTTGCTCGGATGCTCTCGCCACTGGGTCAATGACATCCGAGCAAGCCCGGATCTACAGGTCAGCGCTGAGAATTAGACGGTCTCGCATCTACAGGAGAGGGCGCGGATCTATTCGGCGGGCATGAGATCTGCCCGTCAGCTGCTACGCAGCTTCCTGCAGACGTCCGGGGTCCAGCAAAGAAGAAGCCCCGGCAGGCGGCCGGGGCTTCTGGGAGTCTGCAGCGATCATCGACGAGGACTGAGCTGCAGGCCTTGCACGAACCAGACCACCCTCCCGGGTCAAAGTTCCGCTGGATTTTTTGCTGAAAAGCAGAGCCGCAGGGGCGCGGGCCGGCACGGGAGAAGCGCGGCGACGGGCACGGCCCACCCTCATATCCCCATCGCATCCACAGGCTTGCCGCTCAAATCCCACGCCTGCTATACTTTCGGGGCTCGACGGGGCCTCTTTTTCAGCCTCGTCTCCCTCCACTCCCCGGGCTCTGCCTGTGTTGAACTCCGCCGCCGCAGGCCGGCGACTGGCGTTGCGGGCAGCGGCTTACCAGCTGGCTGCCGTGGTGCTGGTGGCCCTGGTTTTCCTGCTCCAAGGGCCGTCCGCAGCATACGCGGCGCTGCTCGGCGGGGTCGGCGTGGTGGCCGGTGGCGCCCTGGCTGCGAATGTCGCGCTGGGCGGGGGTGTGGTGCCGGCACGGGTGGCCTTTTTCAGGCTGGCCTTGGGTACCACGCTCAAATGGGTGGTGGTTGTGGCGATATTCGCCGTTGCATCGGGTGTCGGGCGCTTGCCGCCGCTCCCCATGCTGGCAGGGCTCGCGGTCGCATTGATCGCGTACCCACTGGTTTTGAACTTTAGTGTCAGGGTAGAACGTGAGCGCTGAAACGGCCTCCGGTGGCGGGTCCACCGAATACATCCAGCACCATTTGCACCATCTCCAGTGGCACGTGGGAGAAGGCAAGTTCATGGTCATCAACGTGGACAGCGTGATCATCTCGCTGGCGTTGTCGGCCCTGTTCCTGGTCGTGTTCATCAGCACTGCGCGCCGCGCCACCGCTGGCGTGCCCGGCAAGTTCCAGGCCGGCGTTGAAATGGTCGTCGGCTTCGTCGATGGCCTGGTGCGCGAGACCTTCCACGGCCGCAGCAAGCTGATCGCGCCGCTGGCGATCACCATCTTCTGCCTCGTGTTCCTGATGAACTTCATGGACATGATCCCGGTCGACTGGCTGCCTGCCGCGGCCGAAGCCGCCGGCGTCCCGTACCTGCGCGCCGTTCCCACCGCCGACCTCAACGTCACCCTGGGCCTGTCGCTCATGGTGTTCCTGCTGATCCAGGTGTTCGGCATCCGCCACAAGGGCCTGGGCACCTTCGTCAAGGAGGCGTTCACCGCGCCGTTCCACGCCGAAGGCACGGTGATGAAGATCCTGCTGGCGCCGGCCAACCTGCTGTTGCGGATCATCGAGGAGCTGGTGCGTCCGCTTTCGCTGACCCTGCGACTGTTCGGCAACATGTACGCCGGCGAGCTGATCTTCATCCTGATCGCCCTGATGACCCTCAACGCCAGCGCGTCCAGCGGCGTCACCTGGCTGATGGCGCCGCTGCAGTTCGTGTCCGGTTTCGTATGGACCGCGTTCCACATCCTGGTGATCACGCTGCAGGCCTTCATCTTCATGATGTTGACCGTGGTTTACCTGAGCATGGCCGCCGAGAGTCACTGACCGGTTCCGAGCACCCCGTTTACAGTTTCGATCCACCCTTCCGCCCCATCCTTTCAAACTGACCAGTAGTACGGAGAACACCATGGAAAATCTTGCCCTCTACGCCGAAGTGGCGAAGTTCACGGTCATCGCGGCCGGCCTGTTGATCGGTCTTGGCGCCCTTGGCACCGCGATCGGTTTCGCCATCCTCGGTGGCAAGTTCCTCGAAGGCTCGGCCCGCCAGCCGGAGCTGACCCCGATGCTGCAGACCAAGATGTTCATCGTCGCCGGCCTGCTGGACGCGGTGCCGATCATCGGCGTGGCCATCGCGCTGCTGCTGATCTTCGCCAACCCGTTCCTGAACGTGATCGCTGGCTGATCCGTCACCCCGGCAATGGCTAACGCCGGTGCTCAAATGCACCGGTGTCTGGAGTAAGCAATGGATATCAACCTGACCTTCATCATCCAGGGCATCGCGTTTTTCGCGGTGGCGTGGATGGTCATGAAGTTCGGCTGGCCGCACATCATCGCGGCCATCGAGGAGCGTCAGCAGAAGATCGCTGAAGGCCTGGCCGCGGCCGATCGCAGCCAGAAGGACCTGGCGCAGGCGCAGGACAAGGTCAACGAGGCACTCAAGGAAGCGCGGGTCAAGGCCAACGAGATCATCGACCAGGCCCACCAGCGCGCCAACCAGATCGTCGAAGCGGCCAGGAACGACGCCATCATCGAAGCCAACCGCCAGAAGGCGATGGGCATCGCCGAGATCGACGCCGCCAGCACCCGTGCCCGCGAGGACCTGCGCAGGCAGGTGTCGATGCTGGCCGTGAGCGGCGCCGAGAAGCTGCTGCGTCGCGAGATCGATGCCAACGCCCACAAAGCGCTGCTCGATGAACTGGCCGCTGAGATCTGATCGATGAGCCAGGCCCTGACCCTAGCCCGACCGTATGCCCGCGCAGCCTTCGCCATTGCCAAGGACGAAGGTGCGTTTGCTGACTGGTCCAACGCGCTGGCATTTGCGTCGCGCGTCGCCGCCGATCCGCGCGCGGCGTCGTCGCTGATGCATCCGCAGCTGTCGCAGGACGATGCGGTGGCGCTGCTGGCGATCGACGGTGCCGGTGAAGCGTTCACCCGCTTCCTCGGCGTGCTGGCGGAAAACCGCCGCCTGCAGCAGCTGCCGGAGATCGCAGGCCTGTACGAAGAACTGCGCGCCGATGCCGAGCGCGTGGTCAAGGCCACGGTGACCTCGGCCACGCTGCTGCCTCCGGCCGAGCTGGACACGATCAAGGCCGCACTGCGGCGGCGTTTTGGCCGCGAGGTCGATCTCGACACCGCGATCGATGCATCGCTCATCGGCGGTGCGGTGATCGCCGCCGGCGACGTGGTCATCGACGGCTCGTTGAAAGGCAAGCTGTCGCGACTGCAGGCTGCTCTGGCCCAGTAACACACACACGGCGCGGGTTCGCGGCACATGCCGCACGCCCCACCCACGAACGAATCGAACCACCGGCGGCAACGCTGGCACAAGGGAAACAACGAGATGGCTACCACGCTCAACCCCTCCGAAATCAGCGAACTGATCAAGACCCGGATCGAGAAGGTCAAGCTGGCCGCCGAGGCCCGCAACGAAGGCACCGTGACCAGCGTGTCCGACGGCATCGTGCGCATCTTCGGCCTGGCCGACGTGATGCAGGGCGAGATGGTCGAGCTGCCCAACAACACCTTCGCCCTGGCGCTGAACCTGGAGCGCGACTCGGTCGGCGCCGTGGTCCTGGGCGACTACCAGAACGTGCGCGAGGGCGACATCGCCAAGACCACCGGCCGCATCCTCGAAGTGCCGGTCGGCCCGGAAATGCTGGGCCGCGTGGTCAATGCGCTGGGCGAGCCGATCGACGGCAAGGGCCCGATCGAAGCCAAGATGACCGCGCCGGTGGAGCGCGTCGCTCCCGGCGTGATCTGGCGCAAGTCGGTGTCGCAGCCGGTGCAGACCGGCTACAAGACCGTTGACTCGATGATCCCGATCGGCCGCGGCCAGCGTGAGCTGATCATCGGCGACCGCCAGACCGGCAAGACCGCGCTGGCCATCGACGCGGTGATCAACCAGAAGAACACCGGTATCAAGTGCGTGTACGTGGCCATTGGCCAGAAGGCATCGACGGTTGCAAACATCGTGCGCAAGCTGGAAGAGAACGGCGCGCTGGCGCACACCGTGGTGGTCGCCGCCACCGCGTCCGAGTCGGCCGCGATGCAGTACATCAGCGCATACGCCGGCTGCACCATGGGCGAGTACTTCATGGACCGCGGCGAAGACGCGCTGATCGTGTACGACGACCTGTCCAAGCAGGCCGTGGCCTACCGCCAGATCTCGCTGCTGCTCAAGCGCCCGCCAGGCCGCGAAGCCTACCCGGGCGACGTGTTCTACCTGCACAGCCGCCTGCT
>JBBSVH010000040.1:0-19830 GCA_038233685.1 Lysobacterales bacterium | reverse complement strand
GCAGGTGATGCTGGTCCTGCACGAAGTCGAGGGCGCTGCTACCCCAGCGCATCGCGTTGTGCACGGCGCTGAGCGACAGCGCGTTCTCTGCCGACGCGTGTCCCGCCTGCCCCTTGAACGCCATGCGCACCGCGCTGATGCCGCGGTGTGCCAGCACCGCTTCGCAGCGCGTCGGCTCGGCAACGATGGCCTGCCGGAAACCGTGGTCGCGCGCAAGGAACGCGGCAATGCAGCGCGCGTCGTTGGCTTCTTCGTCACTGGTGAACAGGAACGCCGCGTCGCCGGTGCTCACCCGGGCTGCAGCGATCAGGGCTGCAGCCGCGCCCTTGATGTCGCAGGCGCCCAGGCCAATGGCATGGTCATCGGTCACCCGCAGCCGCAGCGGATCGGCGCTCCATGCCGGCGACGACGGCACGGTGTCCAGATGCACGTTGAACAGCGTTACCGGAGAGCCACGGACAGCGAACAGCGACACCGCGCCTGCGCCGTGGTCAATGACCTCCACCTTGAAGCCGTCGAGCTGCGACTGTATGTACTCGAAGATCCCGCCGCTGGTGATCGCCCGCGGCGGATTGCGGGTGTCGTGCAAGACCAGTGCTTCGAGGTGCGTGAGAACGGAGTCGAGCATGTGATTCCAGCGTTTGTGTAGGAACGGGCCCCGCCCGCGATCATTCTTTACCGGTGCAGCCATTGCGGGCTGGGCCCGCGCCTACAGGATCAGCGGTTGACCTCCGCCCACAGGGTGCTGCTCATTCCGAAAAGCTTGATGAATCCTTCGGCCTCCTCCACGCCCCAGTCGGCTGACTGGGCGTAGGTCGCGCCCTTCGCATGCAGGATATGCGGCGACTTCACTGCCACGGCATCGACACGTGCGCCGCGTGTTTCCAGCACGACCTCGCCGTTGACCGTCGCCTGCGACGACGCAAGAAACGCCTCCAGGTCGGTCTTGAGCGGGTCATGGAAGAAGCCTTCGTACAGCAACTCGACCCACTTGCGCGCCACATCGGGTTTGAAGCGGTTCTGCTGCTTGCTCAGAACCGCCTCTTCAAGCGCCCGATGCGCGACCAGCAACGCGGTCAGCCCCGGCGCTTCGTACACGATGCGTCCTTTGAGGCCGATGGTTGTGTCGCCGGTGTACATGCCGCGCCCGACCCCGTATCGGGCGAACTCGCGATTCAACCTGGCCAGGATTTCATGGCCGGGCAGCCCCTCGCCATCCAGTGCCACCGCTTCGCCGTTGCTGAAACACAGGGTCACCGAGAGCGGCGACTGCGGCCAGTCTTCGCGCGGCGCGCACCAGCCGCGCGCACCTTCGCCCGGCGCCTCCCAGCGATCGACTTCTCCACCGGAAAGAGTGAGGCCCAGCAGATTTTCGTTGATCGTGTAAGCCTGCTGCTTGGCACGCACGCCGAACCCGCGTTGCTCCAGGTAGGCCTGCTCATAGGCGCGGGTCTGCGTGTGCTCCTTCTGGATCTCGCGGATCGGCGCGACGATCCGATAGTCGCCCGAGGCCTTGACCGACAGATCGAAACGCACCTGGTCGTTGCCCATGCCGGTGCAGCCGTGGGCGATGGCGTTGGTCTCCAGTTCGCGCGCACGCTCCAGCGCCGCATCGACGATGAGATAGCGGTCGGACACCAGCAGCGGGTACTGCCCCTGGTAGCCCTCGCCCGCCCAGACGAAGGGCTTCACGAAGCCGCTCCAGATCGCGGGGCCGCCATCGACGGTCACGTGGCTGGTGACACCGAGTTCGGCCGCACGCTGCTCGATGAACGCGCGCTCCTCGGCATCCACGCCACCGGTGTCGGCGAACACGGTGTGCACGCGCCAGCCCTGCTCCTGCAGGTAGGGCACGCAGAAACTGGTGTCGAGGCCGCCGGAAAAGGCGAGGACTATGTCTTGGGAAGCATTCATGGGCGTGTGGGCCGGAGGTAAGGGGAACGGGTTGGGTAGGGATTGGAAATGATGGTAGCTGGGAGCGGGAAGTGCAGGGTCGGGTGCCTGCTGAAACATGTCGGGCAAAGGTAGACCGGCTGCAGGCAATTGAAAAATACATGACCTGTCCCGTGTTCCCTGCTTCCGCGCGCCTCCCTACTGCCCCATCAGCCTCGCCATGATCGCCTTCTGCACGTGCAGTCGGTTCTCGGCCTCGTCGATGGCGATGCACTGTGGCGAGTCCATGACGCCATCGGTGGCCTTGATGTTCCTGCGCAGTGGCAGGCAGTGGCTGAAGACGCCGTTGTTGGTCAGCGCCATCTTTCGCTCGTCCACGATGAAGTGCCTGTACTGGTCGCGGATAGGCTTTTCCGGCTCCCAGTTGCCGAAGTACGGCAGCGCGCCCCAGCTCTTGGCATAGACGACATCGGCGCCGTCGTAGGCGCTGTCGGTGTCGTGGCTGACCTGAAGCGAACCGCCGCTTTCGGCCACGTTCTGCGCGGCCCAGCCCATGTAGCGCTCGTCCAGCACATAGTCCGGCGTCGGGCACAGCAGGGTCACGTCCATGCCCATGCGGGTGGCGATGGTGAGCGCGGAGTTGGCCACCGCGGTGTTCAGCGCCTTGGGGTGGTAGGTCCAGGTCAACACGTACTTCTTGCCGCGCAGGTCGGTCGTTCCGAAATGTTCCTGCAGCGCCATAATGTGGGCCAACTCCTGGCAGGGGTGGGTGATGGTCTCCATATTGATGACCGGCACCGGCGAATACTTCGCAAAACTCGTGAGCACCAGGTCTTCGCGATCCTGCGACCAATCAATGAACTTCGGGAACGCGCGCACGCCGATCAGGTCGACATAGCGCCCCAGCACACGGGCCACTTCGGCGATATGTTCCTCGGTATCGCCGTCCATCACCGTACCCACGTTGAATTCGATCGGCCAGGCGTCCTTGCCCGGCTGCAGCACCACCGCGTGGCCACCAAGCTGGAACGCGCCCAGCTCGAAGCTGGTGCGGGTGCGCATGGAGGGGTTGAAGAACACCAGCGCGATGGACCGGCCCTTCAGCGCATCGCCGATTTTCTGCTGCTTGTACTGCACGGCACGCGCCAGCAGCGCATCGATCTCGGCGCGGGTGCAGTCCTGCGTGTTCAGGAAATTCTTCATTGGTGCAGGCTTCATCACGGCTTCCTTGATCCAGAAACGAAAAAACCCAGCGCCTGGCTGGGTTCCGGTTGAACGATCGACGACGTCCGGTGACCCAGCTAGATTCGGGTTTCCGGTCGGCGAGCACGCGAGGTCATGCCCGAGGCCATGCGGGCGCTGCTTGCGTACAGGGGCTGGTTCGTCTTCACCACAGCATGCTCGCATGACCGGCGCTGGCAGCGCAAGGCAGGTTCAAGGCGTCGCCCCGGCTTCATCGGCCATGTACGGCATTACCGAAACGCGAATACGCAGCCGGTTGCCTGGGTCTTCGGCCAGGCGCGAGCGGTACTGCATGCCCTTGTAAACATAGTCCACGTCATAGGCGATGGGGCGGCGGAACTCGCGCTTGATCGGCACCATCCGGCAATCCGGTTTGGCTGGCGGAGCGGGCGTCTCGGGCACGTCGCGCTCCTGATCCCCCTCCGAGAAAGCACCTTTGACCGTATTGACCCATCGCGACCACCGGCCCTCTTCCTCCTGCTCGCGGGCCTGCACGGGGCTGGGTGGCGCTGCGTCCTCGCAAAGCATCTGCATACGCGATGCCCGGAGCGTCTGGTACACCGGCTCGACACGCAGCACGTGCGCATAGTCCAACCTCACGTTTTCCACCTGGAGGACGGTCGTCGAGCCTGCGCCCAAGGCCACCGCCGGTGCGCTGGCCAGTGCCATCAGGCAAAGCGCGGACGATGTGCGGTTGAGCAGGCCCATGAGGTCTCGAAGTGCGAATCTGGACCCCAGTGTAGGCAGTGCGGCTTGAGTGGGGCTGAATCGATGCTGTCAGCGCCCGGAGCGCGCCGGTAGAATCACCATTCCGCCCTGTGTAAATGCCGATGACCCTGCGCCTGCACAACAACCTGACTCGACTGGCCGAAGCGTTCGTCCCAGCCGATCCGGCCTGCCCCACGATGTACGTCTGCGGGCCTACGGTCTACAACTACGCGCACATCGGCAATGCACGCGGCCCGGTGGTGTTCGACGTACTGGCGCGCCTGCTGCGCCGCCGCCACGGAGGCCTGCGCTACGCGCGCAACATCACCGACGTAGACGACAAGATCAACCAGGCGGCGCGAGAGGCAGGCGTGCCCATCCACGTGATCACCGACCGATATGCGGCCATTTACCGCGCCGACATGGCCGCGCTGGGCGTGGCGCCACCGGACCTGGAGCCTGAAGCCACCGCGCATATCCCGCAGATCATCGCGATGATCGAGCAGTTGATCGAAAGTGGGCACGCGTATGCGGCCGAAGGACATGCGCTGTTCGCGGTTGCCAGTTTCCCGGCCTACGGCAAGCTGTCGCGCCGCGATCCCGAGGAGATGCTTGCGGGTGCTCGGGTCGAGGTGGCGCCCTACAAGCGCAACCCCGGAGACTTCGTGCTGTGGAAGCCTTCCAGCGACGACATGCCGGGCTGGGAATCCCCATGGGGCCGCGGCCGCCCCGGTTGGCATATTGAATGCTCGGCGATGATCAGCGCACATTTCGGCGAGACCATCGACATCCACGCCGGCGGCGTGGACCTGCAGTTTCCGCACCACGAGAACGAGATCGCACAGAGTGAATGCGCACACGGCGGCAGGATCTTCGCGCGCTTCTGGCTGCATAACGGCATGCTGAATTTCGGTGGCGCCAAGATGTCTAAGTCCCTGGGCAACATCGAGAAGGTCCACGTGCTGCTGCAGCAACATCCGCCCGAGGCCTTGCGCCTGGCCCTGCTGTCGGCACACTACCGCCAACCGCTGGACTGGAACGATGCGCTGGTCGAGCAGTCGGTGCGAACCCTGGACCGGCTGTACGGCACCCTGAGGGACCTCTCCGGGTATGACGGCGAGCCGGTGATTCCTGCGAGCGTCGAGTCTGCCCTGGACGACGACTTGAACACGCCGCAGGCGCTCTCCGAGATCGCTGCCCTGGCCGGCCAGGCGCGTTCGCTGCTGGTCAACAGCGACCGTGGCGGTGACGTGGAACGCAAGCACCTAGATGGCCTGAAAAGCCACCTTCTGGGTGCTGGCCTTGCCTTGGGTCTTTTGCAGCAGTCACCGGCCGAGTGGTTTGCGAAGGGTGCCAGCGGCGACGACGACGCCCGTATCCAGTCGCTCGTGGACCAGCGCAATGCGGCCAGGGAAGCGCGCGACTTCGCCCGCGCCGACAGCATCCGCGATGCGCTGGCATCGGACGGCATCCTGCTCGAAGACACCGCCGCCGGCGTGCGCTGGAAGCGTGCCTGACATGCTCCCCGCCACGAACAGGCGCGCGCAACGGGACCCGGGGCAACCTGCATGAGCGACGCGATCTTCCCGATGGAGCCCACTGCCAACGATGCACAGCTGGCGATCAAGGATGAGTTCGCCTTCTTCAGCGACTGGTCCGAGCGCTACCAGTACCTGATCGACCTGGGTCGCAAGCTGCCGTCGTTTCCCGAGGCGTGCAAGGTCGAAGAGCATCGCCTGCTCGGGTGCCAGTCCATGGTCTGGATCGTGGCCAGCGGCGACGCTGCGCGCATGCAGTTCCTCGCCACCAGCGACTCGGCAATCGTCTCGGGCCTGATCTATCTGGCGCTGCGTGTCTACTCGGGACGCACGGCCGAGGAGATACTCGGCACGCCTGCGGACTACATCGCGGACATCGGCCTGGCCAAGCATCTCTCCCCGACCCGCAGCAACGGCCTCATGGCCCTGCTCGGCTCCATCCAGGACAGCGCCAAATCCGCAATCCAGACGCCGTAGCGGCGGCGGATTCGCCGCTGAGTGCACCCGGTTTCGTCGGGCTGCTGGTGTATCGGCTGCTGGCAATGCTGTCCTACCAGATCGTCGCCGTCACGGTCGGCTGGCACATCTACGAGATCACCCGCGATGCGTGGGCACTGGGCCTGATCGGCCTGGCCGAGGTCATTCCGTACTTCTGCTTTGCCCTGTTCGCAGGCTATGCCGTCGATCATCTGCCTCGTCGCAAGCTCGGCATGTTCGCCTGCATCGGGCTGCTGGCCACCACCCTGCTGCTGGCCGGCGTCGCCAGCGGGCACGTCCCGGCCTACGGCACCCTAACCCTGTACGTGGCCATTGCCCTCAACGGCGTGGTGCGGGCTTTTCTGTCGCCGGTCTACGTGGCGCTGTTCGCTCGGGTCCTAAAGCGCGAGCAGTTTGCGCGCGGTGCCGGCATCGGCAGCGTGGTGATGCAGACCGGCCTGGTACTGGGCCCGGCGATCGGAGGCCTGCTTATCGCCTGGGGGGGCAAGACCACCGCCTATCTGGTGGCGGCTGGTTTCTCGGCGGCCGCGGCGGTCGCAGTCATCGCACTGCAGGTGACCGAACCACCCGCGCCAGCCGAGCGAGCTCCAGTCTTCAAGAGCATCGGCGAAGGTCTGCGCTTCGTCTTGAACAACCAGATCGTGCTCGGGGCGCAGGCGCTGGACATGTTCTCGGTGCTGTTCGGCGGCGCCATCGCGCTCCTACCGGCATTCATCCACGACATCCTCGGCCAAGGGCCCGAGGCGCTTGGAATCCTGCGCGCTTCGCCAGCAGCCGGCGCCGTGCTGGTGGGCGTCTGGCTGGCGCGCAGGCCGGTTCAGCGCAACGCAGGGCGCCTCCTGCTGTTCGCCGTGGCCGGCTTCGGAGTGTGCATCATCGCCTTTGCGCTTTCGCGCAGCTTCTGGCTTTCGGCAGCGATGCTGGTGCTCTCGGGAATGTGCGACGGGATTTCAGTGGTGCTGCGCTCGACAATCCTGCAACTGGCCACCCCCGACGCGCTGCGCGGGCGCGTGTCCTCGATCAACGGCATTTTTATCGGCTCGTCCAACGAACTGGGGGCATTCGAATCAGGGCTTGCGGCGCGCTTGCTGGGGCTGGTGCCTTCGGTGGTCTTCGGCGGGTGCATGACGCTTGGCGTGGTCGGCATCACGGCATGGAAGGCGCCCCGGCTCCGGCGGCTGAACCTCCGCGACCTGCATTGAGCGTGGCCTGACGCGGGGTTGCCTGCCTCCTGACTCCACGCAAAGAAAAACCCCGCAAGGCGGGGCTTTTCGGATTTGCGGCTGTGGCGGCGGGCCTATTCGCCCTGCTGCTTCTGCATGTGCTCCCAGCGTTCCTGCGCATCGATCGTGCGCTCGGCGGTGAGCCGGGCTTCGAGTCGATCCAGGCCGATTTCCTCGCCGCTGTCGGCACAGTAGCCGTAGTCGCCTGCATCGAGACGCTTGAGCGTGCTGTCGATCTTGCCGATCAGCTTGCGATAGCGATCACGGGTCCGGAGTTCCAGCGAGTTTTCGGTTTCACGGGTAGCGCGCTCGGCCTCGTCGCCGACGTCGCGCACTTCCTCCTTTAGGTTCTCGATGGTCTGCTTGGATTCCTCGACCAGGTCGGCACGCCAGTTCGCCAGGCGCTGGCGGAAGTACTCGAGCTGCAGTGCGCTCATGTACTCCTCGTCGGCGGCTGGTTTGTAGCCCTCAGGCAGCACCGGTCGCCCGCTGGTTTCGTCGATCTTGTAGGGGACCACCCGGACCTTCCCCTTGGGGGCTGGCGGAGCCTGGCGTGACACGACGGCGACGGCAACCTTGCCCACCGGACGCGGGGTCGGTGGCTTGGCCACAGGCCGAGGCGGCAAGGCGGCGGTCTTGGATGATTTCTTCGATGTAGGTTTGGGGGAAGGCACGTTCTTCGGGGGACTCGTTTTGGCGACGGTCGCAGCCGTGGGGGCAGCAGCAGCCTTGACGGCCGGCGCTTTGCCCGGCGCAGCGGCCTTGGGAGAGGTTTTCGGTTGTGCGATGCTGGTCGGCGCTTTCTTGGCAGCCGACTGCTTGGACTTGTTCTTATCCGCTGCGGACTTGACCGGAGCCTTCGCAGGCACCTTGGGCGCGCTGACCCGTGGGCTGGCGGACGGCTTGGGCGCTGGCTTGCTGGCAACCGACTTTTTAGCCGGCGCCTTCTTGGCGGTTGACTTGGCAGCGACGGGCTTTTTCGACGCCGGCTTCTGCACTGCGGCCTTTTTGGCCAGCGGCTTGCTCGCGATGGGCTTCTTGGCCGCCACCTTTTTGGCAGCAGGCTTGGCAGCCGCCGACTTTCCGGCTGGCATTTTCGGGCCGCTCTTGGCTACGGCTTTCCTGGCGGCCGCTTTCCCGGACGAAGCGCTTTTTGACGCCGACTTCACTGGAGTTTTCTTGACCGCCTTGGCGGCCTTCTTGACAGGTTTCTTGGCGGCCACGAAAAGCGCTTCCTTGAAGTCCCGGGGGTCCGGGAAGGGGCGTCTTTATAGCCTACCCTGCCGATAGCAGCAACCACGGCGCGGGGTAACTGGCTTATCATCGCTTGATGATTGGCCGCTGCATGATCGCGATCCTGCGTATTTACAAGCGATTCCTCAGCCCTCTGCTGGGGCCGCGCTGCCGATTTCTGCCCACCTGCTCCGAATATGCGATGCAGGCCATACAGCGTTTCGGGCCGTTCAAGGGCACTTGGCTTGCGCTGCGCCGGATCGGTCGCTGCCACCCGCTGAACGAGGGCGGATACGACCCGGTTCCTGAATGCATCCACACCCGGCATGGAGGTCACTGCTGATGAGTACCCGGTTGATCGGACAACCAAGCACCAGGGCAACGCTTTGATGGGTCGCATCCTGGTCGGCATCCTCATGGCGCTTTCCGCCACGACCCTTTCGGTTGCAGCCGCGCAACCGCAGAGCGCGAGTTCGAGCGCCGCCGCCGGGGTCGTTTTTCCCGCTGCGGTATCGCAGGGCGCACTGGTGATCGGCAAGGTGCCACCCGGCAGCAAAGTACGCTATGGGGACCGCAACCTGCGAGTCAGCGGCTACGGCAGCGTCGTGTTTGGCGTGGGACGCGATGAAGCAGGACCGCTGCGGCTGGACATCGTCACCCTAGACGGCGCGGCGCGGCGCATCGACATCACGGTGACGCCACGGGATTGGCCGGTGGAGCACGTCAACGGCGTACCGCCGCGCACGGTGAACCCGCCTGCAGCAATTGCCGCACGGATCCAGCGCGAACAGGCGAAGGTCACCGCGGCGCGCCTGCGCGACGATCCCCGACCCGACTTTGCCCAGGCCTTCCAGTGGCCGGTGCAGGGACGGATCAGCGGCAGGTTCGGCAACGGCCGCGTCTACAACGGCCAGCCCGGCGCGGGCCATTCGGGAATGGACATCGCAGTGCCTTCAGGGACCCCGGTGCGCGCGCCCGCTGCCGGCGTGATCACCTTCGCGGCGCCCGACCTCTACCTGACCGGGGGCACCGTACTGCTGGATCACGGTTTCGGTATCAGCTCGAACTTCCTGCACCTGTCGAGGATCGACGTGAAGGAAGGCGACCGTGTGGAACAGGGCCAGGTGATTGCTGCGGTCGGCGCGACCGGGCGTGCGACCGGGCCACATTTGCATTGGGGGATGAGTTGGTTCGATGTAAGAGTCGATCCGCTGCTGGTCCTGGAGCGCGGCAATTGAAAACCGCCTGATGATTGGCCAACATGTCACGCTGCGGCGCGTTTTAAATCTGCGGTACTTCAGGTTTCAGTAGACGCGGTTCGATGTCCGCGTCGATCCGCTGCTGGTCTTGGAGCGCGGGAAGTAGGAAGCGAGCAGCAGTTCGTGATCATGGCGCGCTGCGGCGCGTTCCAAATCTGCAGTACTTCAGGTTTCAGCAGGCGCGGTTCGATGTCCGCGTCGATCCGCTGCTGGTACTGGAGCGCAGAATGTGATTTCAAGCCGTGTCGGCGCGCCACGCTGGGCGCGTCGAGCCAACGCCTCTACCCGCGTCAGCCGTTGTCGCCGCTGACCCGCGCCACGGCGTCGTGCGGATGCAGGCTCTCGAAGTGCGAGACCGTGGCATCGAAGCGTGAAACGCGCTCGTCATCTGCAAGCACCGACGCCACGCGACGCGCGGCGTCTTCGCAGAACATCAGGTTCTCGGCATTAAGACGGGCGAAGGCCTGTTCGTCGACACGCTTCACCGCGGTCTGCACGGGCGTTGCCAGCGCCGCTTCCAGGGCGTCGATCAGCGGCACCAGCGGCAGTTCGTCGAAGCGCGTGCGCAACTCCACCCTGATCTGCGCCCGGCTGCGCTGCGCGTGGGGCGTTGCCGCCAGCCCGCGCTCCGACGCGAGCCAGTCGTGGACCACGGCGGTGGAAAGGGGTCGTGCGGCGGCGAAATCCTCGCTGAAGCGATCGGCATTGGCCTGCCGCGACAGGGCCGCCGAGGCCGGACAGGTGCTGGAATACTCGAGGGAAAACCCAAGCGCCAGATGCAGGTGCCCCTCGTCCAGCGTGGCTTCGATCTCGACCGGATAGCGCTTCCATCCGCTGAAACCGCTCTCCAGCGCCGGCCGCAGCAGCAGGGCGTCATACCGGATCCGCAGTCGCGCACGGCTCGAAAGCCCCGCCTGCGAGTCCACGCTTTCCTGCAGCAGGTGGCGCAGCCCGGCGGGAGTGATGGTTTCGCGTGCCAGGCCCTCCTGCAGATGCAGGTACAGCCGCGACATGTGGATGCCGCGCGAGTCGGCGCTGCCCAGGTTGACCGACAGGTCGATACTCGCCGGGACCTGCAGGTGCCCGCCTGCACCATCGGAAATCCGGACCGGCAAGGCGATATTGTCCATGCCCACCCAGTCCAGGGTGCGCGCCAGCGGCACTGAATGATGTGCGACGTCAGGCAGGGCGCTGCGGGACGCCGGCGGGAGCGGAGCGGACATGAAGCATGACCAGAATGCAGGACAGGCCTCAATTGTACCGAAGCAGGCCCGTTTGCCCGTGCAACGGTCCGTTACGTGCCCTCAATGCCTGGCGGCGCGCCAGCCACACCACAGAATCTGCAGGCGGTGCGCGGGCCTGCCGTCCTCCAGCAACGAACGACGCAGACGCAGCTGCCCCAGCGCTGACAGCAGGCGTCTGGGAACCGGTCCAGCGCCGCGAATCGGCCAGCGCCGAAGGAGATTCTCCGCCCACCGCTCCACCGTGGGGGCCTGATGTCCTTCGATGCGCATCGGCACGCCGTGCATGTCGGCGTCCTGCAGGCGCGCGGCCAGCAGGCGCGCGGCAATCGCCTGGACTTGATCAGGATGGAGAGTGGCGCCGAACAGTGCTGCCTCCACCGTGCCGATGGCCCGTGCCAGCGGTTCAACCGTCAGGAATGCGGTGTCCTGATCAAGCGGACGGTTTCGCGCATGCGCTACCTGTGACAGCGCTTCGGCCAGAGCGGACCACGGTGCAACGTGGGGCTCGAGTACCCGACCCAGCGGGTGCCGCGAGTGCTGCTGCGACCAGTCGCGCAGCTCCTGTGCCCACCAGCCCAACTTGGCGTCGGCCGGCAGCGGATCGCCGGCGATGTTCATGGCGTCCTCGAACTCCTGCAACAGTGAGAACCAGGCAAGCGCCAGTTGCCTCTGGTCGTCCGGCACGAAACCTTCCACCACGCTCCACTCGGGCCAGCGCGCCTGCCATTTGCCGAGGAAACCATCCAGCGCGTCCGAACCGCTCGAAGCATTCATCTAACGACTCGCACGCTCATGCACACGCGGCCACGAGCCCGCGTCCAGCAGCTCATGTGGCATTTCCAGGATCACGTCCGCACCCCACTGCTCCGGCTTCTCATCGTCCTGGCGATAGCCCCAGAGCGCGGCGATCGAAGGCATGGCAGCCGCGCGCGCCGACTCGATGTCGCGGGCATCGTCGCCCACGTAGACGCACTGCCCGGTTTCGAATCCCATGCGCCGAGCCGCAACCTGCAGCGGCAGCGGGTGCGGCTTCTTTTGCGCCAGCGTGTCGCCACCGATCAGGACCGCGCAGCGCGACTCCCATCCGTGCTGCGGCAGGATGTCGCGGGCCAGGTACTCCGGCTTGTTGGTGACGATGCCCCAGCTGACGCCGTCGGCATCCAGGGCAGCAAGCATCGGCTCGATCGAGTCAAACAGCATCCCGTGCCGCCCCATCTCCGCAAGATAGGTGTCCAGGAACTCACCGACCATCGCTTCGTGCTGCGTCGGCAGCAGTCCCGGGAATGCCGCCGCCAGCATGGCGCGCGAACCCCTGGACACGTGCGGACGCAGCTGCGGCAGCGTCATCGGCGGCTCTCCGCGAACCCGGCGCATGCGGTTGGCCGTGGCCAGCATGTCCGGCGCGCTGTCCAGCAAGGTGCCATCCAGGTCGAACAGCACCGCGCGCGGAAAGCGTCGCACCAGACTATCCAATCGCGCGATCCTGCTCGCCATCCGCAGGCTTGCGCGCACAGGCGATGTAGTTGACGTCGGTCCGGCCCGTCAGCCGCGCCGCGTTGCGCCACGGCGCGTAGGCGATCCCGCTGACGTCTTCGACCTGCAGCCCGGCCGCGCGCAGCCAGTTGGCAAGCTCCGCCGGCTTGATGAAGTCCCGATAGCTGTGGGTGCCCTTGGGCAGCAGCCCGGCCACGTATTCGGCCCCGAGAATCGCCAGCGCGAACGCCGCCGGCGTGCGGTTGAGCGTGGACACGAACAAACGCCCCCCCGGCCGCAGCAGGGTGGCGCAGGCGGCGACAATGGCCGCGGGATCAGGCACGTGCTCCAGCATTTCCATGCACGTGACCGCATCGAATTCGCCCGGCATCTCTTCAGCCAGCGTCTCGACCGGCTGCAGCCGGTAGTCGACCTCGACACGCGATTCGAGCCGGTGGAGTCTTGCCACCTTGATCAGCTCCGGCGCAAGGTCCAGCGCCACGACGCGAGCGCCCTCGACCGCCAGCGCCTCGCTCAGCAGGCCGCCTCCGCAGCCCACGTCCAGGACACGCGCGGACTTCAGATCGGTGCGCACCCTCACGTACTCCAGGCGCACCGGGTTCAGTGCATGCAGCGCTTTTTGCGGGCCATCCGGATCCCACCAGCGGTGCGCCAGAGCGCCAAACTTGTCGAGCTCGACCTGGTCGAAGTTGCTCTGCTGCTCTTGCGCGTGTTCTTGCGCCTGGGTCTCTGGCTCTGGGGTCATGGCTGCGCTCACGGTTCTGGCAATCACCATATCGGCTGATCGGTGATGGAAAACAAGACTCAGCGGGCGATGGCGCCGATGCGCTCGCGCCACTGCCGCGCGTTGGCGATCAGCGCCGCCATGTCCATGTCGACCAGCTCGCGCTGGACCAGCTTGGGCACGCCATCGATCCACACGTCGCTCACCTGCTGGCGTCCGGTGGCGTAGATCAGCTGCGAAATCACGTGGTGCAGCGGCTGGGTCTCCAATGCCGACAGATCCACGCACACCAGATCCGCGCGCTTGCCCGCCTCGATCGATCCGATCCTGTCGCCGAATCCGAGCGCGCGAGCGCCGCCCAGGGTGGCGGCTTTCAATGCCGTAGCCGCGTCGAGCGCGGTCGGGTCGTTGGCCACGCCCTTGGCGAGCAGCGAGGCGGTCCGGGTTTCGCCGAACATGTCCAGGTCATTGTTGCTGGCGCAGCCATCGGTGCCGATAGCCAGGTTCACGCCGGCACGGACCAGCGCGCACGCCGGGCAAAAGCCCGATGCCAGCTTCAGGTTGGACTCGGCGCAGTGCACCACCGAGATGCCGCGCTCGGCGCACAGCGCGATCTCCGCTTCAGTCAACTGGGTCATATGGACTGCAATCAGGCGATCGTTGACCAGCCCCAACCGATCCAGGCGCGCCAGCGGACGCTGCCCGTGAAGCTTGATCGAATCGGTGATTTCCTGCGCGGTCTCATGGGTATGCAGGTGCACCGACAGGTCCAGCTGGTCGGCAAGCATGCGGATGTGTTCGAAGTTCGCGTCATTCACCGTGTACGGCGCATGTGGTGCGAAGGCGGTACCAATCAGCGGATCGCCGCGCCACTGGTCGTGGACCTCGACCGCCCGGTCGAAATACTCCTCCGAAGTCGCCGCCCAAGGGGTGGGGAAATCGATCACCGGCAGGCCTACGAGGGCGCGGAAGCCATGGCGCTTGTACACCGCCGCCTGCACGTCGGGATAGAAGTAGTTCTCGTTGACGCAGGTGGTGCCGCCGCGCAGCATCTCGGCAATCGAGAACGCGACGCCATCGCCCACGAACTCCGGTCCCAGCACCGCCGCTTCGGTCGGCCAGATGTGGCCCTGCAGCCACTCCATCAGCGGCAGGTCGTCGGCGACTCCGCGCATCAGGGTCATGGGGTTGTGCGCGTGTGCATTGACCAGACCTGGAATCAGCACCGCCTCAGGCCTGGACACGGTCGTGGTCGCGGCAAAACGCTTCCTCGCCTCCTGGCGCGGCAGCAGCGCAACGATGCGGCCGCCGGTAACGGCAACGGCGTGGTCTTCCAGCACCACGCCGTGCGGCTCGACCGGCACCACGAATCCGGCCTCGATCAGCAGGTCACAGGATTCGGGCTGGGAGTTGCGTTCACTCATGCCCACAGGCCTCACCACCGCCCATGTCGCTCACTTCACCCGCGACACGTATTCGCCACTGCGGGTATCCACCTTGATGATCTCATCCTGGTTGACGAACAGCGGCACGCGCACCACCGCGCCCGTCTCCAGCACCGCCGGCTTGCCGCCGCCACCGGAGGTGTCGCCGCGCACGCCAGGGTCGGTTTCGGTGATCTTGAGCTCGACGAAGTTGGGCGGCTGCACGAAGATCGGCACGCCGTTCCACAGGGTCACCAGGCACTGCTCCTCGCCCTTGAGGTACTTGGATGCATCACCGACGCCGTTCTTGTCGGCCTGCACCTGCTCGAAGGTTTCCGGCTCCATGAAGTGCCAGTGTTCGCCATCGCTGTAGAGGAACTGCATGTCGGTGTCGACCACGTCAGCGGCCTCGAGGCTGTCGGTCGCCTTCATGGTCAGCTCCACCGTCCGCCCGGACTTGATGAAGCGGTACTTGATGCGGGTGAACGCCTGGCCCTTGCCCGGCTTCACGTACTCGGTATCGGTGATCACGCACGGCTCGCCGTTGACGATGATCTTCAAACCGTTCTTGACATCGTTCATGCCGTAGCTGGCCATGGGTCACTTCCTCGGGTAGGGCAAACCCGCCGCGTGCCGCGGCCGGCCGGATAGAATGGGATCCTGCCGCAGCGGCAGGCGTACGCGTACTAGCCCGGCATGATAACCGCAGCCCCCTCTCCCTTACACCCGCCGGCCTGGCAGCAGGCGTGGCGCGACGCCGTACGCGAACCTGCCGAGCTGCTGGCGCTGGTCGGGCTGGATCCATCGGATCACCTGCAGGTTCCGTCTGCTGGTGCCGGCTTTCCCCTGCGCGTGCCGCGCGGATTCGTTGCCAGGATGCGCCGCGGAGACGCGAACGATCCGCTCCTGCGCCAGGTCCTGCCGCTGGACGAGGAATCGCGCCAGGTGTCCGGATTCGACTTCGATGCAGTCGGTGATGCGGCCGCGCGCGCGGCCACGGGCGTGCTGCAGAAATACCGCGGTCGCGCGCTGCTGGTGGCCACCGGAAGCTGCGCGGTGCACTGCCGTTACTGCTTCCGCCGACATTTTCCCTATGCGGACGAAACCGCAGCGAAAGGCCGATGGAGCGAAGCCGTCGAGCTTGTTGCGGGCGATGCGAGCGTGGACGAAGTCATCCTTTCCGGCGGCGACCCGCTGTCCCTGGCCACCGGCAAGCTGGCCGAACTCACCGATGCCCTGGCCCCCATCGCCCATATCAAGCGGCTGCGCATCCACAGTCGCCTGCCCGTGGTCCTGCCGGAGAGGATCGACGATGCGCTGCTGCGCTGGATCGCCGGACTGCCCTGGCCGGTCACCCTGGTGATCCACGCCAACCACGCCAACGAATTCGATGCCAGCGTCGACAGCGCGCTGGGCAGGCTGAAGTCGGCCGGCGTCCACCTGCTCAACCAGGCGGTGTTGCTGCGCGGGGTCAACGACAGCGTGGACGCGCTGGCCAACCTGTCCGAGCGCGGCTTTCGTGCCGGCGTGCTGCCCTATTACCTGCACCAGCTGGACCGCGTGGCCGGGGTCGCCCATTTCGAGGTTTCCGATGCGCAGGCCTTGGCCTTGCATGCGGCATTGGCGTCCCGACTGTCGGGCTACCTGGTGCCGAAACTGGTGCGGGAAGTCGCTGGCGACCCGGGCAAGCGGCCGCTGCAGGCACCGCGGACATGAGCACTTGCCCGGCCGGGGATCGCGCCACCCGGCCTTGTGCCTGACGCCCGCAGGCGCCGCGCGGGGCGACACGGGGCGCAATTACGCGCTTTCGGTGATGGACGCTGAAGTGGGCATCGTGTATTACACCCGCACCACTAACGGATGCTGTGCATGCAGAACGGTAAAGAAACCACGATTCGGCTGATGATCGTCGACGACAGCGCCGAAGACGCCGAGGCGATCGTCAGTGCCTTTCGCAACGGTGGCATCGCGATCCGGCCGCTGCGTCCGATCGACGCGGACGAACTGGGCAACATGCTGGCCTCGCAACCGGTCGACATGGTGCTGGCCGCCAAGTCGGCCAAGGTGCTGCCATTTGCCACGGTTCTGGGCCAGGTCAGCGCCAACAGCAAGGACATCCCGGTCATCGCCCTGGCAGACGTGCTCGACGAAGCCGAATTCGTCAAGGACCTGGCCAACGGTGCCCGCGCCGTGGTCCTGCGTGCGCGCAACGAACACGTCATCGCCGTGCTGCAAACCCAGTGGGCCGACCTTGGCGCGCGCCGTGCACTGCGCAGGCTCGAGAGCCAGCTGCGCGAAACCGAGCGCCGCTGCGATGCGCTGATTTCCTCCTCGCGTGATCCGATTTCCTACATCCACGAGGGCATGCATATCCGGGCCAACGAGGCGTACCTGGACATGTTCGGCTTCGAGTCGTTCGAGGACGTGGAGGGTCTGTCACTGCTGGACCTGGTGTCACCGCAGTACGTCAGCGACTTCAAACTCCTGCTCAAGCAGCTGGGCAAGGGCGATGCGCCGCCGCCCCGCTTCGAGCTGGAAGCGCGCACCGTCGAGGGCGAGGTATTCCCGGCCACCCTGGACTTCGCCACGGCCAGCTACGAAGGTGAATCGTGCGTGCAGGTGATCTTCCGGCGCCGCGAGGAAATGGACCCGGAACTGGCGCGCGAGGTCGAGGACCTGCGCCAGCGCGACATGGTCACCGGCCTGCTCAACCGCTCCACGTTCCTGCTCGCACTTGAAAACGCCGTGGCCCAGGCAGCGACCGGCGAGGGCAAGTTTGCCCTGCTCCTGGTGGAGCCCGACCACTACCAGCGCCTGCTGCAGGACATCGGCATTGGCTCGGCTGACGATTTCATCGCCGCCCTTGCCGCGCGCCTGTCAGAAACCGTCGAGGGCGACTGCACCACGGCGCGCTTTGGCGAGCGTACGTTCGCGGTACTGGTGGAGGGCAACCACGCCCGTACCGAAGCGCTCAGCGACCGCCTGCGCACGGCCTTCGCATCGCACGTGTTCAACGTGGGCGAGCGTTCCGCGGCGGTGACGGCGAGCATCGGCGGCGTGCAGATCGGCGAGAAGATCGCCAGCATTGGCCAGGTACTGTCCCGGGCCAGCCAAAGCCTGCAGGCAGCCACGGACCTGGGCGGCAACCGCAGCGAGATCTTCGATCCCGGCGCCGTGGACCGCGCCGAAGAGCAGCGTATCCAGCAGTGGATCACACGCGTCGAGGAGTCGCTGGAATCAGGCGGCTTCGTGCTCCATTACCAGCCTGCAGTCAACCTGCAGGGCGAACCTGGTGAGCTCTACGAAGCCCTGCTGCGGATGGAAAACAACGGTGAGTTGATCACTCCGGCGTCGTTCCTGCCGATTTCGGAGGAGCATGGACTGATGCACGCCATCGATCGATGGGTAGTGCAGCGGGCCATCGAGGTCATCGGCACGCGCCTGCGTTCGGGTCACGAAACCAGACTGCTGGTGAAAGTGAGTCCCGCGTCGTTCGCCGACGACCGCCTGCTCAAGGTCATCGAAGAGCAGCTGGCCGCCAACAACGTGCCAGGCGACCGGCTGTGGCTGGAGACGCCCGAAGCCAAGGTCTTCACCAACCTGCGTCAGGCCCAGGCGTTCCTGGCCGGGGCCTCGGCGCTGGGATGCAAGGTGGGGCTGGAGAAGTTCGGCTCCGGCCTGGATTCGTTCCAGCTGCTGACCCACTTCAAACCCGCATTCCTCAAGATCGACCGCAGCTTCACCGAAGATGTCGCCAGGCTCCCGGAGCACCAGCAGAAGATTCGCGAGATCGGCGATCGTGCCCGCGAGGAAGGCATCCTCACAATTGCCGAGTACGTGCAGGACGCTGGCACCATGAGTTTCCTGTTCACCGCAGGTGTCGACTATGTGGAAGGTTTCTTCCTGGCCGGGCCGCACCCGGCGATGGACTACGATTTCTCCTGATCGGCCGGCGTTGCGCAAGCGTCCTGCGTAGCGAGCGTCGCCCACGGCAACGTCACGGCCCCCGTGAGTGGCGTGCTGGCCCCAGTGCCGATAGACCCGGGAACATCTTGGCCAGTCGCTGCCCAACGCCACCGGTGATCGCCGTGGATCTGCATTTCCAGCTAGCCTTGGTGACATGACCGTGCCTTGTGCCTACCGCGGCCGCTTCGCCCCCTCGCCCACCGGGCCGCTGCACCTGGGCTCCCTGTTTGCTGCCCTTGGCAGCTGGCTGCTGGCCCGCCACGCGCATGGGGAGTGGTGGGTGCGTGTCGAAGACCTGGACCCGCCGCGCGAACGGGCTGGCGCCACTGCGCGACAACTGGAGGCTTTACGGGAGTTCGGCCTGGTTTCCGACGCGCCGGTTTGCCTGCAGAGCCAGCGCTCGGCGCTGTACCAGTCGGCGCTGGATCAACTGCTGGAGCAGGGGCACGCGTTCCATTGCCGATGCAGCCGCAAGGACCTACAGGCAACCGGTGGGATACACCGCCGCTGCGTCACTCGCCCGCAGGCGCGGAAGCGTGCAATCAGGATGCGGGTGCCCGACGGTACCCACGTGATCTTTGTTGACGCCCTGCAGGGCGAGATCATCCAGCAGGTGGACCAGGACGTCGGCGATTTCGTGCTCAGGCGCGCTGACGGATTCTGGGCTTACCAGCTCGCCGTCGTCGTGGACGATGCCGCACAGGGCATGACCGATATCGTGCGCGGCGCCGACCTGCTGGACTCGACGCCGCGACAGATCCTGTTGCAGGACGCGCTGGGTCTGCCGAGGCCACGCTATCTCCACCTGCCCATTCTCATCGACCACCGCGGCACTAAACTTTCCAAATCGGCTGCGGCGCCCGCGGCGGATCCTGCGCAACCCCTGCCCGCCCTGCACGCAGCGTGGAAAGCGTTGGGTCAGTACCCTCTCGAACCATTCGCGGTAGTCTCGGCCAGCGACTTCATGGCCTTGGCACGGGATCGCTTCGACCCGGCCCTGCTTCCGCGCGCGCACTCCATTCCAGTCGCTGCGGTGCACAACGAAACTGTCGCCGCCGCTGTCTAGAATCAAACCCATTGGATTGCCCCCGCGACAGCACTCAAGGAACAGGACATGACATCACGCGTAGCACTGGTCACCGGCGGCACCGGAGGAATCGGCACAGCCATCTGCAGGAAGTTGGCTGACATGGGTCACAAGGTCGCCACCAACTACCGGAACGAGGAAAAGGCGCTCGCCTGGCAGCAGCAGATGCGCGACGCGGGCTACCAGGTCGCTATTGCCAAGGGCGACGTGTCCTCACCTGAAGATGCCGAGGCCATGGTCCGAGGGGTCGAACAGCAGCTGGGTCCGGTCGATGTACTGGTCAACAATGCCGGTATC
>JBBSVH010000039.1:0-20077 GCA_038233685.1 Lysobacterales bacterium | reverse complement strand
GTGGGAGCGCAGCCAGCTGCTTGCCAACCGGCACCCGCGCCTGGGCCCCATCGACCCCTTCCACGAGAAGCGCCACTCCTTCACCAATCCCGGACTCCGGGCGCAGCGTCATCAGCAGCAGCACGTCACCGTTGGTCTCGCGATTGAGGTCCAGCGACTCGCCCGGCACGAACGCGATGCTCGATCGCCCCGCAGCCTTCCAGCTGAAACGCCACGCATCTTCCTGCGCTTTGTAATCGACTCCAGTGACCTCGACCGATGCACCGCGCGCATCTGCAACCTCTTGTATGAAAGTGCTGTCGCCGGCAGCAGGCTTGATGCGCAGGCGCCAGCCCTTTGCCAGTGCGCCTCGGTCGAAGAAGCGGTCGCTCTGGCTTGCACTCAGATCCACGCCGGGGTCTTCGTCGAGCGTCCCCAGCGCCTGGTTGTCGGAATACGTCAGCCCGTATCCGTAGGCGAACAGGGGCGCGTAGGCCTCCTGGCCCACGTTGAGTGGAGTCTGTGCCGCGGTGCGCGGCCACGAGTAGGAAAGTTTGCCTTTGAAATCATGGCCCACGTTGCCTCGTGCGTCGCGCAGCAACACGTCGGCAATGCCCCCGCCTTCAGAACCCGGCAGCCACGCGGCGACAAACGCATCGGAGGCATTGATCTCGCGGTTCATCCATAGCGGACGACCAGACAGGAACACTGCGACCACCGGAATCCCCTCGGTCCGCAGCTTCTTCAAGAGTGCAAGATCAGCAGCGCTGGTCGGCTTGTAGGCCACGGTCTTGATGTCGCCCTGGAATTCGGCGTAAGGCTCCTCGCCAAATACGACAACCGCCGCATCTGGCCTGTCAGTATATTCCCCGTCGACGGCGAGCACCGCCTTGCCCCCCGCTGCCTCGATCTGCTCTTTCAGTCCAGACCATATCGACTGCGCATTGGGGAAGTCCGTCGGCTTGAGGCCGGTGCCCTGCCAGGTTAGCGTCCAGCCGCCCGACTGCTTGCCGATGTCGTTCGCTCCGTCACCGACCACCAGGATGCTTTTGCGAGGGTCCAGTGGAAGCACCCCCGACTCGTTCTTCAGCAGGACCAGAGATTCACGCACGGCGCGCCGGGCTATCTCGCGATGCCGGGGAGCGCCCAACAGATCCTGCTCGCCGCTGAACTCCCGCAACGAAGGCTTGCGCGCCTCGAACAATCCCGCACGCATCTTGACCCGCAGGATCCTGGTGACGGCATCGTTCAGTCGCGCCATCGATATCTCGCCCGAGCGTACTTGTGCCACAGCGCTCTCGTAGTAGCCCTTCCAGCTATCGGGCGTCATCAGCATGTCGATCCCGGCGTTGAAAGCGGCCGCGCAGTCTGTATTGCTGCAGCCGTCCACCTGTCCGTGCGCATTCCAGTCACCAACCACGAATCCATCGAACCCCATGCGCAGCTTCAGCACATCGTTGAGCAACCCTTTGTGGCCGTGGATCTTGGCTCCGTTCCAGCTCGAGAAGGATGCCATGACCGCTTGCACCCCCGCTTCCAGCGCAGGGTAATAGCCGGCGCCGTGGACGTCGCGCAGCACTCCTTCGCTCACTCTCGTGTCGCCCTGGTCGCGGCCTTCATGCGTGCCGCCGTCGCCAACAAAATGCTTGGCGGTGGCGATCACCCTTTCCGCTCCGAGGAAGTCGCCTTCCGACGCGCGTCCCTGCAGTCCCTCGACAAGAGGACGGGCGTAACTGGCGACCAGCTCCGGATTCTCGGAATACCCCTCGTAGGTCCGGCCCCAACGGTCATCCCGGGGCACCGCCAAAGTGGGTGCGAAAGTCCAGTCCAGCCCGGTTGCCCTCAACTCCACGGCGGTGGCCGCGGCGATCTCACGCATCAGCTCCGGGTTCCGCGTTGCACCCAGCCCGATGTTGTGCGGAAACAAGGTGGCACCCACGAGGTTGTTGTGACCATGCACGGCGTCGATGCCCAACAACAGGGGAATGGCATTGTGTCCGCCGCTGGTGTCGATGGACGCGGCATGAAACGCATCTGCAAGCGCAACCCACTGCGCCGCTGTGGCCTTGTAGCTCGATCCTGGATCGGAATTACCCCCTGCGAGCACCGAGCCCAAACGGTACCTGCGGACGTCTTCCGGAGTGACGCTGCCGATGTCTGCCTGCACGATCTGGCCCACTTTCTCCTCGAGGCTCATTTTCGCAAGCAGCGAACGAATGCGCGCCTCCAGGGCGGGATCCTCGGCGATGGCAGCCTTCAACTGGGGCCACGATTCGGGATGGACGCGGGTTTCGCTCGCACCGGGCTTCCCGCTATCCGATGGCCCAGCTGCGGCCAGCGTGCTCGTCCAGAGTAGCAACATCGCGCTCATTGCCGCCGCACGACCCACATGCGCGGAACTTCTGCGGATGCACTGCATCCCAACTGTCGTTTTCATGGCTGGCACCTTCTATGTGGTCACGTATTCGAGTGGAGGACTACCTGCATCGACGCGAATGCAGTCGTCGTGCACTGCACGCCCGGTCAGCATCTTTTTTCTTCGCCGGCAAACGTGGAATGGCCACGCCATCTGGCAAGATAGGCATAGTGAAAATGGAAACAGTCCCATGCGCAGTCGTATCGAGGATGTAGCCGCCGCAGCGGGCGTATCGATGAAGACCGTTTCGCGCGTGCTCAACGACGAACCAAACGTCCGCGAAGAAACACGCAGCAAGGTGCAGGCTGCGGTGGATCGCCTGCAATACAGGCCCAACCCGTCGGCGCGAAGTCTCGCCGGCCAGCGCGCGTACGTTGTGGCGCTGATCTACGACAACCCCTCGAGCAACTACCTGATGGAGGTCCAGGGCGGTGTGCTCGATGCCTGTCGCGCGAGCCACTACAACCTGGTGCTTGGCCCCGTGGTCTACGACCACCCCGATTGCATAGCGCATATCAGCGATCTCATCCAGCACTCCCGCTCCGACGGTGTCGTACTCACGCCCCCGCTCACCGACGACCGCAGGCTGCTTGCACACCTCGACGCGCTTGGGGTTCCGTTCGCCAGCATCTCGCCCCGCGTGCCCGAAGGCCGGGTAGGCGTCACCCTCGACGAGAGTGCCGCTGTCCGTGAAATGATTGGACACCTCATCGAACTCGGCCATCGCAGGATTGGCCATATCAAGGGTCATCCCGACCACGGTGCAAGCGAATGGCGTCACGCGGGGTACCGCGCAGCGCTGCAGCAGGCGGGGATTGAATACGATCCGGAACTGGTGGTGCATGGCGAATTTTCGTACGACTCGGGCGTCAGTGGCGCCGAGCAGTTGCTGAGCCTGCGGGATCCGCCTACTGCGATCTTCGCAGCCAACGACGACACTGCTGCCGGGGTCATACGCGCCGCGGGCAAACGCAGGATCATGGTGCCGGAAGATCTATCGGTATGTGGCTTCGATGACACACCCATCTCACGCCAGATCTTTCCCCAAGTCAGCACGGTTCGCCAGCCCACGCGTGAAATGGGCCGACTGGCGACGCTTGAACTCCTCAAGGCCATTCGCGATCCGCACGCTGGCGAGATGCTGTCCATGGATTACGCGCTGCAGTTGCGAGAGTCGACCTCGCGCAATCGCCAAGGCGTGTAGCCGACCTCCGTCATCACCAGAAAGCAGCGTAAAGGGCTACGAGCACGGCAACCACGCCGAAGGCACCGGCATTGAATGACGCACTTGTGCGATAGCCCACGTCGTCGGTGCGGATGAAGTCCTTGCCATGCGCCTGCGCCGTCATCAACGACACCACGACGCCGAGAATCATTGCAAGCAGGAACACGATTCCGACGCGGTGGATGAACGGCAACTCGGGGAGCGTCCAGCCAATCAGGATCGAAAGCAGGAACGAGCCGCCGGCTGCCGCCAGTGCGCCCGCTTCGTTGGCGCGCTTCCACAGCAGTCCCATCAGGAAGATCGCGACTATGCCTGGCGTGAAATACCCGGTGTAGTTCTGGATCGCCTGGAAAGCCTGATCGAAGCTGCCCAGCAAAGGGCGCGCCAGCAGCGCGGCAATCGCCATCGAGACCACGCCGACCACGCGTCCGCTGCGTACCAGTTCTTTCTGGGTGCGCTCACGACCGAAACGTGCGTAAAGGTCCATCGTGAAGATCGTGGAGATCGAGTTGGTCATCGAGGCCAATGAGGAGACCACTGCGGCAATCAGTGCCGCAAATACCAGGCCGAGCACGCCTGCTGGAAGCAGTGCCATCATGGACGGATATGCCGCGTCCGCTCGCGTGAGATCGGGCGCCAGGATCAATGCCGCCAAGCCAGGCAATACAACGATCACCGGCATCAGGATCTTCAGAGCCGCAGCGAACAACAGGCCCTTCTGGGCCTCGCCTATGTTCTTGGCGGCCAGCGCACGTTGGATGATGTACTGGTTGAATCCCCAATAGCTGAAGTGCATCACCCACAGGCCGCCCAGCAAGACCCCCAGCCCCGGCAAGTCCTTGTAGAAGGGATTGTCGGGCGAGAGGATCATCTTGAAGTGGCCGGGCGCTTCAGCCTGCAATCGCGTGAGCCCGGCGATGATCCCGCTGCCGTTGGAGATCTCGTTCAAGGTGATGCCGACCAGCAGCAGTCCACCCAGCACCAACAGCGTCACCTGAACCACATCGGTCAGCGCCACAGCTTTCAATCCGCCGTACAGCTGGTAAGCGAGCGCAAAGATCGCCAGCGCCACAAGTGCCGTCATCTGATCCATGCCCGAGACGTAGGCGATGGCCAGCGAGCCGAGCCACAGGATCGAGGTCAGATTCACGAACACATACAGCGCGATCCAGAACACCGCCATCAGTGTGCGGATGCGACTACCGAAACGCTGCTCAAGGAACTGCGGCATCGTGTAGATGCCGTTGCGCAGGAAGATAGGGAGGAAGTACTTCGCCGCCACCAGCAAAGTGATCGCCGCCATCCATTCATAGGACGCAATGGCGAGCCCGATTGCGTAGCCGGAGCCGGACATGCCGATGATCTGTTCCGCCGAAATATTCGCGGCGATCAGCGACGCGCCTATGGCCCACCACGGCAGCGACTTGCTGGCCAGGAAGTAGTCCTGCGCTGATTTCTCATGGTCTCCCTTTTCCCGGGACACCCACTGCGCCAAAACAAAGATGCCGGCCAAGTAGGCCAGCACGATGCCGATGTCCAGCGTGGAAAGCATTGGTTCTTACCCCGGGTGCTGTACGCGTTAGTGAAGCCGCTTCAACTGCAGACGGGCCGTCGCAAGGACGGCCCGCCTTGACGTCCAATCAGAAGCTGTAGCGTACACGCAGCCCATAGGCGCGCGCATCGTTGAGGAAACGCACGTTGATGCCAGAGCCGACCAGTGCCTTCTGCGAGATGTCCTTGTTGGTCAGGTTGCTGCCGAACGCCTCCACCCGCAAGCTGCCGTCCAGTGATGTCCAGCCGGTGCCCACGTTGACCTGGGTATAGCCATCCTGCTGATCGGGGAATCCGGCTGTCGCCGCGTCCTCGACCCGGTCGGTGACCACCGCCCCACCCGCATCGGTGGTGATGAAAACCACGTCGCGCTCGTTGTACTGGGTGAGGTAGAAGTCCGAGCGGTACGACGCCAGGATCTGCCAGTCGAAGCTGCCTATTCCGGTATCGATCACTTGCCGCAACTGGGCGTTGAACGTGAACTCCGAGGACAGCGGCAACTGGTTGCCCGAGAGGTCGATCAGCGAAGTGGCACCGCCGGCCCCGAAGTTCTGGCTGCGGACGTCCGCCACCGTTCCTTCCTTGATCTCCGTATTGAGGTAGAGCGCGTTGAGATTCAAGCCGAATCCGTGGTTGAAGTTGAGGCGGCTTTCCGCTTCGAGGCCGTAGAGGACCGACTTGCCGACGTTGCGATTGACCAGTGCGAAGCCGGTAGCTTCGCCGGTCTGCGGGTTGGTCGCGATCACTGCCAGGTCCTGGAACACTTGGTCGCTGTAATCGTAGTAGAAGCCCGCAACATTGAAGGTTGACCGATACCCGAACAGATCAAAGCTGTTCTTGCTTCCGATTTCCAGGGTGATCATGGACTCGGGCTTGAAGGTCTCCGGGATCTCCTGCGGATCGAAGCTGTCGTTGAATCCGCCCGCCTTGTGTCCAGTACTGACCACGCCGTAGAGCAGGCTGTCGTCGCTGACATCGTATTCAAAGCCCGCGCGCCAGTCGAAGAAATCGAACTTGCTTTCACCGAACTGCTGCGATGGGATTCCGAGCACGAAGAAGCTGTGCTGGCCGTTAGGTGGGCAATCCAGGGTAGCGCCGCCGTTATCCGGCCGGTCGATACACGTTCCGTTGGGACGGGTGCCGTCGATGACTCCTGCGAGGTTGCCAGTGAGTGTGTCGCGTGACCCAGCCTGCAGAAAGCCTTGAAGCAGGAAGCGGGCAAAGTCGGCATTGGTGGTGAGCCCGCTGACGTCGAAGTTCGGGCGACTGGTGAAGGCCGGCTTGAAGCCGTCGGTACCCAGGCGCACGTTGAAGCAGCAGCCAAAGCTTTCGGAGCCCAGGCCGATGGTCCAGTTCCCGCCAATACCATAGCGGGATTTTTTTTCTTCGGTATAGCGCACGCCGCCCTTGAGCCGCAGTCGGTCGCTGACGCTGAAGGTGCCGTCGGCGAATACCGCGCTCGACTGCCCTTTAACGTCAGGCATGGTGAATTCGGTGCCGGAATAGAAGACGCCCTTGTCGGCCAGCGAGAAGAAGCCGACCTGCTGGTCCTCTTCGAAATGGAACAGGCCGGCAGTCCACAACAAGCGCGCGCTGTCATCGGAGAACAGGCGCAGTTCGTGCACCTGCGACTGCGATTGGGTGCTCCAGTACACCGTGGAGAAGCTGTCGTAGTCGATACCGCCGCTGTTGGCCTCCGGAGGCCGCGCGCTGATATCGCGCCCCGGCCACAGGATGCCCGCGCTCGACGCATTGGTCTGCTCGTAGTCGACATCGCGATAGCTGCCGTTGTACTCGAGGGTCAGCGAACCGAAGTCGTAGGCCACATTGCCCTGGAATCCCCACAGCGTGCTGTCCAGGGTGCCCTGCGGACCGGTGTAGACCACCTGGCGCAGGTCAAGCTCCCCCGGCGAGAAACCAGGGCCGCCTGGGCACGATCCGCCGCTGCACGCGGCGCCGAAGATATTGGCGCCGGGATACCCGGTGCCGCCCTCGCGGCCGAAGTCGAGCATGGCGAAAACCGACAGCTTGTCGTCCGGCTCGTACAGGAAAGACAGGCGCCCGGCCTGCTCGTCCTGGATGCCGGCTGGATCGAGCTCCTGCTTGAGCCCTGCGTTGGTGAACGACGAATCCTTTTCCAGGCTGTAGCCGGCAAAGCGCAACGCCGCGTATTCACCAAGCGGCATGTTCAACGCAGTGCCGAAGCCGCGTGTATTGCGATTGCCCGCCTCTGCTTCGGCGTAGCCGCTGAACTCGCCGCCCAACTCGGGTCGCTTGGTGACGATGTTGATGGTTCCGGCCAGCGCGTTGCGGCCGCGGAGCGTGCCTTGGGGACCCTTGTTCACCTCGACGCGCTCGAGGTCGTAGAACATCATGCCCAGCCCGCGTGGACGCGGGATGTAGTTGCCGTTGATGTGGGGCGCAGCACCTGGATCGCCCAACTCGGTATTATTCGCCGAGCCGACGCCACGGATGAAGATCTCGGTATTGCCCTCCTGGTTGGCAATGCTCAACCCTGGCACCGCAACCTGCAGGTTGCGCAACTCCTTGCCGATGGCCAGATTGTTGAGATCGTCCTGCGAAAAGGCCTGCGCGGTGCCGGCGTATTTTTGAAGATTCTGCTCCCGGCGCTCAACGGTGACCATCACCGTGTCCAGGGTCCGCGCGTCGTCGACTTCGACAGCGGGCGCCTCCGGTTCGGAATTTCCGGTTTCCTGCGCGGAGACCACCCCGGTTGCAAGTAGAGCGCTGATGGCGAGACTGAGGGTTGAAGCGGCGTAGCGGCGATGAGCGTTCATGGAGTCCCCTCCCCGGGGCAGCGAACTGGAAAGTGGAGAACTCGTCACTGAGCGCTTTGTCCCTGGGGACAGGCCCATATGACAGCGCTGTCAAGATACCCATTTCACCGACGATTGCATGCCGCACTGCAGCATCGAAGGCCGGTGACCACTCACATGCAATTCCGCCCTATCGGGCTCACATGCGGCTCCGCTATACTCACCGGCTGCGCCGAAGTGGCGGAATGGTAGACGCAGCGGACTCAAAATCCGCCGCCTTTAAAAGCGTGGGGGTTCGAGTCCCCCCTTCGGCACCAAAACTAGACCCTGTCATGACGGGGTCTTTTTTTTGCTAGATTCAGGCCCCGGCAGCGACTGTCCCCGCTCCAAGGTTTGTCCCGTGCCGAACCTAGCCCTGCCCGAAGCCTCCAGGCCCGCGATCGCGGTAGCCAGTGCATCCGCCCGATTACCCGTCGATCTGTGCAAGCGGGGCGAGATGCGGGTCGAGCGCTTCATCGACGCTGCCACCGCTGTATTCACCGAGAAGGGCTACCGGCATGCGCGGCTGAGCGAGATCGTGGCGCGTGCCGGCGGCTCCCTGGCCACCCTGTATCGCGTCTTCGGTGACAAGGAGGGACTTGCCCACGCGATCATCCAGCGTCGCCTGCACGATCTCGACCTGCGCCTGCAGGATCTCAAGCTCGAAGGACTGTCGCCGGAGCAGGCGCTGCGGCAGGCGGCCGTGCAGATCGCCGACGGTCTGGCAGCACCCGAGTCGGTGGTGGTGCATCGGATCGTGATCGGTGAGGGCCAATCGGTTCCGGCCTTGCGGGACTGGTTCTTCGACAACGCCGTGGCGTCGCTGCGCGACACGCTGCGGGTCTATTTCGACAGAGAGGTGGCCGCCGGCCGCCTGGTCATGGCATCGCCGGCGCTCGCGTCCAGCCACTTCTTCATGATGCTGTTCGGGGATCTGGTAATCCGTATTTCAAGCGGCAACCGCCACGTTGTGGACGTTCGGGAACTGCGCGCGCACGCGCTCGATGCGGTGCAGATCTTTTTGCACGGCGCCCTGCCACGCTGAGGCAGCACACGGGATTCAGAAGGGCCACCAGCCCTTCCCGGTCATCGCATAGCGGTCGGCCGCGCGCTCGAATCGGTTCCTGACACTGACCCCGCCGCATGCCAGGTACAGGGGCAGGAACAGCGGGCCGAGGACCATGTACTGGTAGACATGGGCGCGTTCGTGGTCGCCAAGGACGATTGCAGGGTGGATGCAGTGCCCGGCGCGATGGGCGTAGGTGGTGCACGCCGCATCCAGGCTGTTGCCCGTGTGGAGGATCACGTTACCCAGGGTGATCGCGCCGCCGGGACCCCAGGGCCAGCCGTGGAAGACCACGGCCCACTCCCTTCGGTTGAGCCGGGGCCGGGCACCAAGCGGCATGCCGGCCACGCCACCCAGCAGCCCGATCGCCGTGTTCGGCAGCGTCCAGAGCACGCCCAGCCCCTGCAGCAGTTTGAGCGTACCCGGTCGCACGCGGGCTACGGGGCTTCGTTGGGTATCAGCAGCCACAGGATGAGGTAGACCAGGATCCCGGGAAACGCCACCGAGGCGATCGATCCGATCACGAAAAGAACCCGCACCAGCGTCGAGCTCCAGCCCATCCTGCGCGCGATCCCACCCATGACTCCGGCGATCATGCGGTCATCGAGCGAACGTGAAAGGCTACTGGTCTGGCTCATGGCATGACTCCTTTGGCAATGTCAGGGCGTTGCAGGAAGGGGAAAACACTACGGTTTCATTTCGCCCGTTTCGCCAGCCATTCGTGGATGGCGGTGGGTACTTCGCGTTGCGCGCGGCTCGAAACGTAGATCCCGATGTGCCCGCCCTTGAAGCTCAGTTCGGTGTAGTCGGCCGTTCCGGCCAACTCCTGCAGTGCGCGGGAGGCATCGGGCGGTACCAGGTGGTCCTGCTCGGCGAAGATGTTGAGGATCGGCATGTCGACGAAGCCCAGGTCCACCATCTCGCCGTCGATCTCGATGCCGCCATTGACGAATCCATTGCCCTGGTAGAACTGTTTGGTGAATTGGCGGAAGGCCTCGCCAGCCAGGTCTGGCGAGTCGAAGATCCACTTCTCCATGCGCAGGAAATCCTCGATCGCACTCTTGTCGTCAAGGATGTCCAGCAGGCCCACGTACTTCTGCAGGTGCAGGCGGAACGGCTTGAGCATCAGGTAGGTCGAGTTCATCGTATCGGCCGACACATTGCCCACGGTGTCGACGAACAGGTCGACGTCCACGTCCTGCGCCCAGTTCGACAGCATGTTGCCGGGCGTGTGGAAATCCACCGGCGTCACCATGGTGATCAGATTCTTCACCTTGTCCGGATGCAAAGCCGCATAGCACAGAGAGAACGTACCGCCCTGGCAGATTCCGAGCAGGTTGATCGCATCCAGCCCCGACTCCCTGCGCAGGTGATCAACCGCGCCGCCGATGAAGCGGTTGATGTAGTCATCCAGGATGAGATAGCGATCGGACCTGTCCGGATAGCCCCAGTCGATGATGTAGACGTCCTCGCCACGTGCGAGCAGCCCTTTCACCAGGGAGCGGTCTTCCTGCAGGTCCACCATGTAAGGGCGGTTCACCAGCGCATAGGCGATCAGCAAGGGGACTTTCGCGGTGGGCGCTGTTTCGCCGATGAACCGGTACATCACTACCCGGCCGTCGCGCCAGACTTCCTGCTTGGGCGTGGCGCCGTAGTGCACTTCGGCCACCTGCGGCAGCGTCTGCAATCCGGCCGTCAGCTTCTGCTGCAGGGTCATGGCCTCCAGCGCGAGCGCTTCGGCCGTGAAGTTCAATGGGCCGTTCATTTGCGTGTCTCCTTCTTGCCGGACGATGCGCGCTTCTGCGTGACGCCAACGCCACCGTCAGCGGCCGCTTTGTTTCTTGCGACCCATTCCTTCATCGACGCACCGGACGCAGCCGACCCTGCCTTGGCCGAACCAGCGGTCGACGCCAAGGTCTTGCCCCGTGCCGCTTTGGTCTTGCCTGCTGCTTTACGCGCAGCAGTCTTCGGCGATGCAGGCGCGGCGGCGGAGCCTCTTGCTCGAGAAGCCGTGGTTCCTGACTTCGGTGCTCCTTCGCGCTTTTTCTCCACCTTGGCCGGTGCCGTCACTCGCTTGCGTGCCGCGGCCTTGCTGGGCGCGGCATTTTTGGCTGCTTTCTTGACCGGTGTCTTGGCTACCTTCCTGGCTGCCTTCTTGGCTACCTTCCTGACTTTTTTTGCGGCCGCCGTCTTACGCGCACCGCTGCGTTGCGCTGTCCCGCCGGTCTTGCTGGCCAACTGTGTCGATGGCGCACGCTTGCGCGTATTGCTCGCTGTATTCGTCCGGCCTTCCGTTCCTGCCACGCGCTCCGCTCGATCGCTCGCTTCCGGCTTCCGGCTGGCGCCGCTTTTCTCTGCTGCCGCCGCCGCGCGACGCACGCTGCGCTCAAGTTCAGCGATCTTGCGGTGCGCCGAATCCACTTCGGTGCGCGTCGGCATGCCGAACTGCGCGCCCATAAGCTCCACTTCCTTCTGCAGTCCAGCACGCAACCGCATCTGCGCATTGGTCAGGGCTCCGGAGAGCTGGCGAAACTCCGGCGACAGGGCGATCTCACCGTAGGCTTCCTCGGCGGCGTCGATCCACAGGTCAAAAAGCCCACGTGCGCTGGTGATCTGCCGACCCGGCTCCTCGCGCGCCGCCAGCTTGCTTTCGAACACATCGAATGCCCGCTGCGCGCAGTTGCCCATCAGCACGTTGAATGCCTGGCTGCGCTGCTGGTAGTCGATCTGCGCCTGGGCAAGCGCCTGCAGCCGCTCCTGATGCTCGCGATGCTGGCCGAAGGCCGGCAGGTGCAGCCACTGCCGACTGTCGCGCTGGATAGAATCCAGGAACGGCTTGGCCTGTTCGATCCAGTCGTCCAGCCCGTGCAGGCCCTTGCCGCTCATTGACTTGAACATCTCGGGAAAGGGATTCGCGCCGCTCGAGCCCAGCGCCTGCCGCCATGCCTGGCTGATCTCCGAGGCGCCGCTGTCGCGCCCTGCAAACTGCGCCGCGACCTGCTGCATCTGTCCGTACCAGTCGCGGGCCTGCTGGTTGAAGCGACCCAGCGCGTCATTGGCCTGGCTGGGCGCCTTTGGCAGGAGCTGCGACCACCAGTCCATCGCCTGCTGCCATCCACCCGCAGACGGCGGCGGAGCCGGCGCGGCCGCGCCAATCCCGGCCTGGCGCATGGCATCCCCCCACGCGCCCCAGTACTGACGTGCAAGCGCCTCGAAATCCCCGTTGTTGCCATAGCTGTTATTGAACATTCGCGCTTTTCTCCGAGCCCGGGTCGATCATAACAACCGCAGGTTCAGCGCAGCAGACGCGCGCAATTACGGCTTGGGAATACGAATGGTCTTGCTGATCATCAGCGAACCGGACAGCGCGAACATCAGCACCAGCGGATGCAACTGCCACGGGCCAAGCTGGAAGGTGCCCAGCCAGACCTGGTCTCCGATTGCGCCAGTGGCCGCCGCGATCGCAAGCACCACCACCAGCGCAAGGCTGGTGGGAATCGGCGTGCCTTCGAAGTACGGCACCTTGTCTCCCTCGCCGGAAAGCGCTTCCGCGGTGACGTTGTAGCGGGCCAGTCGGCTCACGCCGCAGCCGACGAAATAGCTCAGCACCAGCCAGTCCCAGCCACCCTGCATGCCGCAGGCATAGGCGAGCGCTGCGGGGGCCAGGCCGAATGAGATTACGTCAGCCAACGAGTCCAGTTCACGACCCAGCGTGGACGATGAATTGCGCCAGCGGGCGACGCGGCCATCCAGGGCGTCGAAGATGAAGGCCAGCGGGATCAGGGCCATGCCCAGGAGCAGGTCGCCGACCCTGCCATCCTGCAGGAAGCGCATGGACGCGAACACCGCGCCAGTGCCGCAGAAGGCGTTGGCCAGGGTGAACCAGTCGGCCAGGTGGAAGTCGCGGAGCATCGAAAAATGGCGTGGCATGGGTGTCCTATCGGGTACGCGAACCCATAGGGTGCCAAAAACGATGTCAATGCACCAACGTGCCGCTACTTGGGAATGGCGAACTGGTCGGCCCGTACTGCACCGGACGCGCGCGGTTTCGCCTCGATCACCGCATCGACGGGCATCGCGCCCTGCCCGTCCAGTGCCGCGTTCACCTGATCCAGGGCGGCGTAGACGTAGGGCAGCATCGGCACGTAGCGGGCGCCATAGGCCGGCAGGGCTAGGAAACCATCGAAGTGCTGCACGTTGCGGACCTGCCAGTAGCTGACGTCCCGACCGGCCGCACGCGCGGCCGCCACGTATGGCGCGCTGCTGAAGGCCGCCGGGATCAGCCCGTCGTCCAGGCCGTGGATCACCACCACGGGCAGGCCTGCGCGGGGCAGCGAGGCGCCCGTGGCGGCCACAGCGCGCTTGAAGTCGGACTGCACAGGCAGATCCTGCAGCGCGCGCAGGCACAGCAGACCTGGCAGGCTGACGTCATGAGGGCTGAGGTCACGCAGGTCGCCATCAGGCGAGGACAGATTCGGATCGACAATGCCGAGCCCGGCACCGGGCGGGATTCCGCTGCCTTCGGCAAACCAGGCCGCGCGTTCGGCGGCGGTAGCGGGGCGCGACGAAGAATCTGCATTCAGCGCAGCGAAGGAAAACCCGCATGGCTGAGCCCCAGGTCCGCTACGGCTGTAAGACGAGGCATAGGTCACGGCCACGGCACGCCACAGGTCGAAGCCTGCAGTCAGCGCGCCGGCGGTCAGTGCGGCGTCAGTCCAGCCGTTCGCGCGCAGCTGCCGATACGCCGATTCGGCCTGGGCGCGTGTGTCTGCACCGTTGACCAGGCCGGCAGCGTGCAGCGCGCTGCAGCGCGCGGTCCAGAGTGGCTCCACCTGCGCGCGCAGCGGCGGTTGAGGCAGCGATTCGGCCGGCAGGTGCAGCAGCGCGCAGGGCATCAGCAGCGCCGCTTCGGTGGTGTAGTCGTAGAGCGTGCGGCTGCCGGGGCCGTCGGCGGAATACACATTGGGTTCGGCAGCCACTACCGCATCCAGCCACGGCGCATGGCCACCGCTTTCAATCTCGGCGGCGCGCAACACGGCGCCGGCTCCGTTGGAGATTCCAACGGCAATCACACGCGTGTTGGCAAAAGTGAAGGGCGCCGCCTGCGGGAAGGCGCCGTCGAGCGCGGACAGGGCGAACTCCGCGGCCTGCTTCACGTGGAGGCCCCAGTCGGCCTCGGGGTTGTCGCCGGAGTGCGCGTGCTTGACCGCAACGCCGCTGGTGCCTGCCGGCACGACAGGCACGAAGGCCAGGTCGGCCGCAGTCTCACCGCGCGTCCCATCCAGGCGTACGCCGGTGCCGGTGTCGATGTCGAAGTAGTCAGTGCCCGCGCCCTTGTCGGTGTAGGCCACCGCGCAGCCCTTCGGCAAGCCCCAGGCACCGGCCACCGCGATGGCGCCGTATATCCCGCGCGAGCCCGAAGACGCCGTCACCACAACGCAGCGTCGGCCAGCGTCGAAGCCATCCGGTACCTGCACCAGTACGCGGTGCGGCTGGGTGGCGCCCGGAATTCGCGCGAAAGCGGTGAACTCCCTGCCGGGCACCGACGCCACGCTGCCGTACTCGTCACCGTAGCCACCGCTGGCGGACAGGTCTGCAATGCCGCGCCAGTTGTTCCAGATAGCGCGTCGGCGCAGCTCTTGAGGTGTCGGTTGATCCGGGTTGGCGAACGAGGGCGCCTGCATCGCGCGCAGCCCCGCGATGCCCAGTCCCGCAGTCAGCAGGTCATCGCCGCCGCGGTGGGCCGTCTGGCGCTGCGGTTCGATCATCGCGGCCTCCTGGTTCGGGATCGGACTGGGCGCTGTGCTGCAGGCGGAAAGCACGCAGAACGGCAGGGCAAGCGAAAGCCGGCAAGATAGGTTCATGGGGACACGCTAGGTCCGGTCCGGCTTCAACGTTATCGTACTTTGGTACCACGCCGGCGGCCTCGCTATCCTGCTACGGTGATCCGTCCAATTTGCGATTCCATCCAAATCCCGGCACCGCATGCCCAAGCTGCTCATCGCTGACGACCATCCGCTGTTCCGCGCGGCGCTGCGTGGCGCTGCCATCGACGCCGTTGCAGGGCTGGTGGTGCTGGAGGCGGAGTCGCTGGACGGCGTGCTTGCGCTGCTGGAATCCAACGCCGATATCGATCTGGTCCTGCTGGACCTGCACATGCCTGGAAACCACGGGCTGGCCGGACTGGCCGCGATCCGGGCGCAGCATCCGGAGGTTGCCGTAGTGGTGGTCTCGGCCAACGATGATCCGCGCGTGGTGCGCCGCGCACTCGACCACGGCGCAGCGGGCTACCTGCCGAAAAGCTCGGGGCTGGACGAATTGCGCGACGCCATCCGCAGCGTGCTGGCGTGCGAGCAATGGCTGCCCGCCGCGCTGCGGGCTTCGGTGGCCCGCTCGCAGTCCTCAAAGCACGACACCGACCTGGCCGCGCGCCTGGCCAGCCTGTCGCCACAGCAGTTCCGAGTGCTCACCCTGGTGGCCGAAGGCCTTTTGAACAAGCAGATCGCCGACCGCCTTGACGTGCAGGAGCGCACGGTGAAGGCGCACCTGACCGCCATTTTCGAACGCATGGGCGTGCGCAACCGGACCCAGGCCGGCGTGGTTTTGCGCGAGCTGGAGCTGAGCGATCCTTCGCGGCACCTGGACGGCTGAAACCGAAACCGGCGCCAGCGGCGGGCGCACTGCAACCAGCAACCCTCAACCGCGCGCTCAGATGCGCGAGAAGCTCCACGACACCATGCGCCCGTCGCAGTAGGGCATGACCCCGTGGAACGCGCGCGGGTCGTCATCGAACACCAGGGGCAGGAAGTGCCGGTCCCCCTCCCACAGCGGCAACTCCAGGATCCTCTCCACCGGCACCCACTCCAAGGTGCCCTCCACGTTGCTTGCGTGGGGCACGCCGCTGTATCGGGTAACCAGGAAAACAAAGCCCAGCCAGTCTTCACCCTGCTTGCCGAAGCCGGGCCAGCTGATGGTGCCGCGCAGTGACAGCGCGTCGCAGCGGATCCCGGCTTCTTCATCGATTTCACGGCGCATCCCGCTCACCACGTCTTCGTTGTTTTCCAGCTTGCCTCCAAGGCCGTTGTACTTGCCCAGGTGCTGGTCGTCGGCACGCGCGTTGCGGTGGATCAGCAGGACCCGTGTGCGATCGGGCGACAGGACGTAACCGAGGGTGGCGACGATCGGCGTATAGGGCATGGTTGGCAGGTCGCAAGGCAGGCGCGACATTGTAGTTTCTGCCGACTGCCGGGCTTCACGTCACCGTCGGTGATTGGTCCAGCAGTACTGCCGCCCGCGCCGCCATCAAGCGATCCAGGACCGATTTGAGGGCCAGCGGTCGCACTGGCTTGGCCAGGAACATGAAGCCGGCTTCATGCACCGCGCGCTGCACGGCATCGCTTCGGTCCGCACTCAACACCAGGCATGGACGGGCGCCGAAGCGCGCGCGCAATCGCTGGGCAAGGCCAACGCCCGTGTCGCCATGGTCAAGGTGATAGTCGAACACCCACAGATCGACCGCGTCGCGTTCCAACGCGCCGCTGGCCTCGTCGTCGCCGCCTGCGCTGGACACCTGGCAGCCCCAGCCTTCGAGCACCGCGCCAAGCGCGGCCAGCGCCTCGGGATCGTTATCCACGGCCAGCGCCTTGCGGCCGCGCCAGCTGCCACCGGGTCCTCCACTGGCAACCTGCGCATCACTGGCCTTTACGCGCGGCACCTGTACCGCAAATATCGAACCCGCACCGGGCTGCGAGCGCAGCGTGAGTGATGCGCCCAGCAGTCGCGATATCCGGTCGGCGATGGAAAGCCCCAGGCCCAGGCCCTGCCCCGCGGCGTCTTCGCCGCGCCTGAACTCCTCGAAGATCGCCTGCTGATCGCGCGAAGCGATACCGGGTCCCGTGTCGTGGACCTCGATCCGCAGCCCATCCTGTCGCCGCCGCACCCCCAGCAGGACGCCGCCGGAATCGGTGTAGCGCACCGCGTTGGCCAGGAAATTCTGCAGGATGCGCCGCAGCAGCTGCGGGTCGCTGTGGATCCAGGCACGGGTGGGGACGAAGTGGAACACCAGGCCACGCTCGGCGGCCATCGCCCTGAATTCGGATACCAGCGGTTCCAGGACCTCGGCCAACGGCAGGTCGCGCGGCTCCGGCACCAGTCCGCCGGCTTCCAGCCGCGACATATCAAGCAGGCCGGTGAGCAGGTCGGTCGTGGAATCCAGCGCGCCACGGATCTGTTGCACGGACCGGCGCTGGATCGGATCGTGCAGCTGCTGTGACAGAGCATCGGTAAACAGGTGCGCGGCGTGCAGCGGCTGCAGCAGGTCGTGGCCGATGGCGGTCAGGAAGCGGCTCTTGGCATCGTTGGCGTGCTCGGCCTCGCGCTTGGCGTGCTCCAGTCGCGCAGTGCGATCCACCACACGCTGTTCCAGGGTCTCGTTGGCCTGCTTCAGGCTGTGCTCGGCGCGGCGCGACGCGCTGACGTCGGTGTAGGTCGCCACGAAGCCACCTCCGGGCATGGGATTGCCACGGATCTCCACGATGCTGCCGTCCGGGAACACGCGCTCGGTCAGGTGTGGTGTACCGGCGCGCATGAACGACACGCGACGCTCCAGCGCCGCGTCGTCCGAACCGCGGTGTGGCATCTGCCGCAGGGCCCAGCGCGTCAGTTCGGCGATTGGGCGCCCGACCTGCAGCAACTCTTCGGGAAACCCGAACATCTGCACGTAGCGGCGGTTCCACGCGACCAGCCGCTGTTCCCGGTCGACCACGCTGATCCCCTGGCTCATGTTCTGCAGTGCTGCCTCCAGCACCTGCTGGTTGAAACGCAGGTCCTGCGATACCTCACCGACGATGGCGGCGACCGCGTCGAGCTCACCGACTTCGCGGCGCGCCGCGTTCAGCAGCAGGCGTGCCGAAGCCGATCCCAGCACTGCGGACAGCTCGCGTTCGACGCGCGCTTCGATCAGCGCCGGTACCGGACCGGTCGCAGGCGCGCCGTGCAGCAGTTCGTCCACCCGCTCACGCGCCAGGAAGCGCAGGCCGGCACCGCCGAGCGTATTGCGATCCAGCCGCCTGCCCAACCCCCTCGGCGCATCGCCCCTCCAGACGGTCGCCAGCAGCGTGCCAACGATCCCGGCAAACAGACTGACCCCCACCGCGCGCCCGAGTGGGCTCCATCCGGTCAGGCCGAACAGACCCTGCGGCGACAGCCACGCCTGGCCCCACGGCCCCGCACGCAGCCACGTCACCTCGCCACCGGACAGCATCACGTACATCGGCGCGAGCATCACCCACGCCCACGTGGCAAATCCCGCAACCACCCCGACGATGGCCGCGCGTGGCGGCGTCTGCGGCCGCCACACCGCAAACCCGAGCGCCGGCACCAGGGTTGCAAGGGCGGAAAATGAGACCGCGCCAATGTCGGCCAGCGCGGCGTTACCGCTGTCCAGCCGGCTGTAGGCCCAGGCCAGGAGCATGATGACCAGGATGCCCGCGCGCCGCAGCAGCAGCAGGTCGCCGCGCCGGTCGCCGCCGCGGCCTGGAGACCAGACGCCGCGCAGCAGGCCCGGCGCGAACCAGGGGTTGCCGATCATCAGGCTAAGGGTCAGCGTGCTGACCACGACCATGCCGGTCGCCGCGCTGAGTCCGCCAAGGAAAGCGAACAGCGCCATGCCCTCCTGCCCCTGCGAGAACGGCAGCGCCAGCGCATACATGTCCGAAGGCACGCCACTACCCAGCAGCGCGGTCCCGGCCCTGGCCAGCGGCAACGCCGGCAGCGCGATCAACACAAGGTACAGCGGGAACATCCAGCGTGCCGTGCGCACGTCGCGCTCGTCGCGGCACTCGACCACCCCTACGTGAAACTGGTGCGGCAGGATGAACATCGCCAGCGCGCCAAGCAGCACCAGCGGCACGAATCCCCCCGCCGGCTCCAGCGGCAGCACCTCGATCGGCGCCGCCGGCATGGCCTTGAGACCGAACCAGACGAAGGCACCCAGCGTGAGCATCGCGAGAAGCTTGAACAGCGATTCGAACGCCATCGCCAGCACCAGGCCGCGATTGTGCTCGGCGGCGCTGGCGCGGCGAGTGCCGAACAGCATCGCGAACAGGGCCATCGCCAAGGCCACGTACAGCGCGCTGTCCCGCCACGCCGGGATTGCCTCGACCGTGTCGCCGGCATCTGCGGTGAGCGTTGCGAAGCTCATCGCGATCGCCTTCAGCTGCAGCGCGATGTAAGGAATCAGGCCCAGCGCGGCCACCAGGGTCACCGTGGCCGCCAGCCACGCATCCCTTCCAAGCCGAGTGGCGATCAGGTCTGCAAGCGACGTCGCGTTGGTCTCACGCGCCAGCTTGACCAGCTTGACCAGGAACGCTACACCCAGGCCGTAGAACAGGATGGCGCCGAGGAACGTAGGCGGCAACGGCCAGCCGTAGCGCGCTGCCTGGGTCACCGTTCCATAGAAGGTCCACGACGTGCAGTGCACCGCCAGCGACAGCGCGTAGACGATGCGCCAATGACGGGCGAAGAGGGCCGGGTGGCGCTCGCCGTACAGCGCGGTGCCAAACATCAGGCCCAGCCAAGCCAGGCTGGCCAACGCCACGGTCCAGAAGCTCAGCATGCGTTGGCGTTGTCAGTGGGCAGGGTCATGTCCGTTCTGGCGAAACAGAGGCAAACAGGCGACTGCCGCGCAACGCCAGGCTGCGCGACTGCCCTGTCCCGGGTCTGTGGATGCGACCTTGATCGGCAGCATATCCAAGCTTGACCCGCCGCCGTTGCTACAGCGTAGATCCGAGCTTGCTCGGATGCTCTTGCATGGCGCCGAGAGCATCCGAGCAAGCTCGGATCTACTACCCCCAAAGCACCCGTGTCAGCTCGGAACCACCCGCAGGAGCATAACGCAGCGGGGGGGGGGGGGGGGGGGGGGGCGCGCGGGCGCGGAGGCACGCGACCGGCGGCGGCGGAACGAGGTGGAGCACAGGCGCAGCGAGGGAGGGGGGGGGGGGCCCAACCACGGGGGCGGGAGCGCC
>JBBSVH010000038.1:0-20204 GCA_038233685.1 Lysobacterales bacterium | reverse complement strand
TCAGGCACCAACGTGGGTCGGTCATGGCACGCCAGGGCAAATGCGGGAGTTCAGGCTAGCAGCGCAACGTGGTCTGCCGGTGAACGTCATCGTCCGGTCACATGACCTGCCTAACATCAAGGCCTATAGCAAGGACGACTGGCGGAGGCAGGATAAGCCTCCAATCTTCCAGGGCGGTGGCCACAGGCCACCGCCCTTTTTTATTGGCCGGATTTTCCGGCCCTGGAATGCGACTCCGCCACCGCAGCGCGCATCCTGCCGATCACTTGCGCGTAGTCGGGGGCGTTGAAGATCGCAGAGCCGGCCACGAAGGCATCGGCACCGGCCGCGGCGATCGCGCCGATGTTGTCCACTTTTACTCCGCCGTCGATTTCCAGGCGGATGTCGCGACCGCTGGCATCGATCCTGGCGCGCACCGCGCGCAGCTTTTCCAGTGCCGATGGGATGAAATCCTGCCCGCCGAACCCGGGGTTGACGGACATCACCAGCACCAGGTCCAGCTCGTCCAGCACCCAGTCGAGCACATCGACCGGCGTGGCCGGGTTGAGCACCAGACCGGCCTTGCATCCGTGTGACTTGATCAGCTGGATGGTCCGATGGACGTGGTTGCTGGCCTCGGGGTGGAAGCTGATGATGCTGGCCCCGGCTTCGGCGAAGTCGGGGATGATCCGGTCCACCGGCTTCACCATCAGGTGCACGTCGATGGGCGCGGTCACGCCATGCTTGCGCAGCGCCGAGCACACCAGCGGGCCGATGGTCAGGTTCGGTACGTAGTGGTTGTCCATCACGTCGAAGTGCACCCAGTCGGCACCTGCTGCCAGCACGTTGTCCACTTCCTCCCCCAGCCTGGCGAAGTTGGCGGACAGTATCGAGGGGGCAATCGAGCACTGGGACATGGCGGATCCTGTGAAGGTTTTCGACAGCGAACGCTGAATCAGCCCTCGATTCTAGAGGTCCTCGGTGCCAGTGACGACCGTTCACGGTGACTGGCTGGATGAACATCACCGCAACCAGCCCGGCACCGCCTGCATCCGGTCGTGCAGGGGCCGCGTAAAAGTTAGCTGTGAGAGGCCGCAGCGAGCGGAATCCCCGCAGGCATCGGCAGCTGGCGAGATGCGAATTTTCATCCCTCTGCGCTTGGGTGGCAGGTGGGTCGTTCGACCAGGATAGGCGGTCGCGCGGCCCGCCTGTTTTGCTATTGGCCTTCGCGCTTCCGGCGCAGGGTCTTGATCCGGTCGTAGGCGGCATTGATCTCGCCGGCCTTGCGCTCGGCCTGACGTCGCAGATCCTCGGCGGCACCGGACATCTTGTCCGGGTGGTACTGGCTGATCAGCCGGCGGTAGGCCTGGTCGACCTCCGCATCGGTCGCGTCGCTGGTCAGGTTGAAGATCCCGTACGGGTTGTTGCCTTTGGGCTTGAACCAGTCCGAGTCAAAGGCGTGCCCGACCAGCAGCCCCACGACCGCGCCAGCCGGATGCCGCAGCAACAGCCACCCGGCGATGAATCCAAGCAATTTTCCGTACCAGCGCGTCATGGCTACCCATCCAGCAACGAGCCGCGAGTTTACGCCAGCGCCGTCGGCATGCCCCGGCGGGGCCGCACTCGGGAGCGCTGAGCCCCTGCACGAAAGGCTCTAGACTACGCGGCCCACGGGAGCCTCCAACGCATATGACCGACCCGCGCCCTTTCCTGCTGCAGTCCGACCTGCCGGGCCTTCCCCTGCGTCATCGCGGCAAGGTCCGCGACGTGTTCGACCTCCCGCGCGAATGCCTCCCCGAAGATGCACCACGTGGCGATTACCTGCTGATGGTTGCGACCGACCGTTTGAGCGCATTCGACGTGGTCCTGCCCGACGCGATCCCGGGCAAGGGCGAGATGCTGTGCCAGATCTCCAACTTCTGGTTCCAGAAAACCGCGCATCTCCTGCCCAACCACCTGACCGGCATCGACGTGGCCGCCGTGCTTCCCGACGGCGTGGATCCCGCGCCCTACCTGAGGCGATCGGTGGTGACCCGCCGCCTGAAGCCGGTACCGGTCGAGGCCATTGCCCGCGGCTACCTCATCGGTAGCGGATGGAAAGACTATCAACGTACGGGTGCGGTCAGCGGCATCAGCCTGCCCGATGGCCTGCGCCAGGCCGAGCAGCTCCCGGAGCCCATCTTCACCCCTTCGACCAAGGCTGCGGTCGGTGACCATGACCAGAACATCGATTTCGACACCATGGTCAAGGCCGTGGGTCCGGAGCTGGCCGAGCGCGTGCGCGACGCCACCCTGCGCATGTACCGCTTCGCCGCCGAGCACGCCGCGCAGCGCGGCATCCTGCTGGCCGACACCAAGTTCGAGTTCGGCACCGATGCAGACGGCCGGCTGTACGTGATGGACGAGATGCTCACGCCCGATTCGTCCCGCTACTGGCCTGCCGACCAGTATCAGGTGGGGACCAGTCCGCCCAGCTACGACAAGCAGTTCGTCCGCGACTACCTGGAAACGCTGGACTGGGACAAGACCGCGCCGGGACCGCGACTGCCGGCCGAAGTGATCGAGCGCACCCGCGCCAAGTACGCCGAGGCGTTGCGAGAGCTGGCCGGTATCGCGTTCGACTGACGCCTCGACGCGACTTGGCGCAATGCCGCCGCCGATATGAACAGCCAGCGCTGGGATATGCTGGATTCCATGCAGCCCAGGACACCCGGATGAACGTGGCCAACGAGCGACCCATCGACCGCTGGTTCGCCAGTTATTCCAGCGATCATCGGGACCACACCAACCAGCTGATCCACGTGTTCGCGGTGCCTGCGATCCTGTGGTCGGTAATCGCCCTGCTCTGGTGCGTGCCGGTGTTTGGCACCCGCTTCCAGAGCGGCATCTGGGCGGTGCTGGCGACGTTTGCCGCGTGGATGTTCTACAACCGGCTGTCGCCGCAGATAGGCTACGGGATGCTGGCGGTGTTCTTCGTCATGGCCTGCGCCTGCCGGCTGATCGAGCAGAACCTGGGCCTGCCGTTTCTGTTCTGGTCGGCGGTGACCGTGTTCGTACTGGCCTGGATCGCGCAGTTCGTGGGGCACAGGTTCGAAGGCAGGAAGCCGAGCTTCTTCACCGATCTGGTCTACCTGTTGATCGGCCCGATCTGGGTGCTGTCCAAGTTCTACCGCAACATGGGCTGGAAGTACTGAACGACCTGGCACATCAACCGAAAGCGCCGGGGTCGGGATCGAAGGGGCGCGGCGCGTAGCCGAAGTCGCGCGCCGCCGGGCCACGGTCGAACACCAGGTCCTGACCCATGCGTCCGAGGACGGCATCGCTGGCCGCGGTGAGGCGGCCGCTCATTCTGGCTGCGGCAAGCGCAATCTTGAACAGCGGCGCCGGCACCTCAAGCAGGCGCGCCGGTGGCTGCAGGCAGGCCAAGGTTCGACGCACCATCTCGCGGTACGCCACGGCTTCGCCGCCGGGCAGCGCATACGTGCTGCCGCCGGTGACCGAGACCTCCACAACCGCCTGCGCCGCCTGGGCCAGGTCGCCGACATGCACCGGCTGGCGCAGTCCGGTCGCGCCGGTCGGCAGCACGAACCAGCCTGTGCGTGAGGCGATGCGCGCGATGCTCGTCAGGGTCTTGTCGCGACCGGCGCCGTAGACCAGCGTGGGCCGCAGCACGGTGGCCTGCGCGCCGCGCGCTGCCGCGGTCTCCCACAGGCGGGATTCGCTATCGCGCAGCAGGGTCGCCAGCTTGCGTTCGGCGGCATCGGGTGAATCGTGCTTGACATCGGCACTGGTGGAGCCGAACGCCACGATGCGCGGGCTTTCGACTTCCGGATGAGCGGCAAGCCACAGCGAAAACAGATCCAGCGGACCGCAGCTGAAGATCGCATCGACCCGCTCGGGCCACCGGCCTTCACCCGCAAGATCGGCCTGCAGCCAGGTGAGCGCCTGCTCATCCGCTTGAACGCAGCGCGAGACGGCCAAGACCCGCCATCCGGATCTGCACAGCCGCTCGCCGAGCGCGCGGCCTATCTGGCCACTGGCACCGAACAGCAACGCGCTACGCATGCGCGCGGCGAATGGCGTGATCGATGGAGCGGCAGCAAAAAGCGATGTTGGATGTCATCGGCTGCAAGCATAGCGCCGCGCCATGCAAAGCCGGCGTGGCAGGGGCATGGGTTAAACTTCCGTGCCGCATTTTTCGCCAACCCCACAGGCCTTGATGTTCCCTGCCCTGGAAATCCTGCTGGGCCTTCCCTTCGTGATGGCTTTGGCCATTGCCCTGTGGCGGACGGCCTCGCGCAGCACCATTGCCTGGATGGCGGCGTCGGCACCGGTGCTGGGCCTGCTGGTGCTGGCATGGCTGACTCCGACGGTGCAGGGCGGATTCATTCCGCAAACCAGCTACGGCTGGATTCCGCAGATCGGTCTCGACTTCAGCCTGCGCCTTGACGGACTGGCCTGGATGTTCGCCGGCCTGGTGCTCGGCATTGGCACGCTGATCGTGATGTATGCGCGCTACTACCTCAGCAGCGAGGACAGCGCGCGCCGCTTCTTCTCCTACCTGCTGCTCTTCATGGGCGCGATGCTGGGCATGGTGATCGCCGGCAACCTCCTGCTGCTGGTGGTCTTCTGGGAACTGACCAGCATCAGCTCGTTCCTGCTGATCGGCTTCTGGACCCAGCGCAACGACGCGCGCGAAGGCGCACGCATGGCCCTTGCGATCACCGGCTCCGGTGGGCTGGCGCTGTTGGGCGGCGTCCTGCTGATCGGCCGGATCGTGGGCAGCTACGAACTGGACGTGGTGCTGGCCTCCGGCGAACTCATCCGCGGCCACGCGCTCTATCCCGCGGTGCTGGGGCTGGTGCTGCTGGGTATCTTCACCAAGAGCGCGCAGTTCCCGTTCCACTTCTGGCTGCCGCACGCGATGTCCGCGCCCACGCCGGTGTCGGCCTACCTGCACTCGGCCACGATGGTGAAGGCCGGGGTGTTCCTGCTGGCCCGCCTGCATCCGGCGCTGGCCGGCAGCGAGCTGTTCTTCTACGTGGTCAGCGGGGTCGGCGCGATCACCCTGCTGCTCGGTGCCTGGTATGCGATCTTCCAGCACGACATCAAGGGGCTGCTGGCGTACTCGACCATCTCCCACCTGGGCCTCATCACGCTGCTGTTCGGCCTGTCCACGCCTCTGGCGGTGGTCGCCGGGCTGTTCCACATCCTCAACCACGCGGTATTCAAGGCCTCGCTGTTCATGGCCGCCGGCATCATCGACCACGAGACCGGAAGCCGCGACATGCGGCGCCTCGGAGGGCTGCGCAGGTTCATGCCCTTCACCAGCGCGCTGGCCATCGTGGCGACGCTGGCCATGGCTGGCACCCCGCTCCTCAACGGCTTCCTCTCCAAGGAAATGTTCTTTACCCAGGCCCTTGAGATAGAGGGTGACGCGGCGATGCGTCTCGGCGTCTCGGTGGCGGCGCTTCTGGCCGGAATCTTTGCAGTGGCCTACAGCCTGCGCTTCGTGCATGACACGTTCTTCGGCGAGTGGCCGCGTCCGCTGGAAGCGGCACCCCACGAGCCACCGCGGTGGATGAAGATCCCGGTCGAGGTCCTGGTGGTGCTGTGCCTTGGCGTAGGCATTGCGCCAGCGTGGACCATCGCCCCGGTGCTGGCCGCCGGCGCGCGGGGCGTGCTGGGCGACGCGGTGCCGTACTACAGCCTGGCGGTGTGGCACGGCTGGAACCTGCCGCTGCTGATGAGCCTGGCCAGCATGGTGTTCGGGGTGGCCCTGTACTTCGGCCTGCGCCGCCTTTTCGATCTGCACACGATCATGCGCCAGTCACTGGGCCGTCGCGTGTTCCGCGGCCAGGTGCAGGCGCTGCTGGCGCTGTCGTGGCGTTTTACCCGCGGAATCGGTAACGGCAGTCTCCAGCGCTACCTGTTGTTGCTGATCCTGGCGGCGCTGCTGCTGGCTTCCACCCCGTATCTGTTCGACGGCGCGGCCCTGCTTTCGGCCTCGGGCCGCGTCACCGCAATGCCGTTGTTCGGTTGGGTGCTGTGGCTGGTGCTGGTGGCAGGTGCGCTGGGCACCGTCGTGCTGCACCGGCAGCGCTTGCTTGCGCTGATCGTGATCGGAGCGGTGGGCCTGGCGGTGAGCCTGGTGTTCGCGATGCTGTCGGCGCCGGACCTGGCGCTGACCCAGCTGTTGGTCGAAATGGTGACCATCGCCCTGATGCTGCTGGCCCTGAACTACCTGCCGCAGCACTCGCCGTTGGAGCCATCGCGCGCCCGGCGCTGGCGTGATGGTGCGATCGCGCTTGGAGCAGGCGCCGGAGTAACCGCACTGGTGTACGCGATGATCACCCGGCCAGCCGATACCGTCGCGGCCGAGCTGCTGGCCCGCTCGCTACCAGAAGGCTACGGCGCCAACGTGGTCAACGTGATCCTCGTGGATTTCCGCGGCTTCGACACGCTGGGCGAGATTGCAGTGTTCGGCATCGCCGGGCTGGTGGTCCATGCCCTGCTGCGCCGGGCGCGATTGCGTCCCTGGGAAGTGATGCCCGGCGAGGCCGACCGGCTTCCGATGCCCGCCGTGCTGACCCAGATGTTGTTCCCCCTGGCGCTGGCGGTTTCGATCTACCTGTTCCTTCGAGGCCACAACCAGCCCGGTGGCGGCTTCATCGCCGGCCTCGTGCTGGCCATCCCGCTGCTGCTGCAATACGTGATCCAGGGGTCGCAATACGTGGAATCGCGCGTGGGCTTCGATTACGCGCGCTGCATTGGTGCTGGATTGCTGCTGGCGGGCGCCACCGGTATCGCTTCGATGTGGTTGGGTTATCCCTTCCTCACCAGCGGGCACGTCGAGCCGCGCGTGCCCCTACTTGGCGAAGTGCCCCTGACCAGCGCTTTGGGTTTTGACTCCGGCGTATATCTGGTGGTGTTTGGCGGCGCGATGCTGATCCTGTCGATGATGGGAACCGTGAAGCCGCCCTTGGCCAAGCGCCGGAGCTCCGCGCCATGATGGAGTTCGCACTGGCGAGCGGCATTGGCGCGATGACTGCCGGCGGGGTCTACCTGCTGCTGCGCGCGCGCAGCTTCGACGTGATCCTCGGGCTGACCCTGCTCTCCTATGCCACCAACCTGCTGATCTTCAGCGCAGGCCGCCTGGCCGTGGGCAAGCCGCCGGTGCTTCAGGACGGCCTGCCGGCGACGCTGGCCAACTACACCGACCCGCTGCCGCAGGCCCTGGTGCTGACCGCGATCGTGATCGCGTTCGCCATGACCGCGGTGACGATCGTGGTCGCCATGCGCAGCCATTCGGACAACGGCAGCGACCATGTCGACACGCGCGAGCCGGGGGAAGGACAGTGAACCACCTGCCGGTGCTGCCGATCCTGATCCCGCTGATGGCCGGCGCGCTGATCCTGATGGTGGAGCGTCGCGGTCTGCTGGCGCAGCGGATGATCGCCTGGTGTTCGATCCTGGCGATGCTGTGGGTGGCGGCGCTGCTGGTCCTGCGCGCCGACCAGGGCGAACTGATGGTGTACCTGGTGGGCGACTGGCCCGCACGGCTGGGCATCGCGCTGATGGTGGACCGGGTCAATGCACTGATGCTGATGACCACCGCGTTGCTGGCCACCGCCAGCCTGTTGTATGCGGCTGGTGGCTGGGACCGCCGTGCGCTGCATTTCCATGCGCTGCTGCAGCTGCTGCTGGCGGGCTTGAACGGCGCATACCTTACCGGCGACCTGTTCAACCTGTTCGTGTTCTTCGAGGTGCTGCTGATCGCGTCCTATGGACTGATGCTCAGCGGCGGCCGCGGCCTGCGCATGCGCGCGGGCCTGCACTACGTGGTGTTCAACATCATGGCGTCAACCCTGTTCCTGATTGCGCTGGGCCTGCTGTACGGCATGACCGGCACCTTGAACATGGCCGAGATGGCGCTGCGTATCGGGCTTGCGCCGCCGCAGGACCTCGCCCTGATCCGCGCCGCCTCTGGCGTGCTGCTGGTCGTGTTCTGCGCCAAGGCCGCCCTGCTGCCGCTCTACCTGTGGCTGCCCGAAACGTATTCGCGCGCTCCGGCCGCGGTGGTCGCACTGTTCACCGTCATGACCAAGATGGGCGTGTACGCGGTGCTGCGCGTCTACAGCCTGGTGTTCGGCCAGGAGGCGGGCGAACTCGCCGGCTGGGCGTGGGCGTGGCTGCTCCCGGCGGGGGTCGTTACCCTCGTGCTCGCTGCACTTGGCGCGCTGGCCGGGCACACTCTGCGCGGCACCGTCGCCTATCTGGTGATCGCCTCGGCCGCGACCCTCTTCATCGCTTTTTCCCTGCAGACCGCCGCTGCCGTCGGCGCGGGACTCTATTACCTGGCCCACAGCACCTTCGTGACCGCGGCGCTGTTCCTGATCGTGGATCTGATCCGGCGCCAGCGCGGGGCCACCGCCGATCGCCTGGAAACACCGGCTCCAATGGGCAGCGCGACACTGCTTGGACTCATGTTCCTGGTGGCGGCTGTGTCGGTGGCGGGACTGCCGCCGCTTTCCGGCTTCGTCGGCAAGCTGGCGCTGCTCGCCGCGGTGCCGCCAGCGCAGGTCCTGCTGGTCTGGTCCACGGTGCTGCTGACCAGCCTGATGATCGTGATCGCGCTGTCGCGCGTAGGCAGCCAGGTGTTCTGGCGCGCCGGCACGTATGCCGAATGTGACGCACCGCGCCCGCCGCAGCCGGTCGAAATTGCCGCCTGCATGCTGCTGCTTGCGATCGGCCTGGCCATGAGCGTCGCTGCCGGCCCGCTGCTTCGCTACACCCAGGCCGCCGGGGCACAGGTGCTGGTGCCAGCGGACTACATCGAACAGGTCCGCGACACCGCCCCGAAAAAGCGGGCGCCTTCACCATGAGGCGTTTCCTGCCTTCGCTTCCTTTGAGTCTCGCAGTGTTCGCGCTGTGGCTGCTGCTGGCGGCCGAATTCAGCCTGGGCCACCTGATTCTGGCGGCAATGCTGGCGATCGCCCTGCCGATACTGGCCGGCGCACTGGAACCGGAACGCGCGCAGTTCGGTCGTGCGAGGCGCATCGTGCGGCTCGCCGCCACCGTGGCTCTGGACATCGTCCTGTCGAATATCGAGGTGGCCAAATTGATCATCGGCCCGCAGCGGAATCTGCGGCCCGCCTTCATCCGCGTGCCGCTGGACCTGACCAGCCTGCACGGCATTACCGTCCTTGCCAGCATTATCACCCTCACGCCGGGCACCGTCTCGGCGGAACTGGCACCGGATCGGCGCCACCTGCTGGTCCACTGCTTCAACCTGGATGACAGCGCATCGGCCATCGCCCAGATCAAGTCGCGCTACGAAGCACCGCTGAAGGAGATCTTCCCGTGATCGACACCGCGATCGTCGTGGCCATGTACGCCATAGGACTGGCCATGCTGTTCTGCCTGTACCGGCTGCTGCGTGGGCCCACCGTGCCGGACCGCATCCTGGCGCTGGATACGCTGTACGTGGACACGATCGCCCTGCTGGTCCTGTTCGGCATGCATCAGGGTTCGACGATCTACTTCGAGGCGGCGTTGATCATCGCCATGCTCGGTTTCGTGGGCACGGTCATGTTGAGCAAGTATGTGATGCGCCGGGACATCGTGGAATGAGCGGCGCTTTCGAAATCATGACGACCGCGCTACTGGCGATCGGCTGCTTCTTCGTCCTGGTCGGCTCGTTTGGCCTGGTCAAGCTTTCCGATTTCTTCCGGCGCCTGCACGGCCCGACCAAGGCTACTACCCTGGGCGTAGGCTGCATCCTGTTGGCGTCGATCGCCCATCACGCGAAGCTCGAAAACAGTCTGGGCCTGCGTGAATTGCTGATCACCGCGTTCCTGTTCATCACCGCACCGATCAGCGCCCACCTGATGGCCAAGGCCGCGCTTTTCCTCGCCAACGGGCAACCCCGGAACGCCGACGCCGACGAACCCGACGAGCGCCGTTAGAGCAGGATCAGCTCGTAGGCCACCCACGCCAGCAAGGCGACCAGCAGGACGATGCCTTCGTTGCGGCTGATCCGCAGGTCGCCTCGCAGCATCGGGTACAGCATCAGCACCAGCACGATCGCCGCCGGCAGTTCCAGGCGCACGAACGAAGCAGGCAGAGGCAGCGGTCGCATCGCGGCCATCCCGCCGACCACCACCAGCAGGTTGAACAGGCTGGAACCGATCACGTGGCCGGCCACCATGTCGCCCTGTCCGCGCCGCGCCGCTGCAACGGCGGCAGCCACTTCCGGCAGCGCGGTGCCGATGGCCACCGGGAGCAGGCCCACCAGCAGCGGCGACAGTCCCCAGGCAAGGCCCATGACCGGGGCGGCCTGGACGACGAACTTCGCGCCGAAGTACAGCAGCGCGATCGCAACCACGAAGCGCAACAGGTTCATCCACAGCGCGCCCCTGGTGGCCACGTATGCAGCGATCCCCTCGCGCACCTCTATCGATTCGGTATTGCTGCGCGCCAGCAGGAACGCAACGACCGCCACGAAGCCCAACAGCAGCACGATGCCTTCGCCCCGGCCGATGACCCCGTCCAGCCCGAACACAATCACCGCCAGCGTGGTAACCGCCAGCAGTACGAGCAGCGGCGACAGCAGGCGCATGCGGATCAGCAGCGGCGCCGCAATGGCGGCGATGCCCAATGTCAGGCCGAAGTTGACGATGTTGCTGCCCACTGCGTTGCCCAGCGCCAGGTCCTGCGCTCCCACCGCGTAGGCACGCAGGTTGACCGCGAGTTCCGGCAGGGAGGTGCCGAACGCCACCAGCAGCAGTCCGGCGACGAACGGTGAGGTGCCGAGTCGCTGGGCCAGGCCGGAGGCACCCTTGACGATGGAATCGCCTCCCAGCGCCAGCAGCACCAGTCCAACCACGAACAGTCCAAGAGCTTCCAGCATGGCATCGCCTCCCCGTTGATCCGCTGATTCTAGGGCAGCAGGGGGCAAACGATGCAAATGCGTGCCTGTCGCCCTCCCGATGCCACGCTTCAGCAGGCCAGCCGAGCTTGCTCTGGAGCCGGACAGCGGCGGGCCCAGGTCACTACCGGTTTGCTCACCAAGCCAGGCGAGCGGCGGCGCTGTTGGCTCAGGAGCAACCCTCGACGTAGTCGACCTGCGGCGGTAGGCCCACCCGCCAGCTGGTCACATTGCCGCTCGCATCGGCTTCAAACACCAGCCTGGCGAGTGTCGTGCCGCCGGCCGAAGGCGACAGGTAGCGCCCGCCCTCGACGTACTTGTGCGGGAACGTCTCCATCTTCCCGTACAACGCCTCCAGCTTTTGTGCAGTCATGCCGACCTTGCCGCCACCCGGCGCAGTTTCCCTGGGCGTACCGACGTCGTAGCGCACGAACCGGTCACCTTCGACCATGAAGCCCAACTCGCCACTGTTGGCGACCGACTTCGGCGTCAGGTAATGGCAGCCCTGGGGTTCGGTGGCGCTTCCGGCAAGTTCCCCGCCCCAGGCCTGCCTCATTTCCGCCGCGCTGCTGCCCAAGCGCATGTCGCCATATCCCAGGAACGTTGCTGGTCCGACTTCATTGGCCATCGACGAGTTGCCGGCGTCGGCGGATGACGCACTTTCAGGCGCGGGAGACACTGGGGACTCGCTTACGGCCGCGGCCGCAACCGGGGCTGGCGCCGGCTCGCCTGGCGAGTTCGGCTGGCAGCCATAGAGGACAAAAGACAAGACGACTGCGAGGGAAGTGGTTGCTTTCATGGTACAGCTCCGGGCACGGGAGCCAAGAGTAGCGGACGGCCCGCTCGTGCCGCAGCTACGACGTTACCGGTCGTGCCTGAAGTTCTTCGCCAGTCCGCTCCAGCACCCGGTGTACCCGCGCTGGCGATGCGCAGCCTCCATGGCCTGGGTTGCAGGACGTATCACCGCGCGCGTCTCGAACATGAATGCCATCGTGTCGGTGATGACGTCGGGCCTGGACAGGTCCGCCTGCGACGCCTTGGCGAAAGTCGCCGCGTCGGGGCCGTGGCCGCTCATGCAGTTGTGCAGCGACGCGGCGCCGGGCACGAAGCCTTCCGCCTTGGCATCGTAGGCACCGTGCACCAGGCCCATGAACTCACTGGCGATGTTGCGGTGGAACCACGGTGGCCGGAACGTGTCCTGCGCCACCAGCCAGCGCGGCGGGAAGATCGCGAAGTCCAGGTTCGCGGTACCAGGCGTGTCGCTGGGCGCGGTGAGCACGGTGAAGATCGACGGGTCCGGGTGGTCGAAGCTGATCGAGCCGATCGCGTTGAACCGGCGCAGGTCATAACGGTATGGGGCGTAGTTGCCGTGCCAGCCGACCACGTCCAGCGGCGAGTGATCGATCGACGTGCGCCACAGGTGGCCCTGGAACTTGGCGATCAGCTCGAAGTCACCTTCCAGGTCCTCGTAAGCGGCGTGCGGCGTCTCGAAATCACGCGGATTGGCCAGGCCATTGGCGCCAATGGGCCCCAGGTCGGGCAGGCGCAGCAGCGCACCGAAGTTCTCGCACACGTAGCCGCGTGAAGGACCATCGGGCAGCTCCACGCTGAAGCGGATCCCGCGCGGCACCACGCCGATCTGTTGCGGTTCCAGGTCCAGCACGCCCAGCTCGGTGCGGACCACCAGCCGGCCCTGCTGCGGGACGATCAACAGCTCGCCGTCGGCATCGTAGAAGTAGCGGCCCTGCATGGAACGGTTGGCGGCGTACAGATGGATGCCCACGCCGGTCTGTGATTCGGCCGAGCCGTTGCCGGCCATGGTGTACAGCCCTTGCACGAAATCGGTGGGCGCCTCGGGAATCGGCAGCGGCGACCAGCGCATCTGCTCGGGCGACACCGCGCCTTCGCCGAACACATTGTGGAATTGCGCCTGTTCGAAACGCTCGAAGCTGCCGTGCATGGCCGCCGGGCGGATGCGATACAGCCAGCTTCGACGGTTTTGCCCTCGCGGGGCGGTGAAGGCGGTACCGGAGAGCTGCTCGGCATACAGCCCATGCGCAACCTGCTGCGGCGAGTTGCGCCCGACCGGCAACGTGCCGGCAAGTGCCTCAGTCGCAAACTCGTTGCCGAAACCACTCTGGTAGCCGTTGCTCTCGATCGCCATCGCACGTTCTCTTTAGGAGCGGGCCCTGCCCGCGAGTACCCGACCGATTCTGCAGCACTTTCATCAGGTGCAGCGTCGGCTGCGAACGCCTTCGGCCCCTGACCCGGCGCCACGCCGCCTTCGATGCGCCGCTTACAGCACGCCGCGCTTCATCTGGTCGCGCTCGATGCTCTCGAACAGGGCCTGGAAATTGCCTTCGCCGAAGCCTTCATTGCCCTTTCGCTGGATGATCTCGAAGAAGATCGGACCGATCGCGTTGGTAGTGAAGATCTGCAGCAGCTTGCGGGTCTTGGTCTCGGCGTCCACGTCGATCAGGATCTTGTTGCGCGCCAGACGCGGCACGTCTTCGCCATGGTTGGGCACGCGCGCATCGATCACTTCGAAATAGGTGTCCGGCGTGTCCAGGAACTCGACGCCCTGGCCGCGCATCGCCTCGACCGTGGCGTAGATGTCGTCGGTGAAACAGGCGATATGCTGGATGCCCTCGCCCTTGTAGGTGTCGAGGTATTCGTTGATCTGCGACTTCGGATCGTTGGATTCGTTGAGCGGGATGCGGACCACGCCGTCGGGGGCGGTCATGGCCTTGGACACCAGACCGGTCTTGGCGCCCTTGATGTCGAAGTAGCGGATCTCGCGGAAGTTGAACAGCCGCTCGTAGTAGTCGGACCACTTCTGCATGTTGCCGAAGTACAGGTTGTGGGTCAGGTGGTCGATGAAGGTCAGTCCGAATCCAACCGGATGCTGGTCCACACCCTGCACCGGCAGGAACTCGTCGTACATCGTGCCCTGGTCGCCGTAGCGGTCGACCAGATACAGCATGCAGTCGCCGATTCCCTTCACCACCGGCGCGTCCACAGACTTCGTTTCCGCCTTGTGGTCGATGATTTCGCCGCCGTTGCCCAGCACCGTGGCCAGCACGTCTGCACTGGGTTTTTTGAAGCGGATGGCAAAACCGCACGCGCTGGGGCCATGGGCCTTGGCGAAGTCGGCGGCGAAGGAGTCAGGGTCCTCGTTGACCAGGAAGTTCACGCCCGCCTGGCGATACACGGTGATCGGCCGCGTCTTGTGGTGCAGCACGGGGCTGAAGCCCATACGCGTGAACTGGTCGTGCAGAATCTGGGCCTGGCCTTCAGGCGCGGCGAATTCGACGAACTCGAAACCGTCGATGCCCATCGGGTTTTCGAAGGTGGTGACCTGCATGCCAAGGTTGGGGCCTTGGGACTGGGATTGGGTCTGGGTGCTCATGACGGACTCCTGTTGAGGCGGCGCCGGCCCGATAATATGGCCCTGCCGAGGATTGGCCCGATACGAAGCCAGCCTCCCTTTATAGTTTCAATTGAAACCTTATGCAAGGTGCACTGCATCATGACCGACGCCGACCTGCCGCCGACCGACGCCATCGAGGAGCAACCGCACCACGCACGGCTCGACCTGGAGCACTTCCTGCCCTACCGGCTGAGCGTGCTCTCCAATCGCATCAGCAGCAATATCGCGCGCCTCTATGGCCAGCGCTACGGCCTGGCGGTAACCGAATGGCGGGTCATGGCGGTTCTGGGGCTCTACCCTGACCTGTCGGCCGGCGAAGTGGCCGAGCGCACGGCCATGGACAAGGTGGCGGTGAGCCGCGCGGTCGCGCGCCTGCTGCAGCGGGGCTTCATCGAGCGCGGCACGCACGGCAACGACCGCCGCCGATCGGTGCTGGCGCTTTCGCCCATGGGGTTCGAGGTGTACGACGTGGTGGCACCGATGGTGCTGGAGTCGGAACGGCGACTGCTGGCCGGGCTCGATCCGGTAGAACGCGGGCAGCTCGATGGGCTATTGGCCAAGCTCGACTCGGGCGTGGACTCGATTTCCGACTGAACGTCGCGCATCGACCCGGCGCCTGGAAGCCGACGACGAATGCCATCGTTCTTGTGGCCGCAGGCTCATCAGCAATTTAAAGCGTGTTGGCTCTTGCGCAGTGGCCGTGACCCCTGCGCCAGCATACGGTCTGTCAAAACGAACGCGGCCCCGGAAACCGAGGCCGCGCTTTGCGACTTGTTTTCTCTCGCTTACTTGCGCTCGCGCTCGGGATGTACGCCCGATGCCTGCGGCTCTCCGATCTCGCGCTGTCCAGCCAGCGCGGGCTCTTCATCCTGCAGCGTATCGAGATGCATCAGGCGCTTGATCAGGGGCGCGATCACGATCATGCCCACGCCCACGCCCACCGCGACCCAGCCAACGGTCGAATAAACCTCCATCACCCGCTCGGCCCCGGCGGCATCGACGCCTTCGGACCCGGTCGCCGAGGCGATCAGTCCAGCGGCGAAGTTGCCGGTCGCCGAAGCGAAGAACCAGGTGCCCATGATCAGGCTGGCCAAGTGCGCCGGAGACAGGCGGTTCATCGCCGACAGCCCAACCGGCGACAGGCAGAGCTCACCGGTGGTGTGCAGCAGGTAGATCAGGAAGATGAAGATCACCGGCGTCAGGCCGGCTCCCGCCGCAGCGGCGCCGGCCACCAGCACCAGGAAACCGAGGCCCAACTGGATCACGCCAAGCCCGAACTTGGCCGGAGCCGACGGCTCCAGGCCGCGGCGGGCCAGCGTGGTCCACAGCATCGCGAAGAACGGCCCCAGCAGCACGATGTAGATGGCGTTGATCGACTGGAACACCGATGCCGGCACCTCGAAGCCAAGGATGCTGCGGTCGACCGAGCGGTCGGTGTACAGGTTCAACGAGGAACCGGCCTGCTCGAACAAGGCCCAGAAGAGGATCGAGCCGAAGATCAGGTACATGGCGGCGAAGATGCGGTCACGGTCGTGCTTGGGCAGCTTGAACACCGCCGTGTACAGCACATACGCGACCAGGATCGCACCGGCACCCATCAGCAGTCCGCCGACCAGCGACTGGTACTGGATCAGGATCCAGACCAGGCCGACGCCGGCGAAACTCATCGCATACACCAGCCACTCGAAGCGGATGCCCATCACCGGCTTGGCCAGCTTTTCGGGATGCTGCGACTCACCGCGACCCATCAGCAGCGGCCTGCCCCAGATGAACACCAGCAGGCCCAGCAGCATGCCCACGCCGGCGGCGCCGAAGCCGTACTTCCAGCCGAAGGTCTGGCCAAGGTAACCGGCGATGATCGCGCCCAGCGCGGCACCCAGGTTGATGCCCATGTAGAAGATCGTGTACGCCGGATCGCGGCGGATATCGGTGCGCGAGTACAGCTGGCCGACGATCACCGAGATGTTGGCCTTCAGGAAACCCGACCCGACGATGATGAACGAGAGGGCCAGCCAGAACACGTTAAGCGCCGCGCTCTCACGCCCCCCGGAGCCTTCGAAGGCCATCAGGAAGTGACCGAAGGTCAGCAGCACCGCGCCAAACAGCACCGCCTTGCGCTGGCCAAGGTAGCGATCGGCCAGATAGCCGCCCACGACCGGCGTGATGTAGACCAGCGCGGTGTAGGCGCCGTAGATGACCGAGGCTTCGCTGTCGGAGTACAGCCAGTGCTGCACCAGATAGAAGATCAGCAGGGCGCGCATGCCGTAGTAGGAGAAGCGCTCCCACATTTCGGCAAAGAACAGGACGTACAGGCCGCGCGGGTGTCCGAGGAACGTCTTGCCTTCCTCGAGCGATTGTGGATTCGTGATCACTGGTTACCTACTCCCCAAGTTTGTTGGTCGCCCCGCAGGACTGATTTCGGACTGTCTTATGGAACGTTTGCCGCATCGAGTGCGTGCATCACCGCGGCTGATTCTGCCAGAAGCCGACAGGGTCCACGCTGATCGCGCGCGCTGGCATCCCCGGCTCCGGCTCTTGCTGCGCCGCACAAACCGCGTCTCACGGCTGCCCCAGCACCGTGCGGACCTCGAACAGCTCGGGGAAGAAGGTCAGTTCCAGCGCCTGGCGCAGGAATCCGACGCCGGAACTGCCCCCGGTGCCGCGGCGGAAGCCGATGATCCGCTCCACCGTCTTCATGTGCCGGAAGCGCCACAGCTGGAAGCTCACTTCCACGTCGACCAGCAGCTCGCACGCGGCGTACGCCTCCCAATGGGTGTCCGTGTCCTCGTAAATCGCCTTGAACACCGGGATCAGGGCCGGCTCGCGCTCGTGCGGCAGCGACCAGTCGCGCTCCACGCACGAGTCCGGAACCGCGTGGCCGTGGCGGTGCAGGTAGCGCAGGAACTCGTCGTACAGGCTTGGCGCGTGCAGGGCCTGGTCCAGTTCGGCACTGCCCACCGGATCATGGGAGAACACGGACACCATCTGCGCATTCTTGTTGCCCAGCAGGAACTCCAGCACGCGGTACTGCAGCGACTGGAAGCCCGAAGCCGGTCCCAGCGCATCGCGGAACTGCAGGTAGTCGGCCGGCGTCAGTGTCTCCAGCACCGCCCACTGCTCGTACAGCTGGCGCTGGACCTGTTTGACCCGCGCCAGGACCTTCTGCATCGGGTCGAGCTGGTCGCGCTGCAGGCAGTCGATGGCCGCGCGCAGCTCGTGGATCACCAGTTTCATCCACAGCTCGGCCACGTGGTGCTGGACGATGAACAGCATTTCGTCGTGGTGCTGCGGTTCGGAAATCGGCTGCTGGGCCGCGAGCAGGAGATCCAGGCGCAGGTAGCCGCCGTAGGTCAGGCGGCCCGAAAGGTCAGTGTGGATGCCCACCTCGAGCGCCCGCTGGTTTTTTTCAACAGTCATGGTGTTGGTTTGACGGGGAAGGCTGGCAGGGTAGCGCACGCACTGGCCCAGGCACCTGCGACGGGCGACGCGCGTTGCGCGGCGCTGGCGTCGCAACTTGGACTCAGGATATAAAAATCAGGCAAAGCCGCCCACTTGTAAAAATTGCGTGGATTGTTGCGCTGCACGACGGCTTTGCGGAGCGCCTTCACTAAAATGATCGGCCCGCAACCGTCGACCAGTGAAGGGTCCCCCACGCGATGACCATCGCAGCGCATTTTGAAATCGAATACCTCCAGTTCCTGGGCCCGGACGGGACACTGGTCCGAAAAGACCTGCCTGCGGCCGGCAAAGACACCGCGCGCCTGGTCGAACTGTTCAAGCAGATGCTGTTCGTGCGCACCTTCGACACCAAGTCGGTGGCGCTGCAGCGCACCGGCAAGCTGGGGACCTACGCGTCCTGCCTGGGGCATGAGGCCACGCACGTGGGCATCGGCGCTTCTATGCTGCCCGAAGACGTGTTCGCGCCCAGCTACCGTGAATACGGCGCCCAGTTCATGCGCGGCGTGCGCCCGCGCGAGGTCCTGCTGTACTGGGGCGGTGACGAGCGCGGCAACGATTTCGAGGGTCCGCGTCACGACTTCTCGTGGTGCGTGCCGATTTCCACCCAGTGCCTGCATGCCGCAGGTGCGGCGCTGGCGTTCAAGCTGCGTGGCGAGAAGCGCCTGGCGGTGTCGACCTGTGGCGACGGTGGTTCGTCCAAGACCGACTTTTACGCCGCGCTCAACTCCGGCGGCGCGTACGAGTTGCCGCTGGTGCTGTGCGTGATCAACAACGGCTGGGCGATCTCGGTCCCGCGCGAGGCCCAGACCGGCGCCAAGACCCTGGCCCAAAAGGGCATCGCCGGCGGCACGTTCTGCCTGCAGGTGGACGGCAACGACCTGATCGCCGTGCTCGAAGCCATGCGTATCGCCACCGAGCGCGCGCGCGGCGGCCAGGGCACCAGCGTGATCGAGTTCGTGACCTACCGCCTGGGCGACCACACTACCGCCGACGACGCGCGCCGCTATCGCGACGATGCCCAGGTCAAGGCAGCCTGGGAACGCGACCCGGTTACCCGTCTGCGCACCTGGCTGACCGCGCAGGGCCTGTGGAACGAAACCGAAGAAGCGACGTGGAAGGAGGAATGCGGACGGCTGGTGGATATCGAAGTCGATGCCTACCTGGCGACTCCTGTGCAGCCGGTGGAAGCGATGTTCGACTACCTGTATGCCGATCCGCCGCCCGAACTGCTCGCCCAGCGTGCTGCGGCGATGGCTGCGGAGGGCCGCCGATGAACGCCGTCGCCAAGCCCGCCAAGTCGCCGAAGAACGCGGCCAGCGCGGCGCAGGCCGACGCCGCCGCCACGCCGGTGGCCATCACCCTGATCGAAGCCATCACCCAGGCGTTGGCCTGGGAGCTTGCCCACGATGAGTCGGTGGTGGTGCTGGGTGAGGACGTCGGCGTCAACGGCGGCGTGTTCCGCGCCACGGCCGGACTGCAGCAGCGCTTCGGCGCTGAACGCATCCTCGACACTCCGCTCGATGAAACCACCATCGCCGGCCTCACCGTCGGCATGGCCGCGATGGGCATGAGGCCTGTGGCCGAGGCGCAGTTCGACGGCTTCGTCTATCCGATGGTCGACCACCTCATCTGCCACGCCGCGCGACTGCGCTACCGCACCCGCGGGCGCCTGCACTGCCCGATGGTCCTGCGCGTGCCGTGGGGCGGCGGCATTCGCGCGCCGGAGCACCACAGCGAGGCCAACGAGTCGATCTTCACCAACGTGCCCGGGCTGCGCGTGGTGCTTCCGTCCTCTCCACAGCGCGCCTACGGACTGCTGCTGGCGGCGATCCGCGACCCGGATCCGGTGATCTACATGGAACCCAAGCGCATCTATCGCCAGTACAAGGAGGTTGTCGTCGATGACGGCGAGGCGTTGCCGCTGGACGTGTGCTTCGTGCTGCGCGACGGCAGCGACGTGACCCTGGTGACCTGGGGCGCACAGGTCAAGGAGACGCTGGAGGCGGCCGAGGCACTGGCCAAGGACGGCATCAGCGCCGAAGTCATCGACGTGGCCACGCTCACGCCGCTGGACTTCGACACCATCGCCGAGTCGGTCAGCAAGACCGGGCGCTGCGTGATCGTGCACGAGGCACCGCGCACCGCAGGCTTCGGCGCCGAAATCGCAGCGCGGCTTGCCGAGCACTCGATGTACGACCTGCTGGCGCCGGTGCAGCGCGTGACCGGCCCGGATACGCACATCCCGCTGTTCCGTCTTGAGATGAAGTATCTGCCCAGCGTGGACAAGATCGTCACCGCTGCCAAGCGCACCCTGGCCGAGGGCTGATGCAAGAATTCGTCTTCCCGTTGTTTCGCGAACGCTGATTACCGTAGATCCGAGCTTGCTCGGATGCTCTTCTGATGCAC
>JBBSVH010000037.1:0-20454 GCA_038233685.1 Lysobacterales bacterium | reverse complement strand
GACGCGACATCCATCGGACGTCACGCCGCCGCGCGCACCGTGGCGCGCCTGGCACCCCGGTCCCTGGCCACCGGCGAGTACCCTGTGCTGTTCGCCGCCGAGTCGGGGGGGGCGCGGGGGGGGCCCCCCCGGGGGGCGGGGTGGGGGGGCGCGGCGGGGACGCGCCCGGCCGGGGGTCCCGCGCCCCGCCCCCCCCCCCGCCCCGCTGGGCCCGCAACCGCGCGCCCGCCGACTCGGCGGCGAACAGCACAGGGTACTCGCCGGTGGCCAGGGACCGGGGTGCCAGGCGCGCCACGGTGCGCGCGGCGGCGTGACGTCCGATGGATGTCGCGTCCTCCAGATCTTCGCGCGCAAGGGCGCTGCTGTACCAGCCGTCGCGCTGCATGCCATCGCCCTCGCCCACGATCAGCGCGCAGCCGATCGAGTGCTGGGTGCCGCGCTCACGGCCGACGAATCCGTTCGAGTTGGCATAGACCGAGAGGCTCTGGCCGCTGCCCAGCGACGCGCCGTCGGAGTTGGCGATGCGGCTGTCGGCCTCGCGGCCCGCCGCCTCGCACGCCAGCGCGATATCCACGGCATGGTCGGCGTCCACGTCCCACGGATGCCAGCTGTCCAGGTCCGGAAACTCACGCGCCATCAGCGCCGGGTCGGCCAGTCCGGCGGCGACATCGTCCTCGGTGTAGCGGGCGATGGCGCAGGCCTGTTCGACCGTCGCATCGAGACTGGCCTCATGCAGGTCGGCGGTGCTGGCACTGCCCTTGCGCTGGCCGAAGTACACGGTGACGCCAATGCCGCGGTCTCGGGTGGATTCCACCGTCTCCACCGCGCCCATGCGCACGTTGACGCTGAGCCCGCGCTCCTCGCTGCAGCTCACCTCGGCCTGGGTGGCGCCCAGCGCTGTGGCGCGCTCCAGCAGGCGCTGGGAAATGCCGGTCATCAGCTGCAGGCTGTCGTCGGGTGCAAATTCGGTGATTGTGTTCAATGGCTTATCCTGTAACAGAGATCTGGAGAACGTAAATGCGCGGAAACGACCCGGAAACCGGTGAATTCCTGGGGCCCAGCCGGACCCAGCAACGACGCGAGGCGCTGGAAGTCCGCAGCCTTAGCGAGCAGCTTGTGGCGCTGGCGCCGGCGCAGCTGTCCAAGCTGCCGATCCCCGAGGACCTGCTTGGTCACATCCACGACACCCAGCGCATCACCTCGCACATTGCGCACAAGCGCCAGCTGCAGTTCCTGGCCAAGCAGATGCGCCGGGAAAGCGACGAGACGCTGGAAACGATCCGCGATGCGATGGATGCGGGCGGCGAATCGGCAAAGCGTGAAACAGCAATCCTGCATCGGGTGGAAACCTGGCGCGCGCGCCTGCTCGAGGATGGTGATGCCGCACTGGCCGAACTGCTGGCCGAACATCCCGCCGCTGACCGCCAGCACCTTCGCCAACTGCTGCGCAACGCAGGAGAGGAGCGGGCGAAGAACAAGCCGCCGCACGCGTTCCGCGAGCTGTTCCGTGAGCTGCGAGAGCTGCTGCAAGAATCGGGACCGGAGGACGGGGGAGATGGAGCGCACGACGAGGACACCTGATGCCCGGCCGCACGAACCGGCCGTGGCAGCGACGTCAGTCGCAGTCCTTTTCAGGTAGATCAAGGCTTCGCGACTGACGTCGCTCCCACAGGCAGGGCGGTGAGTCGCCTTTCGTCGACGCGCGAACGGACCGCAGCTGCCGGCGCGCCGGCGCTCACGCCCGGGTCCCACCTACCGTCAGCCCGTCGATCAGCAGCGAAGGCTGGCCGACACCGACCGGCACGCTCTGTCCGTCCTTGCCACACACGCCCACGCCCGCATCCAGGGCCATGTCGTGGCCGATCATCCGCACCTTCTGCATCGTTTCCGGGCCGTTGCCGATGATCGTGGCGCCCTTGACCGGCGCGGTGACCTTGCCATCCTCGATCAGGTACGCCTCGGTGGCCGAGAACACGTACTTGCCGCTGGTGATGTCGACCTGCCCGCCGCCGAAATTCACGGCGTAGAGACCCTTCTTCACCGAACGGATCATCTCCTGCGGATCGTGCTGGCCAGCCAGCATGTAGGTGTTGGTCATGCGCGGCATAGGCAGGTGCGCGAACGATTCGCGGCGCCCGTTGCCGGTCGGTGCCATGCCCATCAGCCGCGCGTTCAGCGTGTCCTGCATGTAGCCGACAAGCACGCCGTCCTCGATCAGCGTCGTGCAGCTGGTGACCGTACCTTCGTCGTCGACGTTGAGCGAGCCGCGACGCCCTTCCAGCGTGCCGTCATCGACGATGGTCACGCCCTTTGATGCCACCCGCTGGCCCATCCGCCCGGCGTAGGTCGAGGTGCCTTTGCGGTTGAAGTCGCCTTCCAACCCGTGGCCCACGGCCTCGTGCAACAGGACGCCTGGCCAGCCCGGCCCCAGCACCACCTGCATGACGCCGGCTGGTGCATCCACGGCCTCCAGGTTCACCAGGGCCTGGCGCAGCGCTTCGCGTCCGAACTCCTCCGGTTTGCCGCCGTCCAGGAGTTCGGCATACGAATAGCGCCCGCCAAATCCCGCATAGCCCGACTCGCGCCGACCGTCCTGTTCAACGATGACCTGGATATTCATCCGCACCAGCGGGCGTACGTCAGCCGCCAGCACGCCGGCGCTGTTGGCCACCAGCACCGTGTCCACGCCACCAGACAGGCTGACCGTTACCTGCTGCACCCTTGGATCGGCCGCGCGCACCATGGCATCGACGCTGCGCAACGCGCGCACCTTGGCGTCGTTGTCGAGCGCATCTATCGGGTCGTCGCTGGTGTATAGCGAACGCCCGCCGCCGCGTACCAATGCATGGGGCGGATGGGCCGCGCCGTCGCGGGCGATGGCGCGCGCCGAGCCGGCCGCCGCGAGCAGCGCATCGCTGTTGATGTCGTCGGAGTATGCGAAACCGGTTTTCTCACCCGATATCGCGCGTACGCCCACGCCCTGCTCGATGGAGTGGGCGCCATCCTTGACGATGCCGTCCTCTACGGTCCAACTCTCGCGACGCGAGTGCTGGAAATACAGGTCGCCGAAGTCGATGCCCGGCCCGAGCAGGGTTCCGAAGGTACGGTGAAGGCCTTGCTGGTCAAGGCCGGCGGGAATCAGCAGACGGGTTTCTGCCAGTGCGAGGGCTGAAGTCATGGGTGCCAGTTTGGGGCGTGGGTCTGGAAAGGCAAGCGGGCGAGGACTGGATCAGCCGGGACCGTCCACCGGAACCCGCGCAGGTGCCTGGATGCGGGATGCTTCTCGGATCAGCTCCACTTCCGGATCCTTCCAGGGTCCGGTGACCCGATAGGTCTTGGCACCCAGTTCTCCCAGCGGCTTGCGCAGCACCGCGTTGGCCGCAGCGCCCACCGCCGCGCCGAGCGGCCCGCCAGCGACGGCGCCGACCACCGCCAGCAGGTTGCCAGAGCTTGGCTGGACCTCGATCGTCTGGTTGAACTGCTGCGCGGCCAGGTCGGTGCTGCCCCGGATCTTGATCCGGGCGGCGGGGCCATCGATGGCCATGTCATCAGTGCTGGCCTTTCCGTCGGCAATGTCGACGCCGCCCTCAATCTGGTTGAAGGCAAATCCCTTGGAGAAGAAGTCCCGGAAGTCGAGCAGCACGCGTCGTGGCAGCTGGGTGATGCTGAGCAGCCCCAGGACACGTCCGGCACCCGGCTCGAGTTCGAGCAACTGGCCATCGCGCGCATCGATGCTCAGCCGGCCGTCGATGGCGCCAAGTGCGAATGCGGAAGGTCCGCCGGCCCACCGGGCATCGAACTGCACCTGGCCCTTGCCGCCGCGCAAGTGGTCCTTGAAGCCCAGCTGGTCCAGCAGCTTTCCAAGGTCCTGGCTGGCGATACGGGTGGACATGTTGGTCTTCGCGGCGCGGCCGCGGCCGACCCAGTCACCGGTGACGTCGATTTCCTGCCCCGGCGACCGCAGTGCCAGCGTCGTCACGCGCAGCCCGGCCGGCAGCGGCTGGGTCCGCAGGGTGGCGCTGCCCAGCTTCGCGTCGCCAAAGCGCAGGTCGTCGATGTCCAGGGCCAGGGGAGGCACCGCGGCAGGGTCGGCGGTCTGTACCAGCGAGCCGGTCTTCGGCGGTGTCGTTCCGGCGCTGGCCTGCCGCAGCCAGTGCACCCGCTGGAAGGTTCCGGTGATCGCCGCACCGCTGGCCTTTGGCACCCGCAGGCTGCCTGACAGCGCGTTCCCGTCCACGGTCACTGCCAGGGCCTGATCTACCGGCGCGGCCCGCAGGCGGGTGTCGGGAAAGCGCGTGCCAAGCAGCAGCAGGTTCTGGCTGGTGACATCGACGCTTCGCAGCGCCAGGGCCGCGCCGGCGCCGGCGCCGGGGCCGGCAGAAGCGGGATTGCCGTCCTCCGCAATGCTGCGGGTGACTGAGATCCACCCCAGCGCATCAAGTGACGCGGCGTTTCCTTCCACGACCAGCCCCGAATCGGGAACCGGCTGCTGCACCGCCCCGCCCAGCTTTACGCGCATCCCTTTCCTGCTGCCGCCGCTACCGGCACGGAGCGAAAGCAGCTGTCCGAGTGACACCTCGATCTGACCCCGGTCCATCGGCAGCGCGGTCTGCACCGAGGCCAGCAGTGCCCGACCCGCCGGCTTGTCCAGCGGCGCAGGCAACTTCAAGGTCGTGCCCACCAGATCCGACTGCAAGTGCAGGCGACTGGCCGCCGATCCTGATTGCCCTTTCGGCACCGAAACACCGATGGACCACAGCGAACGGCCTTCGATATAGGGCTCTAGCCACGCCATCACCGGTGCCCGCTCGAGCAGTTCGGCAGCGCTCAGCGAGGTCGACAGGCCGGCCTCGAACGCCTGGAGGCGATCCCTGGTCATGGCCCCGGCGCGCAGCGAGAGCAGTCCGGGATGCCCTTCCATCCGCACTGCCAACCGTTCGGCGCGAAGCCCACCCAACCCGTACTCCAGGGTGCCGCGCACGTGATCGAAATCCAGGTTCCAGCGCTGCTCGGAAAGCTGCGCATCCTGGAACTGGATGCTGCCCGACATCTTCTTGCGCGCGGCGCGCTCCGAGCGCAGCGGCTGCAACAGCTCGAACGTGGCGTGTGCGGCGCCGCTTGCGGTGATGTTGCGCAGGGTTTCTGCGTGAGCATCGTTCAACGGACTCTGCCGCACCAGCGCCAGCAGCTTGCCTGCATCGGCAGCACCTTCCGCGCTGATTGACAGATCGGCCTGGGCGAAGTCGGCGATCACCGCCTCGACGCGATCCACGCCCACTCCGGCAATTTCGCCGCGGCCGTTGACCACCAGTCCGTTTCCAAGCCATCGCACGTCGACGGCGGCCTGCTCAAGCGCCGGCCACTGCGGATGGAACTTGAAGCGGCCCTGGCTGATCCTGGCGCTGGCTTCGAACCGGCCGCGCTCGTCACGGAACGGCCACTCGTCAAGATCACCTGAAATGAGGGCGCGCGTGTCCTGCAACTCGCCGCCCAGCAGGGCCCGGTCCAGCCAGTCCACCGCCAACGTGGGCATGCGATGACGCACCAGGAAATGCTTGGCCTCGACCAGGGGAATCTGCTCGACCTGCATCGCCAGATCCAGGCGCGGCCGGGTGCCGTCGCCCTGGAACCACACGCCCCCGCGCACGCTTGCCTTCAGCTCGTCCCCAAGTATGTGCAGCGCCGGAGTGCCTATCCTCCAGCCAGCGCCATCGCGCCATCCGCTTACCCGGCCCCGCGCATGGAACGCATGGTCGATATCGAACGCCGCCGGCCAGTCCACGCGCACCGCAGCGGCGGGATCAGCCTCGAAGGAAAATCCCTCTGCATCGCCGATCAAGCGCCCCGACAGTCCCGACAGCCCGATCGAGGCGCCCGCCGCAGCAAACCCGAGCGATTTCACTGCGCCCTGCGCCCGCAGCAGCCCACTCGAGTCACCCGTCAGCAGAGCCTCGGCCAATTCGCCCGTCGGGCGCGCCTGCGCAAGCCAACGTCGGGTGCCAACCGGCACCCGGTCACTCAGGGCCAGCACCTGCAGCAGCGGCTGCGCTTCCACCTTGTCGGCCAACATTCCCCACTGGCTCCCGCCAGACACCGTCAGTCCATCGAGACGGTGCGGCGCCCGCTTGGCGCCGATGCGCAGCGAAGGCACGTCCAGGCGCCAGCCCTCGTCCAGGGCGCGCCAGCGCGCCGAGGCTTCGACCATCTCGAAACTGGCCGTCATCGGTGCTGCACCGGTGGACAGCGGTTGGCCATCCAGCACCACCTGCTGCAGCTGCAGCTCGGAGGTCAGCATGACCACGCGGCGGTGGCTCAGTTCCACCCAAGCGCGGGCCTGGCCTTGGCCGCCGGTGACCTGAACGCCGGCAAATCTGAGTATCGGCGTCCACTGCGAGAGATCGGCCTGCGAAGCTTCGAAATAGCCGCGCCCGTCGCCAGTGCTGCGGTCGAATTCGAAAGAAATGCGCAGCGGTTCCACACCGCCCTGCGCTCGCGCAAGCGCGCCGGCCCGTACACGACGGCCGTCGACCCTCAGGCGCAGGTCGATCCCGGGTATTTTCAGATTCCAGTCCAAGGACGGCGCCTGCACGGACAGGTCGGCATCGATGAGCTGCAGCTCACCCAGACCCTCCAGGGTTTCCAGCGGATCGCCACCGGTCGCCTGCCCCGGCAGCCCCTGCACCGACCAGGCACCGTCATCGGCACGCTGCAGGACCAGCGAAAGATTGCGCAGGCGCAGCTCGGTGAATGACCCACCCGGCAGCAGGCCTGCGTACATCGACACCAGCACTTCGGCCTCGCCGATGCGAACGGCCGAGTCGCCTTCGCCGACGCGCAGGCCATCCAGACTTAACAGGGGACCACGTCGCGTCCAATGGGTCTGGACCCGATCGAACGCAACCGGACGCCCGGCCCGCTCGCTGAGCCACGCTGCGATCCGTTCGGGATGGCGTTCGGCCACCGGCAGCAGCTGACCCGCCACGCCGATCACCACCGCCAGGAATACCAGCAGCACCGCCAGGCCGTACCAGGCGCCACGCCGGGCCAGACGCAGCCGGCGCTTCAGCGGGGTGGGCATCAGCGCAAGGCCGGGAACGGGGCGCGGGGAACGGGAGTTGATGCCGCAACTCTGCTCCAGACAATCCGTCTTGCGCTGCATCCGATCGCAAGCAGCGCGGCGGCACCGGTCAAACGCGGTGCCTGGGCAGACCCTGGCTGATCAACTCGGCCTGGATGCTCCGCTCCCGGTATCAGGTACGCGGTTCCCGGCTCAAAGCAGGACGACATCGAACTGCTCCTGCATGTATTGCTCGTCAGCCTGGAAGCGGATGGTCTTGCCGAGGAATTCCTCCAGTTCCGCCACTGCTGGTGATTCTTCATCGGTAATGCGCGCGACCACCTTCGGCGAGGCGATGACCAGCAGGCGCGCGGCATCGAACTGACGGACCGCTCGGGTGATCTCGCGAAAGATTTCGTAGGTCACGGTCTCGGCGGTCTTGACGGTCCCGCGGCCACCGCACTCGTGGCACGACTCGGAGAGTTGGCGCTCAAGACTTTCGACCGTGCGCTTGCGGGTCATTTCGACCAGGCCCAGCGGCGAGAACTCATACACCGTGGTCTTGGCATGGTCGCGGGCCAAGGCCTTTTCCAGGGTGCGCAGGACCTGGCGCCGATGCTCGGGATCGACCATGTCGATGAAGTCGATGATGATGATGCCGCCCAGGTTGCGCAGGCGCAGCTGGCGCGCCACCGACTGGGCCGCCTCCAGGTTGGTGCGGTAGACCGTCTCCTCAAGGTTGCGCTGGCCCAGGAACGAGCCGGTGTTGACGTCGATCGTGGTCATCGCCTCGGTCTGGTCGATGACCAGGTAGCCGCCGGACTTGAGCGGCACCTGCTTCTCCAGTGCGCGGCCGATCTCATCCTCGACGCCGTACAGATCGAAGATCGGGCGTTCGCCGGCGTAATGCTCGATGCGCTCGCCCAGCACCGGCATGTACTTCGCCGCGAACGCCTGCAGCCGATCGCAGGTCTCGCGCGAATCCACCTTCACTTTCTCCACGTCCCGACGCATCAGGTCGCGCACCGCGCGCAGCGGCAGGGTCAGGTCTTCATAGATGCACGCGCCCACGGCCGAGTCGCCGCTGCGCTGCTCCACCAGCGACCACACGCGCGACAGGTAGGCGATGTCTTCGGCCAGCGCTTCGGCAGGCTGCCCTTCCGCATTGGTCCGCACGATGTAGCCGTGACCGCCGTGGGTGGCGGCCAGATCAGCGACCAGGGTCTTGAGCCGCAGACGCTCGCTCTCGTCCTCGATGCGTGCCGATACTCCAATCACCCGCGACTGCGGCAGCAACACCATGTAGCGTGACGGAATGCTGATCTGGGTGGTCAGGCGCGCGCCCTTGCCACCGATCGGATCCTTGACCACCTGCACCACGATGTCCTGGCCGTCGCGCACCAACTCCACGATCGGCACCGAGCTGGCAGGCGGCACTGGCAGCTCCACGTCATCGCCGGTGGCTGTGGGCGCGGGCCGGACCACGTCACCGGCGTGCAGGAACGCCGCGCGCTCCAGCCCGACGTCGACAAACGCCGCCTGCATCCCGGGCATGACCCGCTGGACCTTGCCTTTGTAGATGTTGCCGACCACGCCGCGTCGCCAGCCGCGCTCGATGTGCAGCTCCTGGAGCATGCCGTTTTCGACCACGGCCACCCGGGTTTCGCGCGGGGTGACGTTGATCAGGATCTCTTCCGACATCAGCGCACTCCGAAGGTCTTCAGAAGCTGCGCTGTTGCGTACAGCGGCAAGCCCATCACTCCGGAGAAACTGCTCGACGGGTGCTTGACGAAACGCTCGGCCGAGCCCTGTATCGCGTAGGCGCCGGCCTTGCCCATGCACTCGCCCGAAGCGACGTAGGACGCGATGTCCTCGTCGTCCAGGATGGCGAACTCCACTTCCGATATCGATAGCGACTGCGCTTCACGATCGGCACTGACCACCGATACCGCGCTCACCACCTGGTGGGTCCGCCCCGACAGCCGACGCAGCATGGCACTGGCGTCGGCCGCGTCGGTCGGCTTCCCGAACACCTCGTCGTCCAGGACGACTTCGGTGTCGGCCCCCAGCACGACCGCGCCTGGTGAGGACATCACCTGCAGCAGTCCTGCGCCCGCCTTTTCACGGGCTACGCGCCGAACGTACTCCTCCGGCTCTTCCGAAGATTCGCGGCGCTCGAGGATATCCAAGTCGAGCACGGAAAAACGCAGGCCCAGGCGGGTCAAGAGTTCAGCACGCCGGGGGGATTTGGAAGCCAGATAAAGCATAGCCGCAGAGGATACCCTGCGCTGCCTGACTGGACTCCCGGCTCCGCAGCCCGCATCTCGACCCCGCACAAGCTCACTGGGCGTTAATGCACGAGCCAACAGTCTCCCCTCGAATCGACCACCGCATCCACAGGATCCCACTATGCGCAAGCAACGCCTTCGCCCTCTGCTACTTGGACTCACGCTGCTCGCTGGAGCTACTGTCATGAACGCCAATGCGCAAACTCCACAATCACAGCCAATGAGCGTCGATGGCACGCTGCTTTCGGTCTCGGCCAGCGCCGAGGCCTCCCGCGTACCCGATGTGGCGACCATTTCCGCCGGCGTGGTCACCCAGGCCGCCGACGGCAAGGCCGCGATGGCCCAGAACGCCCAGCAGATGTCGAAGGTGCTGGCGGCGGTCAAGAAGGCCGGCATTGCCGACAAGGACGTGCAGACCAGCGGCATCAACCTCAGCCCCCAGTACCGTTACGCCGAAAACCAGGCGCCGACCATCACCGGCTACCAGGCCAGCAATACGGTGAACCTCAAGGTGCGTGACATCACTGGCCTGGGCGACGTGCTGGATGCGCTGGCCGCGCAGGGCAGCAACCAGATCAACGGCCCCACTTTCCAGATCGACGAGCCTGAGCCGGTCTACGACGAGGCCAGGTTGGAGGCTTTGAAAAAGGCCCGCGGGCGTGCAGAAACCTATGCCAAGGCACTGGGTATGCGCGTGCGCCGGATCGTGAGCATCAACGAGGGCGGCACTGGCAACTTCAACCCGAGGCCAATGATGACCATGGCCAAGAGCATGGACCAGATGGAGTCGACACCGGTCCAGCCCGGCGAAACGACCCTGTCGGTGAATCTCGACGTGGTGTTTGAACTGGGCCGCTAGGTCCGGCTCTGCAAGAGCTTGATCCGCATTGATTCGGTGACCTGCGCAGCGCAGACCGCAGACGGTGCCGCAAGGCGCCGTCTGTTCTTGGATAGTTTGGAGGTGTGTCGGCATGCGCGGCCTGCCGCCGGCACGCCGGCCGCACGCCGGCCATCGGCGCGCAGTTGCGCCAGCGACATCCCCGGCGCATGGTGGCGGCGTACCACGATGGCTGCATAACCCCGCACGCAACACCGGTGCGTTGTTCCTCTCGCATACCCGATATGGAGGTGGATCATGGTTCGTACACTGCACGCTCAAGATCACGCTCGTCCCGAACCGGCCCGCATCGCGGCCATCGCCGCGGCAATCGCGGTCCACGTACTGGCCTTCCTGCTGCTGTTGCTTCCGCTGGCCAGTTCGCAGGTGCAGGCACCGCCGACTCCGCCAATGCAGCTGCGCTGGGAGGTTCCGGAAATCATCCCGCCTCCCCCGCTGCCTCCGCAGCTTGTGGAGCTGCCGCGGGTCCAGCCGCCGCAGGCGCCGCCGCAGCACATCGATATCCGACCTCAAGTTTCGCCACCCATCGTTGTTGAGCAGGGCACGCTGCAGGCCACTGCAATCGAACTGGTCGCGGTCGATTCCGGCCCGTCTGAAGTGGCCCTGGATGCCGGTCCGCTTGCAGCCTCACAGCTGAGCTATGCGCGTGCGCCTGCCCCGCCCTATCCCCGTGCAGCGGCACGTGCCGGCATCGAAGGCACGGTTCTGCTGAAAGTGCTGGTGGATGTGGACGGCTCGCCGCTCGAGGTCAGCCTGGAACAGAGCAGCGGCGACCGCTCGCTGGATGCGCAGGCACGCAACCAGGTGCTGAAGCATTGGCGTTTTGAACCGGCGATGCGCAACGGCCGGGCGGTACAGGCCTATGGGTTGGTACCCATCAGATTCAGCCTGCAGTGACCGCCAGAGGCCTCGCGCAAAGGCGAGGCCTCCGGTTTCTGGAGTCAGCCGCGATGGTAAGGATGGTTGGCCAGCATCGCGCAGGCCCGGTACAGCTGTTCGGCGACCAGCAGCCGCGCCAGCATGTGCGGCAGGGTCAGCGGTCCGAGCGTCCAGGTTTCGTCCGCCGCGGCCAGCACTTCGGGGGCGTGGCCTTCCGGCCCGCCGATCAGGAACACCAGGTCCCTACCCTGCCCGCGCCAGTGCTCCATGCGCTGGGCGAGCTGCTCGGATGAATGCGCGCGGCCGCTGACTTCCAGCGCGACGACGTGGGCGTTCTTGGGTAGCGCGGCCAGCACGCGGCGGCCTTCATCCTCGATCGCACGCTGCGCATCGCGGCCCTTCCCGCGCAGGCCCGGCTCCACTTCCACCAGCTCCAGCGGCAACCAGTGGGAAAGGCGCTTCTGGTACTCGGCAAAACCCTGCGCGACCCACGACGGGGCCCGCTCACCCGTGGCAATAAGCCTGGCTTTCAAGAATCGGCCAGGAACAAAAAACCAGCGTCAGTAGCTGCCGTCATCCGCGTTGCGGTCATGTGCGTTGCGGTCATCCGCCCTGTCGTCGGCCTCGACGTCGTCCGGCGGATTGTCACCCACCGTCCACAGTCGCTCCAGCGCATAGAACTCGCGCACCCGAGGAAGCATCACATGGACGATCACGTCGCCCAGATCCACCAGCACCCACTCGGCCTCGCGTTCGCCCTCGACACCAAGCGGCATGACGTCGAGCTTCTTGGCGAACTTCACCACCTCGTTGGCGCTGGACTTCACGTGCCTGGTCGAGGTGCCTGAGGCAATGATCATGTAGTCGGCGACGCTGGACTTGCCGCGCACGTCGATCTCGACGACATCCTTGGCTTTCAGTTCGGCAAGTGCCGCGTGCACGTTGGCCAGGAGTACAGGCAGTGCTGGCGGCGGAATGGGAAGGCGCGTCTTGATGACTTGGGATGGGCTGGACAAGAGGTTTTGGCGGCTGCGGGAGGGGCGGCGATTATAGCGGACGGCTATCCGGGGGCCGTGTACAGCCCCTGCGCCACAATGAACGCAGCGACAGCGGGCGGCACCAGCGGCTGCCAGCGACCGCCCGAGGCCACCAGCGACCGTACCTGCGACGCCGATTCGGGCTGGAGCGGATGCTGCAGACGCAACAGCAGTCCCGCTGGCTGCTGGTGCAGTTGTGCCGGTGTGGTGGCAGCCCGTCCCATGATTTCCTGCAGCAGTGCATCTGGCAGCTGTTCGTCCACCGAAACGCCAGGACGTTCGGCCACTACCAGATGCGCCAGTTCGAACAGCCGGGTCCATTGGCGCCAGCCAGGCAGCCCGACGAAACTGTCCGCTCCGACCAGCAGCGCCAGTGGCTGCAGCGGACCCTGGGTCTTGCGCACTTCGAGCAGAGTTTCCACGCTGTACGAGGGGCCGCTCCGATCCAGCTCGCGCCGGTCCACGACCAGTCCATGCTCTCCCTGCACTGCCAGCTGCAACATCTGCAGGCGCTGTCCGGCAGTGGCACCGGGCGCCGCACGATGGGGTGGATCCGAAGCCGGCATCAGGTGAATCGTCGCGTGCAGCTGGTCGCGCGCGGTCCGGGCTATCGCCAGGTGGCCCCGGTGCACCGGATCGAAGGTGCCGCCGTAGAAGCAGAGCAGCGCCACTGAAGTCCGCTCAGGCGCTGAGCAGGCGCAGCGCACGCGGTTCGGCCACAGCCAGCAGCAAGCGCTCCATGGCCACCCATGCGTCACCGGCCGCCCTGCCCTTGGCCATTCGATCGACGCGGGACGCCTGTGCGACGAAGCGCTCCCAGCACGCCGGCTCGCCGTGGCGCTGGATCGCGCGCTTGTACGGAGCCTGCTTGGCCTCCCAGATGCCCTGGCTCTTCATCTCGGCGCCCACGTTGCCTCCGTTGGCCTGGACCCGCGCCAGCGCCGCGGTGCGCAGCAGGTCCTTGACCAGCATCGGCATCAAGCCGGCCACGACGTCGCCCTCGGAGCGCAGTCCGGCGATCATCCGCGACACGTGCTGCGCCTGCCCCGAGAGCGCCGCTTCGGCCAGTCGAAAGACGTCGTAGCGGGCCGCGTTGGCCACCAGCGACTCCATCTTTGCCGCATCCAGGCTCTCGCCGTCGGCCAGCAGCACGAGCTTGTCCACTTCCTGCGCGGCGGCAAGCAGGTTGCCCTCTACCCGGTCGGCGAGGATTCGAACGGCGTCGGCATCGGCACGCACGCCGCGCGTGCGCAGGCGGTTGCCCAGCCATCCGGTGAGCTCATGGGGCTTGATCGGCCAGGCGATCGAACACACCCCGAGCTGATTGACCGCATCGAACCACTTGGCCTGATGGGCCTTGCTCCATTGGTCGGCGGTAATCAACAGGATCACGTCGGGCGGTGGATTGGCGCAGAACTCCATGATCGTCTGGGCGCCCGCCTTGCCAGGCTTGCCGCTGGGCAGGCGCACTTCGATCAGCCGGCGCGGGCTGAACAGGCTCGGAGAATTGAACGCTGCCGCCAGCGTGTCCCAGTCAAAATCACGACCATCGGTTTCGAACACCTCGCGCTCGCCTATGCCTTGGGCCCGGGCCTGTGCGCGGACGGCGTCGGCGGCTTCCTGCACCAGCAGGGTCTCCGCTCCGGCAATGAGGTACACCGGATGCAGCGGGCTGTCGGCGGCCTGCCCGGCCAGGATTTCCGGTTTCCTTTCCACTCAGGGCGCGGGCGCCGGCCCTTCTGCCGCGGTTCGCACTACGCCATCCACGCGGCGCAGGATCGAGGCCGCCATTTCCCGGCGCAGCTCGTTGGCGAGGGTTTCACGCTCGGTCTGGGTGCCGGTTGCATCCTGCGGAGGCGAGACGTAGTCGCGCGACAGCTCCACCACCTGCTGGGGCACCAGCTCGCTTCCGTCGGCCCGACGGAACGAGAAGACGGTGGCATAACGCAGGCTGTACTCCTGGGCTCGACCGAACTGGTCGATGCTGATCGGCAGGTCGCCCCAGCGCTCCGAGAGGATCACCAGGGCAGCCACGTCGACAGCATCATCAGGTGCCGCCACCGCACCGGCGACCTCCAGCCCGTCGGCCACGGCCTGCGCCAGCGGACTGTAAGGCGTGGTCGAGGTGACCTTGACCGGACCCAGGTTGGCCGGCAGCGCGATCTGGTTGCGCAGGTGGAATCCGCACGACGACGCGGCGGAGGCAGCAATCAGGAGGATACAAACGCGCAGCAGTGGGATTGGTTTCATGGGTTCAAGTCTGGACGAGCCCGGCACGGGCGGCAATAGGCGGACGCAGCAGACCGGCCCGGCCTGCGTGAACGCCTCGATCCAGCCGGCGTCCCCGCGACGTGCGACTTGCCTGAACCGTCAGCCGCCAAGCCCAGGAGCCCGCGCCAGCACAGCCAGCGCGATGGCGAGCATGACGATGGCCGCGAGCCTCCACGAAAAGCGCGCAGCCAACGGAGTTCGGATATCGGGCCAGGCGATCGCGCACACCGCGATCAGCGCCACGGCGGCTGCCAGGTCAAGACTGGCCGACACCAGACTGCCCGGGTCGCGATACAGATGGACAAGAAGGAAGCAGGCGAAGGCGCCACTGAACCCGACCAGGCCAAGTGCGGCGATATTCCGGGCGTTCAAGGATTTGATTTCACTTGCCAATAGAGTTCCCCGACAGGCCAGGCATAGAGTGTGAGTAAGACGTTGGCGCTCATGCCGCCACGATGTTGACGATCTTGCCGGGCACCACGATCACCTTGCGGATCTCCAGGCCCTGCATGAACTTCGCCGCGTTGGGTTCAGCGCGTGCCAGGGCCTCGATCTGGTCGCGCGGCAGGTCCGCGGGGACCTCGATGGTGCCGCGCAGTTTGCCGTTGACCTGGATCGCCAGCGTCACCTGGTCGCGCACCAGCGCCGCCGGGTCGGCTTCGGGAAAGAACAGGTCTTCGATCAGCGTCTCTTCGTGCCCCAGCAGCTGCCACAGCGCATGGCTGCTGTGCGGCGTAATCGGGTTGAGCAGGAGAACGCAGGCCTCCAGCGCTTCCTGGCGCAAGGCACGGCCGCTGTCGCTGCTGTCCTCGAACCTGCCGATAGCGTTGGACAGCTCCATGACCGCCGCGATGGCGGTGTTGAAACCGTGACGCTTGCCGTAGTCGCCTCCCACCTTGTCGATGGTCTCGTGGGTCTTGCGGCGCATTGCTTTCTGGTCTGCGGTGAGCGCGGAAAGATCAGGCGCAGTCGATGACCTCGCCCCTGCCTGGCGCTGCACCTGCGCCCACAGCCGGCGCAGGAATCGCGCCATGCCTTCGACGCCGGACTCGTTCCACTCCAGCGACTGCTCCGGAGGCGCGGCGAACATCGAGAACAGTCGCACGGTGTCGGCGCCGTATTTGCCCACCATGTCGCGCGGGTCCACGCCATTGTTCTTGGACTTGGACATCTTTTCCGTGGCGCCCACGTGCACCGGCTGGCCGTCGGCGAGCAGGCGCGCGCCGGTCACCCGGCCACGTTCGTCGCGCTCCACCGCCACGTCGGCCGGATTGATCCACTCTTTCGAGCCGTCGGCGCTGTCGCGATAGTAGGTATCGGCGATCACCATGCCCTGGCACAGCAGGTTGGTCGCCGGCTCGTCGCTGTCCACCAGCCGCGCATCGCGCAGCAGCTTGTGGAAGAAGCGGAAATACATCAGGTGCAGGATGGCGTGCTCGATGCCGCCGATGTACTGGTCCACCGGCAGCCAGTAGTTGCCACGCCTGTCGACCATGTCCTTCGCGCCGGGCGAGGTGTAGCGCGCGTAGTACCAGCTCGACTCCATGAAGGTGTCGAAGGTGTCGGTTTCGCGTTCGGCCGGTCCGCGGCATTCGGGGCACGCGGTCTTGCGCCACTCCGGGTCCGCCTTGATCGGCGACTTCACGCCGTCGAGCGTCACGTTTTCCGGCAACACCACCGGCAGCTGCTCATCGGGGACCGGCACCGCGCCGCACTGGGCGCAGTAGATCACCGGGATCGGGCAGCCCCAGTAGCGCTGGCGCGACACGCCCCAGTCGCGCAGACGGTAGTTGATCCGGCGCTGGCCGCGGCCCTGGCGCTCGAAGCGTTCGGCCAGCGACTCGAACGCATCGCGGAAGCCCAGGCCATCGAATTCACCGGAGTTCACCAGTTCGATGTCCGAACGTGTCTTGTCCGAATACCAGTCGTGCCACGTGTCGGGATCGTAACTGGCTTCGACATCGCTCTTCGGCGACTTCAGCGCGATCACCTGCCGGATTGGCAGTGCGTACTTGTGCGCGAATTCGAAGTCGCGCTCGTCGTGCCCCGGCACCGCCATCACCGCGCCGGTGCCGTAGTTCATCAGCACGAAGTTGGCCACCCAGACCGGCACCTCTTCGCCCGTGACCGGGTGCACGGCGCGCACGCCGGTGTCCATGCCGCGCTTTTCCTGGGTCTCCAGTTCCGCTTCGGACACCCCACCGTGCTTCAGCTCTTCCAGGAACGCCGCCAACGCCGGATTGCCAGCCGCGGTCTTCAGCGCCAGCGGGTGCTCGGCGGCGACCGACAGGAACGTCACGCCCATCAGCGTGTCCGGCCGGGTGGTGAAGACCGTCAGTGCCTCGTGACCGGGCACGCTGAAATTGATCTCCAGTCCTTCCGAGCGACCGATCCAGTTGCGCTGCATGGTCTTGACCGAATCCGGCCAGCCCGGCAATTCGTCCAGGCCGTCCAGCAACTCCTGCGCATAGTCGGTGATGCGCAGGAACCACTGCGGGATCTCGCGCTTTTCCACCAGCGCACCAGAGCGCCAGCCGCGGCCGTCGATGACCTGTTCGTTGGCCAGCACGGTCTGGTCCACAGGGTCCCAGTTCACCACCGAATTCTTGCGGTAGGCCAGGCCCTTGCGCAGCAGGCGGGTGAACATGCGCTGCTCGTGGACGTAGTAGTCCGGATTGCAGGTGGCGAATTCGCGGGTCCAGTCGATCGCGTACCCCAGCGACTTCAGCTGCGCGCGCATGTGCTCGATGTTGGCGTAGGTCCACTTGGCAGGCGCGGTATTGTTCTTGATCGCGGCGTTCTCGGCCGGCAGGCCGAAGGCATCCCAGCCCATCGGCTGCAGCACGTTCTTGCCCATCATCCGCTGGTAGCGGCTGATGACATCGCCGATCGTGTAGTTGCGCACGTGGCCCATGTGCAGCGCGCCTGAGGGATACGGCAGCATGGCCAGGCAATAGAACTTCGGCTTGTCCGATTTCTCGTCGACCTCGAACGCCCGCCTGCCATCCCAGAACGCCTGGGCGGCGGATTCGACGGAGCGGGGATCGTAGAAGGCAGGTTCTGCTGGAACGGACATGGCGGTACTTGGGCGCGGCGCGAAGCCGTGCAGCCTACCGCAGCGCACCATGCACCGCCATGCCGGCAGGTAGACTTGCCGTCCAACCAAGGAGCCCTGCATGCGCCTGTACCTCGCCATCATCGCCGCACTGACCAGCCCGCTGGCGCTGGCCGCCCAGCCAAAACCCGTCGAAGCGCAGGCCCTGCAGTGCGAGCGCCTGTTCGACGCCCGCAGCGGCAAGGTGCTGGGTGCGCATACGGTCGTGGTCCGCGACGGCAAGGTGGCCGACGTGCTGCCCGGGATCGTCCCGGTACGCGGGGTCCAGGCGGTCGACCTGTCCGGACACACCTGCCTGCCGGGCTGGACCGACCTGCACGTGCACATGACCGACGAATCCAGCCCCCAGAGCTATTCCGAAGGCTTCCGCCTGGACGATGTCGACTATGCGTACCGCTCGGTGGGATTCGCCCGCAGGACCCTGATGGCGGGCTTCACCAGCGTCCGCGACCTGGGCGGCAGCGTGGCGCCGCACCTGCGTGACGCCATCGCAGAGGGCCTGGTGGAGGGCCCGCGCATCTTCGCCGCCGGCACCTCCATCGCAACCACCGGAGGCCACGCCGATCCGACCAACGGGTTCAACTCCACCCTGTCCCATCTGCTCGGCCCGCCCGGCCCCACCGAAGGCGTGATCAACTCGGTGGAAGAGGCGCGCCAGGCCGTGCGCCAGCGCTACAAGGAAGGCAGCGACGTGATCAAGATCACCGCCACCGGCGGCGTGCTGAGCTACGCCAAGTCTGGCGACGCGCCCCAATTCACGGTCGAAGAGGTCAAGGCGATCGTGGATACGGCCAGGGACTACGGGTATCGCGTCGCGGCACACGCCCATGGCGCCGAAGGCATGAAGCGCGCGGTGCTGGGCGGCGTCGACAGCATCGAGCACGGCACCTACATGACCAAGGAGGTCATGGACCTGATGAAGCAGAAAGGCACCTGGTACGTGCCGACGATCTACGCAGGACGCTTCGTGGCGGAGAAGGCCAAGATCGACGGGTACTTCCCGGACGTGGTGCGGCCCAAGGCCGTGCGCATCGGCGCCGAAATCCAGAACACGGCGGCGAAGGCGTACAAGGCCGGCGTGAAGATCGGATTCGGCACCGACATGGGCGTGGGCCCGCACGGCGATAACGCGCGCGAATTCCTGTACATGGTCGAAGCCGGCATGCCGGCCGGCTACGTGCTGCAGTCCGCGACCATTCGCGCCGCAGAACTGCTGGGCGTCGAGGACCAGGGCGTGATCGAAGCCGGCAAGCGCGCCGACATCATCGCCCTGCCCGGCGATCCGGTGGCCGACATCCAGAACGTGATGAAGGTGGACTTCGTGATGAAGGACGGCGTGGTCCATCGCACCCCGCAGGGCTGAGTCGCTACGCCCGCGCCGCCAGCGACGTGCGCCTGGCGGCGCAGGCGAACCATCCAAACCACACCGCCAATGCCAGGCGCTGCGCGATGCCTGTGCCCACCCAGGCGGGGAACACGAACGCGGCAACCAGCAGCGCCAGTGCAGCGACTCCGCTGACCCAGGCCAGGCGGACCGCAATGCGCGTGCTCAGCAGCCCGATGGCCAACGCCGCCGAGCCTCCGGCAAAGGCAATCAGCCAGCCCATCCACGCGGTGCCGTGCAGGCGGCTGGATGCGCTCTCCAGGTCCTGCGGGTCCAGTGGAAGCAGGCCCATCGCAATCATTCCCAAGGCCGAGAGCAGCAGCAGCTGCGTGCCCAGCCTGGACCACCAGCCGGCACCGGCCGGCAGGCGCGCCCGTAGGTCAATGGCCACCAGCGCCGCCACCAGACCGGGCAGCACGTAGGCCAACAGGTTGAACGCCAGGGCATGGCGCACGCCGGTCGCCCCCAGCAGCGACACCGGGTGCAGCGTCTGCGAATAACCCGGCAGCGCGGCGCCGAAGCCCCAGACGCTGGCCCCGAACAGAAGCAGCGCGGCGATCGCGGCCCACGGCAACAAGGGCCTCATGGGGTTCATCGAAACTTGCTTGGATCGCGTGCAGGCGTCATTGGCTTCGGTCCGCGGGCCCAGGCAAGGCAAGGCAAGGCTGCCGACCTTACGTGGGTCGTTCCATGTGTCAAGCCAAACCGGGCATGGCTTGTATCCTTGGCGATCGGGCTCCACCTCCCTACCTAACCGAATCGAGTGAGCACTGCCATGCCCCCCATGCCCCACGTTTTCGACGCCGCCACCGAGACCTTCGAGGCCGAGGTGCTGATGAAATCGATGCAGACGCCGGTGCTGGTCGACTTCTGGGCGCCCTGGTGCGGACCGTGCAAGACCCTGGGCCCGATCCTGGAAAAGCTGGCCGGCGAGTTCAACGGCGCCTTCGAACTGGCCAAGGTGGACGTGGATAAAGAGCAGGAAATCGCGGCCGCTTTCCAGATCCGTTCGGTGCCCACTGTGTTCCTGGTCAAGGGCGGAGAGGTGGTGGATGGCTTTCCCGGCGCGGTGCCGGAAAGCCAGATTCGCGAATTCCTCAAGCAGCACGGCGTGGAGCCACTTGCCGCGGCCAACGAGGAGCCCGCCATCGACGAGGCGGCCCCACTCGATCCCCATGCCGTCGTGCTGGCCTGCCGCGAAGCGGTCGAGGCAACGCCGGACAAGGCGGAATTGAAGCTCGATCTGGCCGTCGCGCTGCTGGACACCGGTGACAACGTCGAAGCCCTGGCGCTGCTGGATGGACTGCCGGCCAACCTGGCGATGGATGAGAAGACGCTCATGGCGCGCACGCGGCTCGAATTTGCCGCCCTGGCCAAGGACGCGCCGTCCGTTGCAGCGCTGGAAGCGGATCTGGCCCGTGACGCGGGCGACATGCGCGCGCGCCACCTGCTGGGCGTGCAGCTGCTGGTTTCGGGCGATGGACCGCAGGCTCTGGAGCATTTCCTGCAGATGCTGCGCGTCGAT
>JBBSVH010000036.1:0-20586 GCA_038233685.1 Lysobacterales bacterium | reverse complement strand
CGGCAAGGCGCCGTCGGACATCATCATCAGGGCCAGCAGGATTGCTTGCGGGAACATGATTACTCCGGTTCATCACGGCCAGGTTGGCGACAGCATGCGCTCGCCGACGTCAAGACCCCGCAAGCCAGCTTCACGGCAGCTTCAATGCATTAGCACCACGGTTGCCAGGCCCAGGAAGCTGAAGAACCCGATGACGTCGGTGAACGCGGTCACCACCACGGTGCCGGCAACGGCGGGGTCCACGCCCATGCTCCGCAGCAGCAGCGGCACCAGGACCCCGGCCAATGCGGCCGAGCACACGTTGATCAGCAGCGCCGCGGCGATGACCAGCGACAGCAGCCAGTCGCCGAACCACACCAGTGCAACAGCACCGACCAGGGTTCCGATCAGCAGGCCGTTGATCACCGCCACCCGCACTTCTTTCCACAGCAGGATGCCGGCATTGCTGCTGCCCACCTGGCCCAGCGCCAGACCACGCACCATCAGGGTCAGCACCTGCACGCCGGCGTTGCCGCCAATGCCGGCCACGATGGGCATCAGCACGGCCAATGCGACGATCTGGTCGATGGTCGCCTCGAATCGACCGATCACGAACGCGGCCAGGAACGCGGTGAGCAGGTTGATGCCCAGCCACACGACCCGGCCACGCACCGCGCGCCGGATCGGTGAGAACAGATCCTCTTCCTCGTCCAGTCCTGCGGCGCCGAGCGCCTGGTGCTCGGCCTGGTCGCGGATGATGTCGACCACGTCATCGATGGTGATGCGGCCGAGCAGGATGTTGTTTTCGTCCACGACCGGAGCCGAAACCCAGTCGTGGTTGGAGAACTGGCGGGCCACGCCTTCGGCGGACTCGCTGACGTGGATCGCGGTGAGCTCGTCGTCGATCAGCTTGTTGATCGGTTTGCCGGGATCGGAGGTCACCAGGTCCTGCAAGGCGATCCAGCCGATCAGCTGGTGACGCCTGCTGACCACGTAGAGGTGGTCGGTGTGCTCAGGCAGCTCGCCGCGCAGGCGCAGGAACCGCATGACCACATCGACGTTCACGTCGGCGCGTACCGTGACCACGTCCGGGTTCATCAGTCGGCCGGCAGTGTCCTCCGGATACGACAGCACCTGCTCCAGGCGCTCGCGGTTCTCGCGGTCCATCGACTTGAGGACCTCGTCGATGACCGTATCGGGCAGGTCCTCGACCAGGTCGGCGAGATCGTCGATGTCGAGGTCTTCGACCGCGGCGATGATCTCGTCCGCGTCCATGTCCGCCAGCAGGCTTTCGCGCACTTCGTCGCCGACGTGGACCAGAACCTCGCCGTCGTCCTCGGGATCGACCAGGCCCCAGACCACCTCGCGCTTGCCCGGCGGCAGCGACTCCAGCAGGTTGCCGATCTCGGCGGGATTGAGCGTGTTGACCAGGCGGCGTACGGGCCCCAACCGGCCACTGTCCAGTGCGTCGGAGAGCATGCGCAACTGGCGCGCAGTCTTGTCGTGGCGAACGGCTTCAACCAAGCGCGACTCCGGGAGGTGAGAGCCGCGCTCCGGGACCGACGCGGCGAATCAAGTGCTCATCGCGGCATTATCGCCCGCGCTGCCGTGCTTGGGTAGGCACAGGCAATGCCTGCGTGGCTATGGCCAAAGGCCGGGCGAGCGCTGCGCGGGCAGGGCCCGCTGCTACAGAGTGGCCGCGGCCAGCCAGCGCTCGATGCCGGCCCGGTCCCGGGCCTGCAGCAGCTTCGCACCGCGCGCCTGCAGCGCCGGAAGGTCGACCGCACGGATCACCTTGCGCACTTCAAGCAGGGTAGCGGGATGCAGGCTGAATTCGCACAGTCCCAGGGCCAGCAGGAGCGGAGTCATCAGCGGGTCTCCAGCCATCTCACCGCACACCGCCACCGGCACGCGGTGCTCGATCCCGATGTTGAGGATGTGCCGGAGCAGGCGCAACACGCCGGGATGCAGCGGCGAATACAGTTCACCCAGGGCATCGTTGTTGCGGTCGGCCGCCAGCAGGTATTGGACCAGGTCGTTGGTGCCGACCGAAACGAAATCCACCAGGTCGATGAAGCTGTGCATCGAAATGGCGGCCGCGGGCACTTCGATCATGGCGCCCAACGGCAGCGATTCGGCGATCTCGTGCCCCTGGCTGCGCAGGTCGCGCGCGATCAGCCGCAGCTTGCGGCGCACCGCCAGCATTTCCTCGCGGCAGCTGACCATCGGCACGAGAATTCGGACCGGGCCGTAGCCGGAGGCGCGGACCATCGCCCGCAGCTGGGTTTCGAAGACCCGCGGGTTGGCGATCGACAGGCGTACGCCGCGCAGCCCCAAGGCAGGGTTGTCCTCGTTGTCCAGCACCAGCCCGGTGAGATCGGCCTTGTCCGCGCCCAGATCGAGGGTTCGAATGGTCACGGGACGGCCGCTCATGCCAAGTACGGCGTCGCGATAGATGCGGAACTGCTCCTCTTCGTCGGGCAGTTCGTGGCGTTGAAGAAACAGGAACTCGGTGCGATACAGACCCAGCCCGCTGGCGCCCAGCGCGTGCGCGCGGGCGATGTCGTCGCGTGATTCGGCATTGGCCAGCAGTACGATGTCGGTGCCATCGAGGGTGCGCGTGGCCTTGGTCCGAAGCTTGTCGAGATCGCGCTGCTCCCGGGCCACGTCGCGCAGGCGCTGCCGGTACTGGCGCAGGTCCTCGGCATCGGGTTCGACGATCACCAGGCCGCTGCCGCCATCGACGGTCAGGACGTCACCGTCGTTGACCTTGAGCAGCGCCTGCGCTGCGCCCACGATGAGTGGCAGGTGCAGGCTGCGTGCCAGGATGGCGCTGTGCGAGAGGGTGCTGCCAGCGGCGGTCACGATCGCCACCACGCCCTGTGCCTGCAGCTGTGCCAGCTCGGAGGGGGCCACGTTGTCGCTGACCAGGATTTCGCCGGCGACGCCTTTCGGGCCGCCCGGCCGCTTGTGCAGGTGCGCGTGGATCCGGCCGATGACATGGTCCAGGTCGTCCATGCGGCTTTTCAGGTAGGCATCGTCCATCGCCTCGAACACGGCGGCGAGCCGGTCGCGCTGCAGTCGTAGTGCGTAGTCGGCGCTGTAGCGTCCGGTGCGGATCAGCTCATGCAGGCCCGAGAGCAGTTCGGGATCGTCCAGCAACAGGGCATGCAGGTCCAGGAACTCGCCCACCTCCTTGGCCAGCGCCCCGTGCAGCTTTTCGCGCAGCGTCCGCATCTCGGTGCGAGTCGCTTCCACGGCCTCGCGAAGTTGCGCGACCTCTTGCTCCACGGCGCTGGCCGGGATGCGCTGCTCGGTGACCTGCAGGACATGCGGCAGGCGCACCCGCGCCCGGCCCAACGCGCTCCCGCGCGAGGCACCGTGGCCGGTGAAGTGCACCCGCACCGGTCAGCCGTCCTCGTCGAACCGGCGCTCGAACAGCGACTGGACCGCATCCATCGCCGCAGCCTCGTCCTCGCCGTCGACCCGCACCGTCACCGGCGTGCCCTGGCCAGCAGCCAGCAGCATCACGCCCATGATGCTCTTGGCGTTGACCTCGCGACCCTTGGCGGCCATGGTCACGTTGCAGCGATAACCGGCAAGCAATTGGACCAGTTTGGCGGTGGCGCGCGCGTGCAGGCCCAGCCGGTTGCTGATGATCAGTTCTTTCTCAAGCATCGTCGAAGATCGCTCCGTTGCGTGTGCCGGCGGCCGCAGTGGCCGGCAATTGATCCAGCCCCTGTTCCGAATAGTTCATCACCCGCAGCAGCATCGGCAGGCTCAGTGCGGAGACGCGCCTCACCGGCGTTCCCAGCCTTGAGAGTTGCGCCGCCAGGTTGCTGGGACTCGCGCCGTAAAGGTCGGTAAGCACCAGGACGCCTTCGCCCGCATCGACCCGCCGCATGGCCGCCGAAGCGCTTGGCAGCAGGTCCTCCAGGTTTGAATCGAAGGGCACCTCGAACGCCTCTGTCTTCAGCGGCAGTTGGCGTAGCAGGTGCGTGGCGACGTCCAGCAATGAGGCGCCGACGCCGGGGTGGGTTACCAGGAGAATGCCGCAGGCCATGGGAGAACGTTAACAGACATGCACGACCGGCTGGGAGCCAGGTCAGTCGCGTGCACCCACCTGGTCCAAGCGACGGCGCCAGCTTGTCTCCGGTTTTTACTCCAGTTCGCGGTGGAACGTGGCCACTTCCTCCCAACCCTGCTCGCGCGCGTGCTGGGCGAGCGTTTCTGCCAGGTACACCGAACGATGCTTTCCGCCGGTGCAGCCGAACGCAATGGTGACGTAGCTTCGGGTCTCGCCACGAAGCCGCGGCAGCCAATTGTCGAGAAACGCATTCACCTGGTCCGCGTATTCACCCACCTCCGGCTGGGTGGCAAGGTACTCACGGACTTCCGGATCGCGGCCGGAAAACGGACGCAGCCCGGGAATCCAGTGCGGGTTGGGAAGGACCCGGGCATCGAACACGAAATCCGCGTCGCCGGGCACGCCGCGCTTGTAGGCGAACGATTCGAACAACAGAGACAGCGAGGTGCCATGGTCGTTGGCGAATGAGCCGATGATCCTGCGCCGCAGCTGGTGCACGTTGAGCGTGGACGTGTCGATGACGATATCGGCGTCGTTGCGCAGCGGCGCGGTGATTTCACGCTCGCGCGCAATGGCTTCGGTGAGGGAAAGCCCCGCGTGCGACAGCGGGTGCCGGCGCCGGGTATCGGAGTAGCGCCGGAGGAGCACCGTATCGGTCGCGTCGAAGAACACCAGGCTGCCGGTCAGGCCAAGCTCGGTCAACTGCGTGCGCCACTTGGCCAGCTTGGACAGGTCGTTGTGCCGGTTGCGCACGTCGATGCCGACCGCGACCTTCTGCGACAGGACGTCGTCGCGCATCAGGCTGCGCACGAACGCCGGGAGCAGGTCCACCGGCAGGTTGTCCACGCAGTAGTAGTCCAGGTCCTCGAAAGTCTTCAGCGCCACCGATTTGCCCGAGCCTGACAGGCCGCTGAGGATGACCACGGTCGTGGCCGTGTTCAGCGCATCCGGGCTACCGCCAGCAGCGGATTCGTTCAAGGAACGCTCCGTTCGAGCAGGTTGCTGTGACGCGCGATGAACATCGCCGCCGGGTCGATGCCCTTGGTGCGCAGGATGTGCAGGCGCGTCGCCGCTTCTGCCAGCACCGCCAGGTTGCGCCCGGGCATCACCGGGAGCGTGATCAATGGGACATCAAGGTCCAGCACGTGCCGGGTGCCGCTGTCGCCGGTGAGCCGCTCGTAGCCGTGCGGGTTCGGTTCGGTCATTGGCCGCGTCAGGTGCACGATCAGCCGCAGGTACTTGTTCTTCTTGACTGCCGTATCGCCGAACATGTCGCGCACGTTCAGTACCCCGAGGCCGCGCACTTCCAGCAGGTCCTGCAGCAGCTCGGGACAGGTGCCATCGAGCACGTCGGGCGCGATCTGGGTGAATTCCGGCGCGTCGTCAGCCACCAGACGGTGTCCTCGGCTGAGCAGCTCCAGCGCCAGCTCGCTTTTGCCCGAGCCGGCTTCGCCGGTGATGAGCACTCCGATCGAATAGATCTCCATGAACACGCCATGCAGCGTGACCCGTGGCGCCAGCGTGCGCGCCAGGTGATAGGAAAGATGGTTGAGCAGTTCGTGCCCGCGGTTGGGCGAGGTCCACAGCGGCGTGTCCGATTCCTCGGCGGCGTCACGCAGATCCTCAGGGCAGGACTGGTTCTTGCTGATCACCAGCGCCAGCGGACGGTATTGGACAATGCGCTGGATGGTTTCCCAACGCTGGCGTGAATCCAGCGAGTCCATCCAGGAAAGCTCTTCGCTGCCCAGGATCTGGACCTTGTTGGGATAGATGGTGTTGAGGTAGCCGGCCAGCGAAGGCCTGCGGGCGGTGGTGTCGCCCGGGGAAAGCTCCCGGTTGGCACCCTTTCTCCCAGCAAGCCAGCGCAGGCTCAGGCGTTCCTTCTGCTGGTCAAAGAGGTCGTTCGCGGTGATGCTTTCGTTCATTCGCTTCCACTGCCCCCGGCGTGGCCCGCAGCGGCATCGGTTCTGGGCGGGGCGTCAGGGGCAGGCAGCGCGAAGGGTCGACGCACCAGGCCACCCTCCCATCCAGCGCATGAACTCCTCAATCTGCGTGCTCGCCACGCGGGCCGCGATGCTGGTCGATCTGCTTCTGTTTGTGCTTCAGAAGCAGTCGATCAAGCTTGTCGGCCAGGATGTCGATCGCCGCGTACATGGTCTGGGCGCCGGCATCAGCGTGCAGCGTGCGCCCGGAGAAGTTGAGGGTGGCTTCGGCAACGAAGTCAGGCTTGCGTATCCCCAGCTGCGTGCGGATATCGAGCGGCTGGTCGAAGTGCCGTTCCAGGCGCTTGAACTTGTTTTCGACATACTCCCGCATGGCGGGGGTGACTTCCAGCTGCTGGCCGTGGGTCTCGATACGCATCGCTTTGACTCCTCAGTGTCCAATGGGCCGCGTGGTCCGCGGATCAAACATCCTCGCCTGTGAGTGCTGGTGATTGGATGGAGTTCCTGCCTCCTGTGATTTTGGGAATGGACCCTGCGGGGCAGCGACGATCAGCCGATGCGAACCCGCTCGTGCGAGGACAAGATGTCCATGGCTTCACGATACTTCGCCACCGTGCGCCGCGCCACCGGCACGCCGGCGCTCTTGAGCAACTCGGCGAGCTTGGCGTCGGACAGTGGCTTGCGTGGGTTTTCAGCGTCGATCAGGCGTCTGATCATTGTCTGGATCGCGATGCTGGAGGTTTCTCCACCACCCTCGCTGCTGACACCGGAGGCGAAGAACGCGCGCAGCGGCAACGTTCCACGCGGCGTCCGTACGTACTTTCGGGCGATCGCGCGCGAAACGGTCGATTCGTGCAGGCCGACTTCACTGGCGACTTCGCGCAGGGTCAACGGGCGCAGGGCCTGCGCCCCGAACTCGAGGAAACCCGCCTGCTGGCGTAGCAGGCAGCGCGTGACCTTGAGCAGCGTGTCGCCCCGGGCTTCAAGGCTCTTCAGCAGCCAGCGTGCCTCCTGCAGATGTCCTTTCAGGTAGCCCGCATCGCTTTCGCCGCACTGGCGAATCATCTGCTCGTAGCCGCGATGGATCGTGACCCGTGGGAGGGTGTTCCTGGCCAGCGCGGCGCGCCATACGCCGCGCTGGCGCCACACCACGCAATCGGGGACCACGTAGGTGTCCTGGGAAAGATCGCCCACCTGGGCCCCGGGCTTGGGGTCGAGGGTTCGCAGCAGCTGGACCACCGCCTCCATCTCGGGGACCGGCACCTTGAGTTCAGCAGCGAGGCCTGCGATGCCGCTCCTGGGCAGGCGCTCCAGCGATGCACCATCGACGATCTGCAAGGCCAGCGCCTTGCCAGGCGTGTCGTCGCTGAGCATGGCCAACTGCAGATGCAGGCACTCTGCCAGGTTGCGGGCCGCGATCCCGACCGGGTCAAAACACTGCAGCTGGTGGAGCACGGTCAGGATCTCGTCCTCCTCCGCGGCCATGATCTCCGGCTGCAGTCCTTCGGCGACTTCAAGCAGCGGTACGCGCAGGTAGCCGTCGTCGTCCAGCGCGTCGATCAGGGCAGCACCGATGCCGCGGTCGCGGGGTGTCAGGTGCGAAAGATGCAGCTGCCACAGCAAATGGTCGCGAAGGGTTTCAGGCTCGGCAACGCGCTCGGCGGCCGAACCGTTGTCATCCTCGTCGAAGGATCCGCCGCTGCCGGAGCCGCTGCCCGTTGACCAGGGGCTTTCGTCGGCCGACCAGTCGTTGTCCTGCGAGGCGTCGTCCTGCTCGCGTGCTTCCTCCGGAGGCGAGTCTTCCTGGCCCGGTGCATCGTCGATCGGTGGATCGCCCTCGGCCCAATCCAGCAGCGGATTGGTTTCGACGGCCTCGGTGATCTCCAGTTCCAGCTCGGCCGTGGACATCTGCAGCAGGCGAATCGCCTGACGCAGCTGTGGCGTCATGACGAGCTGCTGGCCCAGCGATGTCTGGAGGCGTGGCTTCATTCCGCAGTCCGGTTGCACGGGGTGCACGGCCGCCGGCCGTGAGGCGTGCATCAGAGGCGGAAGGTATCCCCCAGGTACACGCGCCGGACGTCCGGATTGGCGAGCAGTGCGTCCGGTGCCCCCTGCGCCAGGACACTGCCTTCATTGAGGATATACGCCCGGTCGCAGATTCCCAAGGTTTCGCGCACGTTGTGGTCGGTGATCAGTACCCCGATCCCGCGATCCTTGAGGTGTTTCACTATGCGCTGGATCTCGCCGACGGAAATCGGATCGACGCCCGCAAAAGGTTCATCCAGAAGCATCAGGCGCGGCTTTGCGGCTAGCGCACGGGCGATTTCACAGCGCCGCCGCTCGCCGCCCGAAAGGCTCGCGCCCAGCTGGTCGGCCACGTGGCTGACCTGGAGTTCGTCCAGCAGCGATGCCAGCTCCCGTTCCGCACCGGCCGAGTCAAGGTCCTTGCGCAGCTCCAGTACCAGCCGGATGTTGTCGGCCACGGTCAGCTTGCGAAACACTGACGGCTCCTGCGGCAGGTAGCCCACGCCCAGTTGCGCGCGCTTGTACATGGGCTCGCCGGTGATGTCGCGACCATCCAGTTCGATCTTGCCCGCATCGGCTGAAACCAGGCCCACGATCATATAAAAACAGGTCGTCTTGCCGGCGCCGTTGGGGCCCAGCAATCCCACGACCTCACCGGCATCCAGGGTCAGGCCGAAGTCGGCCACCACCTCGCGCTGCTTGTAGCGTTTGCGCAGGCCCTGCGCCACCAGCATCAGTTGGCGCCTTCTGCTTTGGGCGTGACCTGCTGCCGAGGCTGGATGACCGTGCGCACCCGGGTGCCGTCGCCGCCGCCCTGCATGTTGCCGGTGCGGAGGTTGTAGACCATCTTCTGGCCGCTGTTGGAGCCCTTGGGAGACTTGATGGAGTAGTTTCCGGTGAGGGTCACCACCTCGGTGGACATGTCGTATTCGATGCGCTGGGCGGTGGCGGTCATCGGCGTGCCGTCCTCCATTTGCTGCTTGAGCGTGGCGGGCGAGCCTGTAAAGACGACACGGGAAATCTCACCGTTGCGCATGACGGCTTCGCCACGTTGCGAACGCACCTCGAGGGTTCCCTGCTCCAGGGTGACGCCGCCGGAGAAGACCGTGGTTCCAGAGCCTTCAATGCTCCCCGTCTGCCCGCCGGCGTCGATGGTCGTCGGCTTGTTGCGGTCCGACGACTTGGCTGACGCCAACATCGGGGCCATCACCATGCAGGCGATGGCGAAAAGGCTAACGTATCGCACTTGGTTCATAACGTGATTCCACCTGTGACTTGAACGTGTACTGCTGCGTCCGGGTATTGGTCTCGAACCCGACGCCGCTGATTATAGAACCCGGCTGCGTAATGGTTACCTTCTCGGGAGTGGTGGCCAGGTTGCGTCGTGGGAATACGTTCAGACGCTCGGTGCTGAAGCGCGTTGGTGTCGGGGCGCTTTGCGGGCTGGTGCCCACGACGTCTCCCCGGAGCCGGATCTCGTCGCCCTTCGGACTCACCCACGCTTCGACGGAACGCATTTCCCAGTGCGCTCCGTCGGTGTCGGGCAGCAGGAATACAGGGCTGTCGATGCGGAAGCTCTGGTTGGTGGCGTCGCGTTGCATTTCCGGTGCGCGCAGGGTGACCGACTCTCTGCCGCCCTCGTCAAGGCTGATCATCTCGAAGTCGCGCATCAGGTAGTCAGAGCGCGAAGCGCTGACCGCTTCAGGCTCCGGTACGTCGCGCTGGTTCCATGCCGACCAGCCGCTCAGCAGGGCAGCGGCGAGCAGCAGCAGGCCAAGCCCAAGGCGCCAGCTCATCGGGTCCATTCCTCGAGCAGCGCATCCACATGCCCCTGTGCGTCCAGGATCAGGTCGCAGAGCTCTCGCGCGGCGCCATAGCCTCCGGCGGCGCGCGTCTGCAAGTGCGTGCGCGCCAGGATCCAGGGGTGCGCATTGGAGGGCGCCACGGCCAAGCCGACGGCCGCAAGGGCGCCCAGGTCCGGCAGATCGTCACCCATGAAACACACCTGCTGAAGGTCGATCGAGTGTTTCTCGCAGAGCAACCGCACCTGGGCCAGCTTGTCCTTGGCGTCGGTGAATACCTCGACTCCGAGTTCGGCGCCACGCTTCAGTGCCGCCTGGCTGCTGCGTGCGGTTATCAGGACCACCAGCACCCCCGAGCGGCGCAGCAGCACCAGCCCCTGTCCGTCGAGTACGTGGAAGGATTTGGACTCGCGTCCGTCGTTGTCGATGTGCAGGCGTCCATCGGTTAGCGTGCCATCGACATCGAAGCACGCGAGCCTGATCCGGGCCGCGCGCTCGCGGACATCGGCATTGACGTTGCTTGCGGGGAGGTAGTCCATCGGGGTTCCCTTAGACCACGCGGGCGCGCAACAGGTCATGAACATTCAACGCGCCGACCACGCGACCGGCGTCATCCACGACGATCAGGCCGCTGATCTTGTGCGTTTCCATCATGCGCGCCGCCTCCACCGCGAGCTGGTCGGCTGCGATGGTTCGGGGTTGCCGGGTCATCACCTGGGCGATCGTCGCGGTGCGCACGTCCAGTGCCTGATCGTCGAGGGTGCGTCGAAGGTCGCCATCGGTGAAGAGTCCCTGCAGGCGGTCCTGGGCGTCGACCACCGCGGTCATGCCCAGGCGCTTGCGGCTCATTTCCACCAGTGCCTCGCTCAACGTGGCTTCCGGGACCACGCGCGGAACATCTTCGCCGCTGTGCATCACGTCGGTGATGTGCAGCAGCAATCGCCTTCCCAGGCTGCCCGAGGGATGCGAGCGGGCGAAATCATCGGCAGTGAAGCCCCGCGCCTCGAGAAGCGCCACCGCCAGTGCGTCGCCCATGGCCAGGCAGGCCGTGGTGCTTGAGGTGGGCGCCAGCGCGAGCGGGCAGGCCTCGGCGGGCACGCTGACGTCCAGATGCACGTCGCTTTCCTGTGCCAGGGTCGATGCCGGCTTGCCGGTCATGGCAATCACGCTGTTGCCCTGGCGTTTCAGTACCGGCAGCAGGGTCAGGATTTCCTCAGACTCACCCGAATACGAAAGTGCCAGCACCACGTCCGCATCGGTGATCATCCCCAGGTCGCCGTGCCCGACCTCGGCCGGATGCACATAGAACGAGGGAGTGCCGGTGGAGGCCAGGGTGGCGGCGATCTTGTGGGCGATGTGCCCCGACTTGCCCATCCCCATGGTCACCACGCGGCCCTTGCAGGCCAGGATCAGCTGGCAAGCGGCGGAGAAGGCGCCGTCAATGCGCAACGCCAGTGCATCCAGCGCCCGGGCTTCAATTTCCACCACGCGTCGGCCACTGGCTGCGAGGCTGGCAACGGTGGGAACAGCAGCGGGAGCAGCGGGCTGGATCATTCGAAGGGCCGGCGGAAGGTAGAATGACCGGGCATTTTAGGAGGAAAGCGCGTTGGACGCAGAAACAATCCGCAAGCTGATCGAATCAGGCCTTCCCGGCGCGCAGGCGCGGGTGAGTGGCGACGATGGCGTGCACTTCGAGGCGACCGTGGTGAGCGAGGCGTTCCGCGGCAAGCTGCCACTGGCACGCCATCGCATGGTCTACGCCACCCTGGGAGAGCTGATGGGTGGGGCGATCCACGCCTTGGCACTGAGCACGATCACGCCTGACCAGCAGCGCTAGCCGTCCCCGATTCCAGCCCCGGGGTCGTCACATGGACGTGCCTCGGCCCATACCAGTCACCGTCTACCCGAATCCAGCAAAGAACCAGGCCCATGCAGAAGATAGTAGTCACTGGCGGCAACCCGCTCAACGGCGAAGTCACGATTTCCGGCGCCAAGAATGCGGTGCTGCCCATCCTGTGCGCCACGCTGCTGGCCGACGAGCCGGTGGAGATCACCAACGTTCCGCACCTGCACGATGTGATCACTACGGTGAAACTGCTGGGTGAGCTTGGCGCCAGCATCAGCATCGACGAAGGAACGCTGTCCAAGGGCAGTGCAATCACCGTAGACCCCCGTACCGTCAACCAGCACGTGGCGCCTTACGAACTGGTCAGGACGATGCGCGCATCGATCCTGGTGCTGGGTCCGCTGCTGGCCAAATACGGCGCGGCCGAAGTATCGCTGCCTGGCGGCTGCGCGATTGGTTCGCGGCCGGTCGACCAGCACATCAAGGGGCTGCAGGCACTGGGCGCGGAGATCGTCGTCGAGAACGGCTTCATCAAGGCCACGGCGAACCGGCTGAAGGGCGCGCGCTATGTGTTCGACATGGTCAGCGTCACCGGCACGGAAAACATCATGGCGGCCGCTTGCCTGGCCCAGGGCACCACGGTTCTGGAGAACGCTGCAATGGAGCCGGAGGTGGCCGACCTGGCGAACTGCCTGATCGCGCTGGGCGCGGACATCGAAGGCGCAGGAACCGCAAGGATCGTGGTGCGCGGGGTCGAGCGGCTGTCGGGCGGACGCCATGCGGTGCTGCCTGACCGCATCGAGACCGGTACCTTCCTGGTCGCCGCCGCGATGACCGGCGGACGGGTTACCGCGCGCCGGGCTCGCGGCGACACGCTCGATGCGGTGCTCGACAAGCTGATCGAGGCCGGTGCGCACATCGACACCACCGAAGACACGATCACGCTGGACATGCGCGGCCAGCGGCCCCGTGCGGTCAGCCTGACGACCGCGCCATATCCCGCGTTTCCGACCGACATGCAGGCGCAGTTCATGGCCATGAACTGCATTGCAGACGGGGTGGGGGTGATCAACGAAACGATCTTCGAAAACCGCTTCATGCACGTCAACGAACTGCTGCGCCTGGGCGCAGACATCCGCGTGGAAGGACACACCGCGATCATCCGGGGCGTGGACAAGCTCAGTGGAGCGCCGGTGATGGCGACGGATCTGCGTGCCTCTGCGTCGCTGATCCTGGCCGGACTGGTCGCCGGCGGAGACACGCTCATTGACCGGATCTACCACCTCGACCGGGGCTACGAGAACATCGAGGAAAAGCTCGGCGCCATGGGCGCGAGCATCCGGCGCATCTCCTGACCGTGGCCATGCCGAGCGCCGGCATCATCAGTCGACGCAATTCGGTGCGTCGCCGCGCACTTGTGGCGCTGGCGGTGCTGGTGCTGGCGCTCGCCGGATGGATGTACATCAATTCCGTCGCCGGCATCACCGGTATGCCGACCAGCGACATGGATTGGGACGGTGACGGTTCGGTGACCCGGACGGAGATGCTGCAGGCCTGGCACGCCGTTTCCGTCAAGCGCAGCCGGGAAGGCGCGCGCACGTGCGCTGCCTACCATTGGCGCGGCGAGGGGACCTCGATTCGCGTGGATTGCCGGACCGAGTTCGAATCGGCGCGATCGGAGCGTGCGTCTCCGTGACATAAAAAAGCCCGGCGATGCCGGGCTTTTCCTGTCCTTCCAAGGCACACGCCTCAGCGAAACGACTTTACCTGAAGGTCGATCGAGTCACGCCCACCCTCGCGCTGCAGGATGCGCGCTGGGGCCGGCATGCCCGCGACGATCCAGACGATGGTTTCCTTGTCCCCCGAGGTCCGCACGACCTTGGTAGCCTCACGGGTCTTGCCAGCGATGGTGATGTTCTCCTTGCCGGCCACGCTGTACGTCATCGGCCGCGCTTTGCCGTTTTCGACCAGGCGGTAGGTCAGCGGCTTGCCCGCGGCGACGTCGCGAACGATCGCCAGGTTGACCAGCAGCGCGTCCATGTCACCGGGGTTCAGCGCGACCGGTCCGGCGCGCCCGGGCTTTACGTCGCCTGTCCAGGTCACCTGTTTCTGATCCCAGTCGTAGTCGGCGCTGACCTTCTTCTTCTTGATCAGGACCCGCGTCAGGTCCGTGCTGGAGAGTGGACGAAGCACCCCGCCTTTGTCTTCGAACACCGTTTTTTGGCTCATGTCGACGAGCGAATTGTTGATGCTGAGGGAGTACTCCCAGCGATTGCTCCCCTTGGAAGCGACGGACATCTGCCCATTGCCCTGCATTCCCATGGCGCTGGCCTGGTACTCGGCATTAAAGGCTTCGACTGCCCAGGCCGGGCTGCTGGCTGCTGCCAGCACTACGGCGACGCTTCCGAACCTGAAAAAGTTTTTGATGCTCATGGTGTCCATGCTCCGTTGTGATTCGTCCAGGCCCCGCTCACTGGCCTCGCTTCGTTTTCGCCGCCAATGCCCCGGGCAACTTCCGCACGCCACCGGCCGCCTGAGCCGCTTTTTGTTTTGCACATTGCCCACGGTTGGCACGTGAGAGTCCGCCCAATCGGATTCAAGCGCGAGTTTTCTGCAATGCCGCGGTGAGAGTGCCGTGCAAATCTAGGCGCATCGGCATAAATAGGGGATGACCATCGAGATGGGCCTTGCCATCGTGTTCAGACAACCGCCCTTCGACCAGCAGCTGAACCGCGGCCGTCATCAGCTGGTGTTCGCGCGGTAGCAGGCGCGCGGCAAGGCGCTGCGCTGAGTCGTCCGGCTTGATCGGGATCTCCACCTGGGCGATCACGCTGCCCGCATCCAGTTCAGCGATCACGAAATGCACGCTGGCGCCGTGCAGCATGTCGCCTGCGGCGAGGGCCCGGGCATGCGTGTGCAAGCCACGGTGGCGGGGAAGCAGGGAAGGGTGGATGTTGACGAGCTGCCCGCGGAACTGCTCGACGAATGCATCGCCCAGGATGCGCATGTATCCGGCGCAGACGATCCAGTCGGGCCTGACCCGGGTCACCGCCTGGGCCAGCATCGAATCGAAATGCGCCCGATCCTGTTCGAGCCGGGCGTCGACACTCCAGCGCAAGGCCTCGGGCACGCGCAACAGCGCAGGCGCCGCCGGTTTGTCGGAAAAGACCCCGACGATCTCGGCCTCCAGCTGGCCACGTCCGATGGCGTCCAGCAGCGCCTGCAGATTGCTGCCGCCACCGGAAGCGAGCACTGCGATTCGCGGCCGCCGACCGCTCACGCGGCTGCCACCAAGTGGTGCCAGCGGAGCAGCATGGTGGTGGCGGACATCGGACCGCCTGATGCATCGGCCGCGGCACGCACCGCCGTTGCCTCAGCCGATACGGACGCGACGCTCCCCGTGCACGGGGACCACCTCGCCGATACGCCAGTGGGCCAGGCCGGCAGCGTCCAGGTCGGCTTCCAGCTTCGGCAGCTGATCGGGCGCCAGCACCAGGACAAAGCCGATGCCGCAGTTGAAGGTGCGCCACATTTCGCTGTCGGCCACGCTGCCCTCGCGCTGCAGCCAGTCGAACAGTGGCGGCAACGTCCACGAGGTCGCGTCGATCTCGAGGCCCAGTCCTTCGGGGATGACCCGGATGATGTTTTCACTGAGCCCGCCACCGGTGATATGCGCCATGGCGTGGAGGTCGTGCGATTCAAGCAGGGCCAGCACCGGCTTCACGTATAGCGCGGTCGGCGCCATCAGCGCATCGAGCAGGGGCACGCCCCCTAATACAATGTCGCCCGGGCGACCGGCGCGGTCGAAGATGCGGCGGATCAGCGAGTATCCGTTGGAATGCGCGCCACTGGATGCAAGCCCGACCAGCACGTCGCCCGCGCGGACCTTGCCGCCATCGAGCAGGGCCGACTTCTCAACTGCGCCGACGGTGAATCCCGCCAGGTCGTAGTCGCCGGGCGCGTACATGTCGGGCATCTCGGCCGTCTCCCCGCCAATCAGCGCGCACCCGGCCAGTTCGCAGCCGCGTGCAATCCCGCCAATGACCGCGGCGGCGGTATCGATATCGAGCTTGCCGGTGGCGAAGTAGTCGAGGAAGAACAGCGGCTCGGCTCCCTGCACCAGCACGTCATTGACGCACATGCCCACCAGGTCGATGCCGATCGTGTCGTGGCGCCCCAGCTGCTGGGCAAGCTTCAGCTTGGTGCCCACGCCGTCGGTCCCCGACACCAGAACCGGCTCGCGATACTTCCCGGAGAGGTCGAAAAGCGCTCCGAAACCGCCCAGCCCGCCCATGACCTCAGGCCGGAAACTGCGCTTGACCAGAGGTTTGATGCGCTCGACCAGCGCATTGCCGGCATCGATGTCGACCCCGGCGTCGCGGTAGGTCATTGGAGTGGTAGCGGGCGGGGCAGGCTGGGTCACTGGAGTGCCGGTGGCGGAGCGGGACCGTGCATTTTAGGGGAATAAGCGGTCAGTTCGGCCGTCCTGAACGGTCCACGTTGGCTTGGAGCCCCTATTCGGGCAACAATTCACGTTGTTCGCCCGGCATGTCCCGGGCAATCGCTGGACACAAGGACGCACGATGCGCCGAATACCCGTTTTGCTCGCTGCCACATGCCTGTACCTGGTGATGGCGTCCGTCGCCCTGGCCCAAGCGGTGCGCACCGAGGGCGATCGCGCCGGCGCCCAAGGCCTGTATCAGGCGGAAGTCCCCGTGAACAGCCAAGGAGAAGCCGAGCGCAGGAACGCGATTTCGCGCGCGCTGGTGTCCGTGCTGGCAAAACTCAGCGGTGACCGCAACGTGGTCAATCGGCCTGGAGTGGGCGCGGAAGTTCGAAATGCCCAGCGCTACGTCGACGGCTACGACTACCGGCAGGATCGCGGTACATCGACAACGGGTGCGCCTACGTTTCGCACCACGCTGGTGGTGCGATTCGATGATGAGGAAGTGGATGCGCTGATGGGCGTGCTCGCGGTTCCGGTGTGGCCGCAGCCACGGCCCAAGCCGGTGGTGTGGCTTGCGATCAACGACGGCACTGGACCGCGACTGGTAGGCCTGGCCCAGACCAGCGCCGCGCGGCCCCTGCTGGACCGGGCGGTGGAACGTGGGTTCCAGCTGGGACTACCCAGCGGCAGCGCTGCAGAGCAGGCATTGGTAGGCGCTATCGGGCGCCAGGACACCGCCGCAGTGGCGCGCGCTTCGGCCCGCTACCGGCCGCCCATGCAGCTGATCGGCAACCTGTACCGGGCCAAGGGCGATAGCTCCGGCTGGACTGCCGATTGGGTTTTCGTGGACGGCGGCCGGGTCCTGTCCAAGTGGAGTTCAAGCGACGCCGACGCCCGCCGCGCCATGGCGGCAGGAGCTGACGGCGCTGCCGAAGCCCTGATGAAGCGCTACGCCAGGGCGCCCAGCGGCGGCCCGTCGGGCACTTATCGCGTAATGTTCACGGGTATCAACTCGACCGACGATTTCCTGCGCCTGTCTGCGGCGCTGCAGGGCATGACCGTGGTGCGCAGGATCACGCCGGTGCGAGCGGTTGGAAGCACACTTGAAGTGGACCTGGAACTGCTGAGCGGGGTGTCCGGTTTCAGGCGCATGCTCGGCGACGACAGCCCGATCGCCGGTGGCGAGGGCGATCCGCCGGTCTTCTTCATCAAATGAACCCGTCATCCAGCGAAAGTCCGCAGTTCGAAATCGCGCGCTTCCTGCGGCGCCTTCAGTGGTCTGCTGCCGCGCTGGCGGTGCTGGCGTTGATGTGGCTTCTGGCACCCATCCTGACCCCGTTCGCGGTAGCGGCGCTGCTGGGCTGGCTGGGCGATCCGCTGGTCGACCGGCTGGAGCGCGCACGACTGTCGCGGCCAATGGCGGTCACGCTGGTCTTCGGGTCGATGGTGCTGTTACTTGTCTTGGCCGTGGTCCTGCTGGTGCCGATGATCGAGCGACAGGTCGTGACGCTGGCCGAGTCACTGCCCAAGCTGCAGGAGTGGTTCTACGGGGTGGCCATTCCCTGGGTTGAAGCGCGTACCGGAGTCGCACTGAGCGGTTGGGCCGATCCGCAGCGCCTGATCCTGCTGCTGCGCGAGCATTGGCAGCAGGCGGGAGGCATGGCCAGCACGTTTTTCGGCTATGTATCGCGGTCGGGCTTCGCGCTGATTGCGTGGGCACTGAATCTGGTGCTGGTGCCGTTCCTCACGTTCTACTTCCTGCGCGATTGGGACAAGCTGGTTGCGAGGGTCGCCCTGCTCGTGCCGCGGGACCACATCGATACGGTCGCCCGCCTGTCCAGGGAGTCGAGCGACGTGCTGGGCGCATTCATGCGCGGCCAGTTCCTGGTGATGCTGGCCCAGGGAGTTTTCTATGCGGTGTTCATGTCGGTGGTCGGGCTGCGGCTCGGCTTGCTGATTGGCATGATTGCCGGGTTGATCAGTTTCGTGCCCTACCTGGGCGCAACGGTGGGACTGCTGCTGGGGGTTGTCGCTGCGTTCCTGCAGCCCGATGGCGGGCTTACGCTGGCCTTGCTGGTGGTCGCGGTATTCACGGCTGGCCAGCTGCTGGAAAGCTACGTGTTGACGCCACGCATCGTGGGCGACCGGATCGGATTGCATCCGGTGGCGATCATCTTCGCGATCATGGCAGGCGGCCAGCTGTTCGGTTTCCTCGGCATGCTGGTTGCGCTGCCGGTAGCGGCGGTGGCCAACGTGCTGTTGCGCTATGCGAATGAGCGCTACTCGGAGAGTCACCTATACGCGGGCGACCACTCGATCGTGGTGGATGGCCAGCGGGACCGGGTGGCGATGGTTCAAGACAGCCGCCGCGACATCGCGTCGGAGTGAGTGTCCCGCAACTTCCCTTGGCACTGCGGGCGCCGCCGGACCAGCGCTTCGAAAGTTTCATCGACGCACCCGACGGTGCGCTCTCCCAGCTGCGATTGCTCGCGATGGCGCAGCAGCCTGACTGCGTCTACCTGGCCGGTGGACCGAGTACCGGCAAGACCCACCTGTGCCTGGCGCTTTGTGCCGCGGCCGGTGAAACGGGCAGGCGTGCCGCTTACGTCCCCCTTGCCTCGGCAAGCGGACGCGTGCGCGAGGCGCTTGAATCACTCGACTCCTATGAAGTGGTGGCGCTGGACGGGCTGGAGGCCGCTGCAGGCGATGCCGCGGACGAGCTGGCGCTGTTCGATTTCCACAACCGGGCCAGGTCGGCGCAGCAGAACCTGCTGTACACCTCGCGCGTATCGCCGGAAGCGCTGGGGATCGACCTGCCAGACCTGCGCTCGCGGCTGTCGCAGTGCGTGCGGGTCGTGCTGCAGACCCTCGATGACGCCGGCAGGCGCGCGCTGCTCAGGGACCGGGCGCAGCGTCGAGGCCTGGCGGTAGAGGAGGCGGCTTTTGACTGGATGCTGGCCAATGTCGAACGTGATCCGGTGAGCCTGGTGGCGCTGCTGGACCGACTCGACCGCGCGTCTCTCGCCGCGCAGCGCAGGGTCACGGTGCCGTTCGTCCGGCAGGTGCTGGACTCGACAGGCTGACCCGGCCGCCGCCCGTGCGGGCCGCATTCGCGGCCATGGCGCAGTCCAACACCTCGCAGGCCTGCATCCGATCAGGGGCAGGGTGCCGCGACTTCCTTCCAGACCACCGGCTGCCAATACTGGTTGTCCAGGATGCTCCGCCGGTCCATCTTGTCACGTAGCAGCTGCGCGCCCACGTAGTACTTCACGCCCGGCTCGATGTCGACAATCAGCACCTTGTACGCACGCGCATCGAGCTGTCGGTACATGCGCTGACGCTGGATGAGCTGGATGGAACTGAAGCGGCTGGCCGGTATTCGTTCGTTGAGCACGAGGACCTGGCGGCCGGCGTCCACACGATGGCGATTGACGGCATAGAGTTGCGTGCTGGCTCCGCCGATCTTGGTGATCACCGCAGCATGTATGTTTTCGCTCAAGCTGGGCGTCGGTTCCTGATTGCTGACGTAACCGCATCCCAGGGATGCCGCCATGGCCGGTTTGTCGATCGACGCCTGCATCTGGTCGCTGGCGACGAAGGTGCGATCTCCCCTGGCAACTTCCAGGCGCACCGTTTCCCCGCCGGCCGCAAGCGCCTGCTGCACCGTCGACGTGGGAGCCAGCGTGTCCAGCGAGATGCCGTTGATCGAGAGCAGCCGGTCCCCGGCACGCAGCTTCAACCGCTCCGCGCCTCCCCCGGGGGTCACGGCCATCACCGTCAATCCCCCGTCGCCACGCTTGGCCAAAACGGCGCCCAGATCGTAGACAGCCGAAGAGGAAGACGCAATGCGGGCAGAGGGGTCTGCAGAGGAGCTCTGCTGTGCCAGGGACAGACCGGGAACAACGACGAGTAGCGTGGTGGACAGTAGCAGCGAGATTTTCATCAGGTTTCCTTTAGCTCCGGCCCGAGCCGGCGGTGGTGGAGCTGGACGTCGCGGCATGCCTTGGCAGCAGTGACTGGCGTGCCGTCCACAGCGGTTCTATTTCGTCGTCGGTCGCGCCCTCGTCATAGGCGGTCTGGAGCGCTCGATCGAGCGCCCGGATCTGCTCCAGCGTGTCCGCGTCGAGCGCAGCCCCCGGTGTATCACTGGTTGCTGGGCGGATCGACAACTGCGCCGGTGCCGAGCGGCCCCCGATGTCTCCGGCGATCGGCAAGAGCGCGACGCAAAGCAGCAGGATGGCGGTCGTTCCGATCGTGGTCTTGAAGCGATTGACTCGCTGCTGGCGTGCCAGCGCCAGTCGCGGCCACAGATCCGGCGGCGGAGGAATCGACGGCATCGACGCCAGGCGGCGCTCAAGCGGTTCGTCAAGCGGGTTCATGCTGATTCTCCTCATTTATTTCCCGTCGCAGTCGTTCCAGCGCGCGGGATACGATCGATTTCGACCAACTGGTGCTCT
>JBBSVH010000035.1:0-20648 GCA_038233685.1 Lysobacterales bacterium | reverse complement strand
CTGGCGCTGGGCACGCATGCGCTCGTACACCTGTTTGATGACTTCGCTGTCTGTCGGCAGGTCGATCTGCTTCAAGCGGATGTCGGTGATCTGCATGCCCAGGGTGTCTGCACCCTCGTTGATGGCATCCAGCTGCCGCGAGACGATCTCGTTGCGGTCGCCGGACACCAGCTGCTGCAGGGTGCGCGAGTTGATCTCGTTGCGAAGCGAATCGGTGATGATCGGCGCCAGGCGCTCGCTGGCCACGCGCTCTTCCCCGCCGGTGGCGCGATAGAAGGCACGCGCATCGGAGATGTATCCGATCGCGAAGAAGTCGACCGCCACGTCCTTGCGCTCCAGGGTCAGATAGCGCTCTGGTGGGGTCTCGAGGATCTGGAATCGGCGGTCGAAGACGCGGGCGGTTTCCACCAGCGGCAGCTTGAAGTGCAGGCCCGGTTCCAGGTCTGCGCGAACCACGCGACCTAGGTTCAGGACCAGGGCGGTCTGGCCTTCGCGAATCACGAACACCGAACCCATCAGGGCCAACAGCACGGCCACGGCCAGTGCGACGATCAGGGGGGTTTTCATCGCGGGGCCTCCTCACGGCCGGTGGGTCGCGGACTGCGCTCGGACGGGCGTACCGGGGACTCGCTACCCACCTGGGGCATCAGCAGCTCCGGAGGCAGGACCGCAGAGCCACCCTGCGCGGGCGCGGTGGCATTGCCACCCTCCCCCGTCATCGGCACGTAGATCAGCTGGCGGCCGTCGCCGCCCACCACCTTGCGGTTGTTGGCCAGCACGCCCTCGACCGTCTCCAGCCACAGGCGCTTGCGGGTGACGTCAGGCGCATTGGCGTATTCGTCCTGCAGCAGCGAGAAGCGCGCCGCATCACCGGTGGCGCGGGCCACGGCCGCGGCCTTGTAACCCTGCGCGCCAGTGCGCAGTTTTGCGGCTTCGCCTCGGGCTTCAGGCACGATGCGGGCCGCATAGGCCTGGGCCTGGTTGACCAGGCTTTCGCGGATCTGCTGGGCGCTGTTGACCTCGTCGAAGGCCGGCTGCACCTGTTCGGGTGGGCGCGCATTGGGCAGGTTGAGTTCGGTCACGACCAGCCCGGTACGGTAGGCGTCCAGCGAAGCCTGCAGTCGCGACTTGGCCTGTGCGGCCAGCGGGCCGCGCACGCCGAGCACGGTATCCAGGTCTGCCCCGCCGACCTGTTCGCGCACCGCGCTCTGCGCCGCCTGCTGCAGTACTTCATCGGCGTCCCGCGCCCCGAACAGGTACTGCTGCGGATCGCTGATGCGGTACTGCACGTTGAGCGACACCGTGACGATGTTTTCGTCGGCAGTCAGCACCGGGACGGTGTTGCTGAAGGTCTTGATCTCGGTAGCGTTGACCTTGGTCACGCTCTCGATCGGCCACGGCCACTTGAGATTCGGGCCTGGCTGCATCACCCGCGAGAAGTCTCCAAAGCGCAGGACCACGCCACGCTGCTGCTCACCGACCAGCTGAAAGCTGCTGAAAATTATCATCACCACCAGCGCGATCAGCACCCAGCGCAACGGATTGCCACCGCCGCCGCCGTCGAAAATCCGACGGGCGCGGTCTATCAGGCCGTTGAAGTCGTTGCCGCCGCCGCCCTTGCGCGGCTTCCACGGATTGGGGCGACGTGAACCGTCACCGCTGTTACCAGATCCGCCGCTACCGCTGCCAGGTGTGTTCCAGGCCATGCCAACTCCGCTGTCGTTGAAGTGCGCAGGCAATCGCCCGGCGATGATTTTTCGATTCTACAAGATTGGGCCTTGCGACCCCCGTCCAAACCAGATCGGGCCACGTATCGCTCCCTGCAGGTACGCGGCCTGCCCATCGGTGGACGCGCCTACCTGGCCGACGCAGCTGTCGAGGCTGGCTTCGGACAAGGGCTATGCCATCCACTCTTCGCGCGGCAGCGCCGGCAGGAGTCGCTCCAGCGGCGTGCCTCCGGCCTGCACCGCCAGGCGCTGGGCGTCGGTCAGGGTCAGATCGACCTCCAGATGCCAACCGTCCTCGTCGTGGGTCTCGCCCACGATCGCACCCAACTCGTGCAGGCGCGAGCGCAGCTTGGCCGAATGAGGCGGCAGGTCCAGGATGCCGTGCACGCGGGCCAGCCCGAGGCGCTGTCCCAGTGCAGCCCGCAACATTTCCACCCCGGCCCCATCGCGCGCCGACAGCCAGACCCGCTCGCGAGCTTCGTTGGGCTGGTCATGCCGCGGCTGCGCGCCATCGATGCTGTCGATCTTGTTGTAGACCAGAACCTGCGGGATGTCGCCGGCGCCGATCTCGGCCAGAACCTCATCGACCTGGGCGATCCGGTCTTCGCGCACCGGGTCGGCTGCGTCGATCACGTGCAGCAGCAGATCGGCATCGCGCGCCTCGGCCAGGGTCGAACGGAACGCTGCCACCAGCTCGTGTGGCAGATCGCGCACGAAGCCGACCGTATCGGCCAGCACCACGTCGCCGCCGGGCAGGGTCACCCGGCGCACGGTCGGATCGAGGGTGGCGAACAGCTGGTCGGCCGCGTACGCGTCGGCACCGGTCAGTGCGTTGAACAGGGTCGACTTGCCGGCATTGGTGTAGCCAACCAGCGCCACGCGGGGCAGCTCGCTGCGCAGGCGGGCACGACGCATCTGGGTCTGCTGGACTTCCACCTTCTCCAGCCGCTTCTGCAGCTGATCCACGCGCTTCTGCAGCAAGCGCCGGTCGGTTTCGAGCTGCGTTTCACCCGGGCCGCGCAGGCCGATGGAGCCACCGCGTTGACGCTCCAGGTGGGTCCAACCTCGCACCAGTCGCGTCGCCATGTGCTGTAGCTGGGCGAGTTCGACCTGGAGCTTGCCTTCGAAACTCCGCGCGCGCTGGGCGAAGATGTCCAGGATCAGCCCGGTGCGATCCAGCACGCGGCGTTCGAGGAACTTTTCCAGATTGCGCTCCTGCCCTGGCGTCAGCGCGTGGTTGACCAGGATCAGGTCGGCACCGGTGGCCTCGGCTGCGGCCTTGACCTCTTCCAGCTTGCCGCTGCCAATGAAGGTGGACGGATTGGGCCGGCCAATCCTGGCGGTCAGGACCGCGGCGATACTGGCCCCGGCCGAGCGCGCCAGATCGGCGAACTCTTCCTGGGAACCGTCATCGAGGGAGGTGCCGCCGGCGCCAGAGCGCGTGGGCTGGATTAAGAGGGCGTGCTCGCCCTTGCGTGATCGTTCAAACATGGACCAGTAGTGGGGGCGCAGCGGCGGAATTCAAATCCTGCACCCTCAGCGCCACGGCTGGCGTGAGCAGCGTCAGGTTACCGGGGCACACACCAAACCTCTATTCGTCCTCGTCGCCGGCGTGCTCGTCGGTCTCGCCGTCGCCGCCGTCGCCGTTCTGCACGTAGCCGCCGCCGGGCCCGACCCGCACGTTGCGTGAAGGCACCACGGTGGATATGGCGTGCTTGTAGACCATCTGGCTGACCGTATTACGCAGCAGCACGACGAACTGGTCGAAGGATTCGATCGTGCCTTGGAGCTTGATCCCGTTGACCAGATACACCGACACCGGCACACGCTCACGGCGAAGTGCATTCAGGAAAGGATCCTGCAAGGATTGCCCCTTGGACATTGCTAACTCCCGCCTATTCTCTAGGTATTGTTCTTATAGTTGTCGGGATGGCGTTCAGTTCCCCTGGCGCAGCCCCTGCCCCGGATACTACACAACAAAACTGCCGCCGCCAGCTACCGGGTTCGCAGTTCGATGGGCAGGAACATGTGCAGCGCGGCTTCAAGCGCTGGCTGATCGGTCGCCGGATCGAACCAGCGCAGGTCCGGCTGCCCGCGCAGCCAGGTGAGCTGGCGCTTGGCGAGCTGGCGCGTGGCGTGGATTGCCCGGCTGCGGAATCCGCTGGCGTCGACGTGCCCGTCCAGGTGTTCCCAAGCCTGTCGGTAACCCACTGCCCTGACTGCCGGAAGGTCCATCGGTGCTACCGCGGATTGCAACTGCGGCAGCGCGCGCAAGCTGCGCACCTCGTCGAGAAAACCGGCATCGAGCATCGCGTCGAAGCGCTGCTCGATACGTCCGTGCAGCACCGACCGGTCTGCCGGTGCCAGCGCCAGCTTGAGCACGCGGAACGGCAGGCGATCGCGCAATGGCTGGCGCTGCCATTCGCTGATCGGCGTGCCGCTGATGCGATACACCTCGAGCGCGCGCTGGATGCGCTGCGGGTCGGTGGGCCTGATCTTGAGCGCGGCGGCCGCGTCTACGCTTGCAAGTTCGGCGTGCATGGCCGCCCAGCCGCGTGATTGGGCCTCGGCGGCGAGCGCGGTCCGAAGCATCGGGTCCGCAGGCGGCATCGGCGCCAGCCCACGCAGCAGCGCATGGAAATACAGTCCGGTGCCGCCGGCCAGGATCGGCATGCGTCCTTTGGCGGCGATGGCATCCATGGCTTCGCGAGCGTCGTGTGCGAACTCCGCTGCAGAATACGTCTGCCAAGGATCGCGAAGATCCAGCAGATGGTGCGGCGCCAGCGCCTGCATCGCCGCGTCCGGCTTGGCCGCGCCGATGTCCAGCCCGCGGTACACCAGCGCCGAATCGACGCTGACGATTTCTCCGCCAAGGCGCCGCGCCCACTCCAGGGCCAGTGCGGTCTTGCCCGACGCCGTGGGCCCCATCAAGGCGATAGCCAGTGGACGGTCATCGGTGCTCATGCCGTCACGCCCGCGCCTCCAGGAACACGGCTTTCGCAGGAATTGGCAATCCTGCAGGTGAGTGTTCTGCATCCTCGACGTCAGCGCGCCGGCGAGCAGGCCGGCGACCGCGATGCAGGCTTCTGGCCGCCAAGACACCGGGCACGATCCCGGCGACGCCAGCGTCGGCGTAATGCTTCCACTGGACCGCCGTGGCCGCACCGACCGCGATGCCGGCAAGGACTCCGCAGCGGCTCATGCGCTTCCAGAACAGCACTGGGAAAATTGACGCACCCCGTCCTGCCCGGGCATGGGACGTCAGGCCGAGGACGCGTCTCTCTGGATATGAGGACGAGCCGACGATCATTGGCGTAGTTGCAGCCATGCAGGTCCCAGCGAAACGTGCGCAAAGCCTAGCAGGCGGGCACAATTTTCGCAGAGCCGCAGGTGCCGGTAAGTGCTGGACGCCACGGGTGCCGCGGGTGCCGAGGATGGGATGCAGGCGTGGGAGACGCGCCAGCACGCCTGGCGTGGCAACGCCTCCCCTGGACGCTGCCCCACCTTTGCACAACTTTGCGCTGCTGCCGCGCAGCTCACCGGGTGCTGCGTTGCTTCTCTCATCCCCTCAGCAGATGGCGCCAGGGCACAGGCGCTGGCAAGTGAGCGTCTCCGAAACGGATGGTGTAAGGCGAGCCACACAAGCACTTGCTGGATGGGCCACGCTCCACAACGCAGTCCTGCAATCACCAATGGAGAGCCCGCGCGCGCCGGTGTAGGCTACTCACATGCCTCTGTGGAAACGGCTCGGATTCCTGATCGTATTCGTGGTGCCGGCGCTGGTGCCGCTGGCGGCATGGCTGGGGCGCACCACTGGACATCCCGACGCCTTGGCCTGGTTCCCGCTGTTCTTCCTGTTCGTGCTGCTACCGCTGTGCGATTACGCCCTGGGGCACGATCCGCAAAATCCGGAACCGGTCGATCGCGTGCAGCTGGACGAAGATGCCTGGTTTCGCGCCATGACCCTGGCGGCGCTACCGGCACAGCTGGGCGTGCTGGCGTGGTCGATGTGGTATTTCGTGCACGCCGGCCTTGGACCTGCCGGCACGCTCGGCTGGCTGTTGTCACAGGGCATCGTCGGCGGCGTGCTGGCCATCAACGTGGCCCACGAGCTGATCCACAAGGAGTCGCCTCTGGAACGTGCGGCCGGCGGTGTCCTGCTGAGCAGCGTGGGCTACCACGGCTTCAAGATCGAACACCTGCGCGGTCACCATGTCCACGTGTCGACGCCGCGCGACGCCTCCAGCGCCCGCTTCGGACAGTCGCTGTGGCATTTCCTGCCGCGCGCCCTGCTGCGCAACACGGGCAACGCATGGCGGCTGGAAGCGCAGCGTCTGCAGCGCCTCGGCAAGCCGTGGTGGCACTGGCACAACGAAATGATCGGATGGAGCGCGCTGTGGCTGGCCTTCGCGGTCGGCGCCTGGCTGTGGCTGGGTCCGATGGGGCTGGGATTTTTCGTGGTGCAGGGATTCTTCGCGGCCTGTTCGCTGGAGATCATCAACTACATCGAGCACTACGGCCTGGAGCGCGTTCTGCTGCCTGACGGCCGCTTTGAGCGCACCACCCATCTTCATTCATGGAACTCCGACTACGCCCTGTCCAACCTGTTCCTGTTCCATCTGCAGCGCCACTCCGACCATCACCAGACCCCGCGCCGCCGCTACCAGGTGCTGCTGCACCACGCCGACAGCCCGCAGCTGCCGGGCGGCTATGCGGCGATGTTCGTGCTGGCGATGTTTCCGCCGCTGTGGTTCCGGGCGGTTAATCCGCGGGTTGCAAGGTTCCGGTCAGCTACGGAACGGCGTGTTGCCGGCTCACCGGCCTGAGCAGTTTACCGGGCTCCTCTGAGCCGGAGACCATGCAACGTGAGGGAGCACCCGCAGCAATTACGCCGGGCGGGCATCCCGTCAGCTGGTGGTTGATTCAATCCACGAGCACCCGGTCGGCACATGCCGAGTACACGACCTCGCACCCGAGACCGCCTTCACTCAGGCATCCGGCCAGGCTCAGTTCTGATGCCTTGTAGAGGGTAAGCGCGGTCCGGGTCACGAACGCATCGCCAGCGGTCATCGGCCAGGCCAGTGCCACGCATCGGTCGTGATAGGTAAAAGGCTTCCTGCACGCGACGCCGCCATTGGCATCGCACGACTGCAACACGTAGCCAATGGCCTCTGCTTCGGACATCAGCCCCGCGATCGCACTGATATCGCCTGAGTTGGCGTCGACGGAGATTGCGCCCCACGTCCGCTTCAACTGCCCCTGACGCTGGTCAACCTCACGCCCGTAAGCCTGGTGCAACGGAGAGGTCGGACTGTCCGGCGGGATGCACACGCCGTTCACCGCTGGCATACCGCCGCAGTACTGTGCGCCGGCCGGCGCACTCGACAGCAAGCAGAGGGCGGCCAGGTAGGCAAAGCGCCGCATCGAGTCTGGTCCCATGTTGCAATTACGGTCCATATCCGTCCCGGGGAGCCAGACCCCGGGCACCAGATTGGCTGGGGCCGCTCTCAGACGAGACTACTGCCCGCGAGACTGCCACCTGCTGGGGAGGAGAGAACTCGCGCTCCTTGCCCGCGGGCGCCGAACCGGCATACCCCGGAGTGCCGGGCGTACGACCCGCCGAATCCGCGCCAGTGCCTCGGCCCATGCCGCCAAACGCCGAGTAGGCCGTGAACTGCCCCAGCATGCCCTGGAAGAACGATGCAGCCATGGGTGGCGCCATCACGATCAGCGTGGTCAGGATCAACCCCATTCCGCCCTGCTGCAGGGCCATGCTGTTCACGCCTTCCGGGTTGTTGCCGAGCAGGCTGCCGGTCCAGAACGAGGCCGCTACGGCCAGCACCATATCCAACGCCAGCGCCACCATGACGCTGAGCACCGCTAGCGAGAACATGGTCCCGATGCCATAGAACAGCCATTTGCCGAAGAACGACCTGGTCTGCTCGAACATCAGGCTCAGCACGAAGAGGGGTCCGAGACCGATGAACAGCGCCATGGCCACCTTGTTGAGCAGGAGCATCGACCCCGCCACCACCGCCGGCCCGGCAATGCCGACGCCGGTGAACCACAATGCCCGCTCCTTCGCGTTTTCAACCACGGTGTCCCCGCCGGCCTCGAGCGCGTCTATGCTGGACATCGCCAGCTGCATATACCCCAGGCTGCGGTCGATGCGCGCAAAAGCGCTGTCATCGTTGCCTGTCACCACGCGGGTTATTTCGGCACTCAGGCCATCGGTAAGGAAGCCGTAGAGGTCCGACCCGCCAATCGCCATTCCTGTGGCAAGACCGATGATGAGGATGGACCTCAGCGAGTTGGTGAGCAGGGCCGCCATCGAGTCGCGTGACTGCCCGGTCACGATGCGGTAACCCTGGATCAGGATCCACAACGTCAACAAGGTCAGCACGATGCTGCCGACCCACGCCATCGACCGCCCCAGCAGGTTGACCCCGAACTCGTCGATCTCGTCGCGAAGGAAGCTGTTGATTTCCTGGAAAAAAACCAGGTTGGTCAGGTCTGCCGATTGGGCGAGCGGCCGCAAGAGCGACTGCCAATCTCCCGCAAGCGGGCCCAGTGCCTCGACTGCCCGCTTCAGCTCGACGTCCATTCCCGTTCCTATTCCTGTGCCGGCGCGACCTGGGGTCAGCGATCGCGGCGACGGGCCAGCTTCAGCGCGCCCTTCAGCGATGCGCCCTGCACCACTGCACCGATCACATCCTGCCCGGTGCCCTGCAGTGCCCGCTGGGCGAGCCGCTGTTGATCGTGGGCCAGTGACACAAGCAGGCCGTCGTACGCCACCAGGACGGACTCCGAATACTGCATGTCCATCGTGGCCCGGGCACCGAACTGGGAGAGCTCTCCCTTCACCGACTCGAGCCTGCCCTGCGAAGTGCCAATGGCCTGGCCGCGATCGGCTATGGCCTTCAGCTCCTGGTCGCGCTCCTGGATGTTGTTGAGCATGCGCACCTGCTCGTTGAAGCGCGCATTCCCGGTCATGACCATGCGCTGGCAGATATCGTGTTGCTGCGCGTTGATATCACCATTCAGGTCAGGCGCCACCCGCGCCCATAGCCCAGCCAGACTCGGCACGCTTCCACCGCCGCTGCCGGGACCATGGCATTGGTCAGTCATGCCGTAGTCGAGCGCCCGCTCTTCGAATTCCATGGTCATGGTCATAGAGCGATCCAGCAGCTTGCTGGCCGATACCAGCTGCTGCTGATAATGATTGAGCTGATCACGCCACTGCTGGATCTGCTTGAGATCCTGCTTGTGGGTGTTGATCCACCCGAGCACGGTCTTGATCGTGTGTGGCGGATCATTCACCAACGCCTGTGCCTGGGCTGAACCAGCGGCAAAAACACCTGCCAGGATCAGTCCGGCGACCGATAACCGAGCGCCTATTCCTCGTGCCGCGACAGCTCTTGCGTCCATGATCATTCGCTCCATGCTTGGGTACTGCGGGTAACGGGGTGGTGGCCATCTGGCACTGCGTCCGGCCTCTCGCTGGCCGCTCAGGCATCAAGCGGTGCCGCGTGTCTTATCGTTGGGCTGGATTTCCCTGCCCCTTTCCTGTGCGAGTAGAAGTGGTCCAGCCAGCGCTGCGGGTCAAGCTCGTCGACGTCCAGGCCAAACTCTGCGGCCCTTTCCTCCAAAACCTCATGCATAATCTCGATGTTGTCGGTCGAAGCCGAGATCACCGCCAGTGCATCGTCAAGGCCGCGTAAATTGAGTTGACACACCGAGGCGGCATGGCCTTGCTTGACCAGGAAGCATCGCGAACGCTCGTCCAGCTTGACCACGACCTGGTATTCGGCCTCGGTCAGCTTGAGGCCGTTGATGTAGTCGTCGCGGCTGGCGTTCGGGTTGGGCAGCAGGATCATCGTCGCGGTCTGCTCGATCAGGGCCGCTGCGATTTCACTGGAAAGCGCGTCTTCCGGACTCTGCGTGGCAAAGATGCCCAGACCGTTCTGCTTGCGGATGGTTTTCTGCTTGTTCTTGGCGAACTCCATCAGTCCGCCCTTGCCTTCGAGGATCTTCCAGAACTCATCCATGACGTAGATCAGGCGCCTGCCATCGATCAGGCTTTCCAGTCGATGCAGCAGGTAGTTGATGACCGGAACGCGGACTTCGGGGCTGTCGATGATGCTGGTGTAGTCGAAGCCGATGATGTCGGCCCTGTGCAGGTCGATGGTATCGACCGGATTGTCGAACACCCAGCCCAGGGCATTGCCGGCGGTCCATCTGCGCATCCTCGCAAACAGTCCGTCGTCGCCCATGTTGGGCAGGCTCTTCTGGAAATTGGTCATGTTGCGCAGGTGCAGCGGCGTGTCGAGGATGTTTTCCACGGCCCTGTGGATGTCCTCCTCGTCCCGGGACGTGTATGCGGCCTTGCCCAGCAGCACCTTGACCAGGTCGCCCAGGAACTGGACGTTGGCTTCCGTTCGTTCGCACTGGAACGGATTGAAGCCTGTCGGCTGGCCGCTTTCGAGCGACAGATAGTTCCCCCCGCAGGCCCGGACGAAGATCTCCGCCCCACGATCCTTGTCGAAGAAGAATATCGTCGGACACGGGTCCAGCTTCTGCACCTGGCTCAGGAGGAAGTTGATCAGGGCGGTCTTGCCGGTGCCGGACTTGCCAATCACCATGGTGTTGCCAATCGCCTTCTCCCCGAAGGAATTCTCCGTTGGGTGCGTCGCATGGAAGTTGAAATAGTAGGGCTGTCCGTTGGTGGTCTGCAGCGTGGTCACGCATTCTCCCCAAGGGTTGTTGCGCTTCTTGCCTGAGGCAAAGTTGTGAAGCGGCGAAAGCCCGAGGAAGTTGAGCGAACTCACATTGGCCAAGCGCGTCCGGTGCTTCCAGTTCCCCGGCAGCTGCGAATAGAACGAGGAGGCTACGGCAAGATCTTCCTTGACCGAGACGAAGCCCGCGTTGGATAGCTCGGCGCGCGCGCTGGCGACGTGGTTGGAAAGCCGCTCCTGCGAATCGGCATAAAGACTCATCGTGAAGTGATACTCGCCGAGCACGAAATTGCCCGAAGCGAGCTGGTCCATCGCCTGGTCGAGCTCCACGATCTGGCTTATCGCCTTGTCCCCGGAAGAAATCATCATGCCCTTGGTCCTGTCGAGGACCTTCAGCGCATCCTGGCGCCCCATCGGACTGAAGGAGTGGGTGATGACGTACTCGAAGTCGAGGTATTTCAGGCCGTTCAAGATCCCGGGGTAGGTCGCGTCGCTGAACTCCTTGATGTTCAACATGGCGCCAAAGTGGCTGCGGCCATCAGGCGTGCTGACGATGTAGTCCCCCGTCCGGGCCGAAAACATGTGCCGACTGACGGGCAGGTAGCCGTAGATCGGCGCACTCAGGACCGGCACCGGCTCGTCGATGCGATTGAGCAGATAGCCGAACAATTCAAGCGTCTCGGAGAACGCCAGACCCTCACGGCCCTCGTACATGCCGAGGCGATACGGTGAATAGTCCTTCAGCACGGCTTCGGCGTTGCCTGCGAGCTCCTCCAGCTTTGCGACGGCCTGGTCCTGTTGCGACTGCAGGCGTTTGCGATCCGTGGACTTCTCCATCATTCGCTTGCCCTCTACCACCGGCCTGTAGAGCATCGTCAGGTAGAGCTCGTTCTGCATGCTCTTCTGCGATGCAAGTCCAGCGAAGTAGGCGTTTGAGAGCGACTGGTTGAAGTGCCCCTTGAACCGGCTGGCGTCTTCGATGCTGCGGGCGCGGCGAACATCGTGGACCCAGAACGCAACGTTCACGAAATCGGGCGCGCGCAGCGTCTGCAGCATCCGGTTGAAGGTGTTGTGCCGGTGCTCGATCTCCCATTCCTCCCGACCGACGAAAGGCAGCCCGCCAAGGTGCCACACCAGCAGGTAGTCACCCCCCGTGGTTTTAATGACCGTATCCGACACGTGGGTCGACATCGGGATGAACTCGGCAATGGAAGGGTCGGGCGTAAACATCAGCGGCTGGGAGTCCTGTGGCGGCAGTGTGCAGGAGCTGGAAACGGGTAATGCAGCGAATGTCTACTTGCGCTTGGGCCGCGGGCGCAGGTCACCCGGCGAAAACACCCACATCCCTGCGTGCTGCTTCTGGTTACGGACCCTGGTCTTGAGCTGCAGGCGTAGGCCGAGCAGCCGGAATATCATTTCGTCGCGTCGCGCCATCTGGCGCATGACGACCAGCACCAGGGGCAGCAGGGCAAGGCAGAACATGTTGATGTAGAAGGTCAACAGGATGCAGCTGCCCATGGCGATGAAGAAAGGCAGGTAGGGCACCCCCATGAACATCGCCGGCCGGGTACAGCCCCGAAAAACCACATCCCTATGCACCGAACACCTTCAGTGACTGCGCGGCGATCAAGGCCATGCCGCCCGCACCGCCGCCTGCCTCGTCTCCCAGCAACATGCGCGCGATCTGCGCGGCTGCGCCGATCAGGAAACCACCGATCAGGATCGGTGCCACGTCGCTGATCCGCTTGTGGGCGAAGGCGATCTGATAACCGGCGAAAATCACCGCGATGGTCACCACCGCGATCGAAGCGATGGTCAGCAGGCCGTTGATATTTTCGAAGAACGTGGAGACCTTGCTGTCGGCACCTCCGAAGTCCTGCGCCATGACCGTCAATGGCGTGACCATCAACCCAGCCACCAGGGTGGCCGCACCTGGAATGTAAATCAGCGGACGACCAGGGGTAATCGACGTGTCGGCATTCTTTTTCATAGTGGAACTCCTTGGTGGGTACAGATCCTTGATCCGGCAGGGCGCAGCGGGCTCTTCCGGTTGATGTTTCAGAACACGAAAGCGACGTCCCGTGGCGGCAGCTTCGAGTCCTCTGCCAACAGAGCGCTTGCGGAGGTTGGTTCGCCCGGCGTTGGAATTGGTTCGGCAGCCGCAGTTGTTGCGCGAGCAAGCAGGAAGCTGGGCAGCCCATCGCTCTCGGGGCCTCGTGAGCTGCCCGCGACGCCGGTCGGGGGAGCAACCTGCTCCGGCTCCGCTACCTGACGCCGAGCGGCGACGCCACTGTCAGCGACACGCTTCGAGCCGGCGAGGGCGATAGCCTGGATCCCAGGCGCCGACGCCGGCGAGGATGCCTTGACTGACGCCATGACCTTCTGCACGTAGCCGTGGCGGAACCCGGTGACGAAGTTCCCAGAGTAGTAGCAGCTGAAAGACTTGCCCCAGTCTCCCCCCGCACGGCGATGGCACTCGGCCAGGATGCGCGCACCCGCCCGAAGGTTGGGGCAGGCCTGGAAAGCGGCTTCGTAGGACGAGAGTCCGTACTTCTTGAGGTTGTGGCGATTGACCTGTGCCAGGCCCAGGGAAAAGTTGTAGCCCTTGGCTTCGAGGTCACGCGCAGTGGCAAGCGCTTCGGAAGCGTTGCGCGGCTGACGCACCAGCCGGCCACCGACAACGCCTATGGCGTACGGATTGAACGCCGATTCGACGCGCACAACGTGGTGCATTATCTCATTGGGGACGGCCAGATCTTGGCAGCCCATCAGCTCCATGCCAGGCAACACGCGCACTCTCCTTTGCACAACTTCCTGTTCGATGATGCGGCCTCATGGCACCGGCAAGACCTCGGTCTTGCGCTTCATCGATTCATCCGTGGGGCGATACTTGGGCACGGTCGGGAGGTTGTCAATCGGATTCTTCTGACCCGTCACCGCCACCGCGTGAATCAAGCAGCGCTGCGCTGCGCGTGCATGCGGCGCGCCAATCACGGACGGGTCTTGCTGAAGCGCTACGCCAGCACCGCCTCCAGCAATCTCCTGATCACCTGCCGCACGCACCGCGCGCGGTCCGGCATGTACTCCCACGTGTCCTCGTCCATGTAGGTTCTCTGCGACAGCTCCAGCTGCACAGCGTCAATGTGGTTTACCGGATCGGCATAGTGGCGGGTGATGTAGCCGCCCTTGAAGCGGCCGTTGCTGACGTGGGTGTAGGCGCCCTGCCCCTGCAACACGGCCTGCAGCCGCAGTTGTAGATGCGCCGAGCAGCTGGTCCCGGCGGCGGTGCCCAGATTGAAGTCGGGCAGCTGACCTTCGAACAGGAACGGCACCGCGCTGTGAATCGAGTGGCCTTCCCAAAGCGCGGCGCGGCCGTGCGCGGCACGTATCCGCGCCAGTTCACCGGCCAGTGCGTCGTGGTAGGGGCGCCAGTAAATCGCTAGGCGGTCGCGCACCTCGTCCTTGTCGGGCTGCTGGCCATCGCGATATATGGCCTGGCCGCTGAACTGCAGGTGCGGGCACAGCCCGGTGGTGTTCTGCCCGGGGTATAGCGACACGTCGTCGGGCGGGCGGTTGAGGTCGATCACGTAGCGCGAATACACCGGCACCAGGATCGACGCGCCGAGTTCGCGGGCGAAGTTGTAGAGCCGTGCGACGTGCCAGTCTGTGTCGGGCACGCGGCGCGCGCTGTCAGTCAGGCGTGCGGCGATAGCGTCAGGTACGGTCGTCCCGTCGTGCGGCAGGCTGACAAGCAGCGGCGCGGTGCCGCGGTGCAGGGAGAAGGTGTCCATGGAATCCCAGTCTAGCTGCTGACCAGCGCACGCCCACTGGCGCGCGCCATCAGCAGCTCAGTTCATCAACACCACTTCCTCGGCAGCAGTGGGATGGATGGCCACGGTGTCATCCAGGTCCTGTTTGGTGATGCCCCGTTTGATCGCCACCGCGAAGCCCTGCATGATTTCGTCACTGCCCTCACCCACCAGGTGCAGGCCCACTACACGCTCGTCCTCGCCGGCGCACACCAGCTTGAACAGGCTGCGCTGCGGCGAGTTGGCCAGCGCGTGCAGCATCGGCCGGAAGTTGCTGCGGTAGATGCTGACGCTGTCACCGAAGCGTGCGCGCGCCTCGGATTCGGTCAGGCCCACCCTCGCCAACGGCGGGTGCGCAAAAATGACCGTGGAGATGGTGTCGTAGTCGAGCCTGGCGTCGGCCTTGCCGCCATAGACGCGATCCATCAGCCGGCGCGCGGCAGCAATGGCCACGGGCGTCAGCGCCGGGCGGGGGGTCACGTCGCCGACGGCGAAAATGTTGGAAGCGCTGGTGGTCTGGTACGCGTCCACCACCACGAAGCCGCGAGGGTCGACCTGCACCCCGGCCAGCTCCAGGCCGAGGCCTTCGGTATTGGGCTGGCGCCCGGTGGCCAGGATCACCTTGTCGAAGGTTTCGCTGGTGTCCCCGGTGGTGGAGGCAAGCCGCACGCCGGTCACGCCGTCGCGGTGCAGCGCACTGGCCTGGAATCCCAGGTGCAGGCGCACGCCATGCTGGCGCAGGTTGTCCTGCAGCGCGTCGGTCACCTCCTGCTCGAAACTTTCCAGCAGGCGCTGGCCGCGGGCGAAGATCTCGACACGGCTGCCCAGCGCCTGCAGAACGCCGGCCAGCTCCACAGACACGTACCCGCCGCCGACGATGGCCACGCGTTCGGGGGCCTCGGTCAGGTCGAAGAAGTCGTCCGACACCAGACCCATGTCCGCACCGGGGATATTCGGCCGACGTGGCCGGCCACCGGTGGCGATCAGCAGCTTGTCGGCGGTGTAGCGGGTGCCGTCGTCCGCCTGCACCGTGTGCGCGTCCAGCAATTGCCCGCGGCACGGCAGGTGCACCACGCCGGTCGTGTCCAGTCGGTTGCGGTAGCTGGCGTGGATGCCGGCGATGTAGCGCTGCCGATGGGCCACGAATTCCGCCCAGTCCAGCGTGGGCGGCGGCAGGTCAAAGCCCACCTGGGCGGCGAGACTGGCCCGCTGTGCAAGCTCGGCCGCCAGCCACATCGCCTTCTTCGGCACGCAGCCGACGTTGACGCAGGTTCCGCCCAGTGCGTTGGGCTCCATCATCGCCACGCTGGCACCGTGCGACACGGCACGAAACGCTCCCGCCAAACCGCCGGAACCACCGCCAATGACAAGGAGGTCGTAGTCGTACTCGTGCTTGCTCAAGTGAATCGCTCCATTCGGTAAGGCATAGGGTCGATGGCCGTGGGCGCACCGGTGATGAGGTCGGCCATCAATTGGCCGCTGGCTGCGCCCATGCTGATGCCGAGCATGCCGTGGCCGGCTGCGACCCAGAGGCTGTCGCGTCCAGGCGCGCGTCCGAGCACCGGCAGGTCGTCCCACGTCATGGGGCGCCAACCGCACCAGCGCTCCTCGACGGTCGCCCCTACAGGCTCATGCAGGTACTCGGCCGCACTGCGTTCAAGCGCTGCCAGACGAACCGGGTTGAGGCTGTCGTCGTAACCGGAAAATTCCATGGTGCTGCCCAGCCGGAAGCCCTTGGCCCATGACGTCACGCACACCGAGCGTTCCTTCAGCACCATTGCCCGACGTGGCACCACCGACGGGCGTGTGTAGGTGATCGAGTAGCCCTTGCCTGGCTGGATCGGCAGCCGCAGACCCAGCGCATCGAGCAGCGGTGGCGACCAGGCGCCCAGCGCCACCACCACCTCACCGGCGCTGCGTGAGCCCAAGGTCGTGTCCACGCCCGCGCCGCTGCCGCCGGGCTCCTCGTGCAGCGATTGGACGCGGCAGTGTTCTTCAATGATCCCGCCACGCTGGCGCACCACGCGCGCCAGTTCGGCCAGGTACCGATCGGGCCGCAGTTGCGCATCTCCGGGGAAGTGGATTGCGCCGGCGACGCCGGGTTTCAGCGCTGGATCGTCGTGCTCGTAGCGTGCGCCGTTGATCACCTCGCTCTTGATGCCGAACTCGCGCAGGGCCTCGCACTCGGCGGCGTAGTGCTCGAAATTCGCTGGCTCGCGGAACACGTAGTCCAGCCCCTCCTCGACGAACTCGCAGTCCAGTGCATAGCGCTCCACCCACTGTGCCAGGCGCAGCCGTGAGTCCTGCAGCAAGGCGGCACGCGAGAGCGCACTCTGGCGCCAGTCGGCGGGATTGCAGCGCGCCGCGAATTGCGAAAGCCAGCGCCACAGCGAAGGGTCCAGGCGCGGTTTCAGGTACAGCGGCGCGTCGGGGGTGAACATCCAGCGCAGGCCGCGGGCGACCATCCCGGGAGCGGCCAAAGGCGGCGCGTGGCTGGGGGTGACGGTGCCGCAGTTGCCGTGCGAGGCACCGCCACCGACGCTGCCGGCATCGAGCACGCGCACCGTACGGCCGGCGTCGATCAGCGCCAGCGCAGTGGCCAGCCCGATCACACCGCCGCCAATGATCAGTACGTCGTCGCGTGGGGGTATCACCCGGTCATTGTAAAGCCGCGCTTCCCGCATGCCCGTGTATGCCGCGCACGATTCGCAAAGTACGGTGGAAATCGCGCGTGCATTGATTGCCGCGTAGCTGGTTGCGTGCTTTTACCCCGCTCACACCCTGCCGCTAGCGTGGCCGCATGGGCCGCATGGGCCGCATGGGCCGCGGGGGCCGCGGGGCCCGCTGCCGGTTTGCAGTCCTGTACCGCCGTGGGCGCGTGGCTCAGTGCTGGTGTCCGCCTTCGCCGTGCACGTGTCCGTGCTGCAGTTCCTCGGCACTGGGTTCGCGCACCTCCACGATCTCCACGTCGAAATGCAGGTCCTTGCCAGCCATGGGATGGTTGAGATCGACGTCCACCACGCTCATCCCGATCTTCTGGATGGTGACCGCGCGCGGACCGAAATTGGTTTGCAGCACCACCTGCTGGCCGGCCTCGAGCTTCTGCGCGCCGAAATGCTTCTTGGGCACGCGCTGGCTCAGTCCGTCGCGACGCTCGCCGTAGGCGTCGGCCGGCGCGACATCGACGCCGAAGTTCTCGCCCGCTTCGCGATCGATCATCGCTGCTTCCAGCCCCGGAATCACGTTGCCGTGGCCGATCATGATCGCAAGCGGCTCGCGCTCCTTCGAACTCTCCAGCGCCTCCTGCCCGGCTTCGGACACGGTGTAGTGGAAGCGGACGACGCTGTCTTTGGCGATTTTCATGCTGTGCTCTGTAGGGGGCCGCAGTGGCGACCGGGGCGACTTGTCTGCCGCGGGGGCTGCGGTCAAGATGACCGCGATGAATACCCTCCATTATCCGGGCTCGGCCACTCCGGCGCTACACGCGCTGGCTCGAGCATGCCCGCGCGCCATGATCATCCTGTGCGCGGCCGTTGCGCTGGCAAGCTGCGGCGGCGGCGAAAAGACCCGGCGCGACACGCCACCCCTGTCCGGAGCGCGTGAATGGCCGCAGGTCACCCCCGCCAATCCAGGCGCGGCCAACGCGGTGCTGATGCGTGCCCTCGGGCTGGTCGGCACGCCCTACCGTTACGGCGGCAACACCCCGCAAGGGGGCTTCGACTGCAGTGGCCTGGTCACCTATGTCTACCAGGACATGCTCGACCTTCGGCTGCCACGCAGCTCGAGAGAGCTGGCCCAGGTACAGGGACCGAAAATCGCACCGGAAAAACTGGCAACCGCAGACCTGGTGTTTTTCGGCAGCAGCGGCAGCGTGTCCCACGTGGGGATCTATATCGGCGAGGGCCGTTTCGTCCACGCCCCGAGCACCGGCGGCACCGTGCGGCTGGACCGCCTGGACGGCCCATACTGGAAAACGAACTATTCAGGTTCAAAACGCGTATTGCGTTAATTGTGACGCTGGTCCGTGTTCACTTCACGCCCTGATAACGAAAATTGAACCTTGTGACGGCCAGATGAAGCCATCATCGCCGCACCACCCGCTCCACGGATCTCCGCGTGCCGACCGACGACCTGCTTCCAGGCCTGCCAGCCGCCCCCCGCTCATGCACAAAACGCTTGACCCAGTCGCTTCTGTTGGCCGCTGCCTTTGGCGCCGCCAGCCTGTCGCTGCAGGCGCAGGAAGCCCCTGCTGACGCCGCCGCGTCGCCGCCCGCCCAGGCCACTGCGACCTCCGCTTCCAGCGTTGCAGCACTTCAGTCGACTTTGCCGACCGCGGCTCCGGGCACCGCCCTGGTGAGCACCCCGAGCGTGCGCGAGCGCGCCTCCGACGCCGCCGCTGCCACCTTCACCGCCCTGCTGCCGCGCCTGGCGGGCACCGACGCCCTGCCAATGATGGACCGCTCGGCGATCGTTGCCAGTGACCTCAGCCGTCTGCTTTCCGCCTATGACCTGACGCGTGCCGGCGCGCTTGCGCCGCAGCAGTCCACCAACAAGGTCCAGACCGTGCTCAGACGCGCGCTCACCCTGCTGGGCACGCCGTACCGCTGGGGCGGCACCTCGCCGGACAGTGGCTTCGACTGCAGCGGACTGGTGGGCTACGTGTTTCGCACGGCGCTTGGCATCGAGCTGCCACGCGTCTCCCGCGACATGGCCCAGGACTCCGAGGCCGAGCTGATCAAGGATCGCGAAGCGCTGGAGGAAGGTGACCTGGTGTTCTTCGGCCGCAAGGGCCGGGTCAACCATGTGGGCATCTACGTCGGCGACGGCCGCTTCGTGCATTCGCCCAGCACCGGCAAGGACGTGCGGGTGGACACGCTGGTCACGGGCTACTGGAGCAACCGGTTCCTGCAGGCGCGCCGCGTCGCGATGTAAGCAGAACCGGGATTCATCGCACGAGGCCGCCTAACCCGCGGCCTTTTTCATGACCGTGGGCTGGAACTGGGCCACGGTCTGTTCAATCCCCTTGCTCAGCTCCATCACCTTGAGTGCGTACTCGGCCAGCAGCCTGTCGTCCTCGTCGCGGGGCCGCCACGCAGGCACGCTCACCGCCTTGCCTTCAACGCCGTCCAGCGCGACGAATACGATGATGCAGTGGGTGCACAGGCGCTCGGTGGCCCGGCTCGAGTCCAGCCCGGGGTCACGCGCGCGCACCTCGATGGCAAAGTGCATGCTGGTGGTGCCGGTATGGACCAGCGTGGCGGTGACGGTCACCAAGTCGCTGATGCGGATCGGGGCGACGAAGCGGATCCCGCCCACGGCGACGGTCACGCTGTACTGGCCGCTCCACCCGACCGCGGCGGCATAACCCACCTGGTCTATCCATTTCATGACCACGCCGCCGTGGACCTTGCCACCATAGTTGACGTCGGTCGGCTCGGCCAGGAATCGAAACGTCAGTTCGCGCTGTTCGCCGCTCATGCTGCTGCCTTGGGAATGTCAACCGGCAGGGTACGCCAGCGCCGATTGTCGCGGCAGCTACCGCGTGCGCTGCGCAAGGTGCAGGTGCTCCACAATCCGGGGTTGCAGACTGCCCAAGCGACTTGAGGCCGATGGCGGCAAAGCCACCGCCGCGCGGATGCTTCTGACACGCCATAGTTGGGGACCTGACCGTGCAGGCTTCGCTGCTGACCAACGTGCTGCTGCCACTGGCGCTGGGTGTGATCATGCTCGGACTGGGGCTGGGACTGTCGGTCGCCGATTTCCGTCGCGTGGCCAGCTATCCGCGAGCCGTGCTGATCGGGCTCGCGCTTCAGGTGCTGGTGCTGCCGTGGGTGGCCTTCGCCCTGGCACTGGGCCTCAAATTGCCACCGGCACTGGCCGTTGGACTGATGCTGCTTGCCGCGTCTCCAGGCGGAGCCACCGCCAACATCTACAGCCACCTGGCGCGCGGTGACGTGGCCCTCAACATCACCCTGACCGCCATCAACAGCGTGCTATGCCTGCTGACCCTGCCGCTGATACTCAACCTGTCGCTCGAATACTTCTTCGGCAGCGGGCAGTACGTACCGCCACCGGTGACCAAGGTGATCGAGGTCGCGGTGATCATCGTCCTGCCGGTCCTGATCGGCATGGTGATCCGCGCCCGCGCGCCCGCTTTCGCGGCCGGCACAGAAAAGCCGCTGCGGCTGCTGTCGGTCGTCGTGTTGGCGCTGCTGGTGGTAGCCGCTGTTGCCCAGGAATGGCGAACCCTGCTGAGCCACTTCGCGGCCGTGGGCCTGGCATGCCTGGCTTTCAACCTGGCCAGCATGGGCATCGGTTACACCGCTCCCACGATATTGAAGCTGCCCAGGCGCCAGGCGATCGCCATCGCCATGGAG
>JBBSVH010000034.1:0-20813 GCA_038233685.1 Lysobacterales bacterium | reverse complement strand
TGCGCTATCAACAGATTGCTCACCATGTGCGGGATTTGTTCCGTGAGTCGCTTGGGCGAGGGGTTTTCGCTGTTCACCGCGATGACGTTAGTCAGGTCAACGGTTCTTCTATCGAACAATGAGTTATAGCGGCTTGGTGTGGATCTGGAGTGAGCAAGCAGTTTCATATCCTGTCTGGAGAGCAACTTTCCCCGCATCGGCATCGTCCATCTGACGTCCTTCTTGGGGATTGGCTTGTTGGTCGGCCTTTCATGCAGCGTGTCCGCAAACTTCGCCCAATAGTTGTTCATAGTCGCGCTGGCAGCGGCCGCCGACCTCGTTCAGGTCAGGGTTCCGGGTTGGTCGGCTCGAAGTGACGTCTTTGCTGCGGACATCGTCGGAGACGCCCCAGGGTTATCGATGGTTTGGCTACTGACATTCGTATCAGTGGCGCTAGCGGCGGCAGAGTGGGGTGTCGCCGCCAGTTGCGGCACGCAGTTGACCCAAAAGTAGTGCGTGGTGCTGGCCGCAGCACCTGGGGCCATTCGCGCGCCAGGAGTTGGATTAGTCCGTCAAGAGTTGGGATTTGGGTACAATCGCGACGCTAGATTGAGCAGCAAAGGCGCGGAACGGCAGACTCGATCCGGTTGCCGCGTGAAGGGCTGCCAAAGGCTGAAATTGAGAGGCTTTTTTTTGGGGTTTCCGGTACCGGTAGAGGAGAGTATGGATGGCATCGTCCGCGTTGAAAGAAAGCGAGACTTGGCTGGTGGGGGTACGGGTGTGCGTGGCTCGACCAGCGTGGCCGTCCGTCGTGCGGTCTGGAAGGTCCCTGTATTCACGAGGCTGCACCAACCGTAGCAGGGCGAGCAAGTAGCTTGGACGAGGCAGCTAAGAAGCGGGTAATACTTTTCGCGAATACCGACTGGTACCTCTACAACTTTCGGAGGTCGCTGGCGCAGGAGCTGGAAAACCGCGGCAGCGACGTGTTGCTGGTTTCGCCACCAGGGCCGTATGGCGCGAAGCTGCGTGAGCTAGGTTTTCGCTGGGAGCCGCTGCCCATGGACAGGCGCAGTCTGAATCCGTTTCGCGAGATGTGCCTTCTTGTTTACCTGTGGCGTATGTTCAGGCGCGAGCGGCCCCATGTTGTCCACAACTTCACGATAAAATGCGCGGTCTACGGCTCGCTCGCCGCTCGCCTGGCGGGAGTGCCGTCGCGGATCAACGCCGTTGCCGGTATGGGTTACGTGTTTACCAGCAACGACCTCAAGGCTCTCTTGTTGCGGCCCTTGGTTGCTGCGCTGTTGCGCCTGGCGCTTGGCGGCAGCAATGCGTGGTTGATCTTGCAGAATCCAGACGACTTGGCCATTTTCGAGAGTGCTGGCTTCGTCGACATGGGCAATATGAGGGTTATTCCCGGTTCGGGCGTTGACGTGTCGCGGTTTTCACCCATCAACCGTCGACGTGGCGCTGCCGATAGACTTCGCGTGCTGCTTGCCGCGCGGCTGCTTTGGGACAAGGGCGTGGGGGAGTTTGTTGAAGCCGCGCGTCTGCTGCACGGCGAGGGCCGGCAGATCGAGTTTATATTGGCCGGTGACCCGGACCCCGGCAATCCAGCAGCCATCCCTGAAGCAACCCTCGCACAGTGGGCGGACGAGGGTCTGGTGTCTTTGCTTGGTCATGTCGAGGACATGCCGACACTGTTGGCTACTGTCGACATGATGGTACTTCCCAGCTATCGCGAAGGCCTGCCCAAAGGGCTGATAGAAGCCGCGGCGTGTGCGATTCCCCTTGTGACCACGGATGTCCCAGGTTGCCGTCAGGTTGTGACCGACGGAGTGGATGGCCTTCTTGTTCCAATGAAGGATTCAGCGCGCCTTGCCCGAGCGATCGCCCGCCTGCAGGACGATCCAGCACTTGCCGCGCGCTTGGGCAAGGCTGCTCGCTCAAAGGTTCTCGAGCAATTTGATGAACGGATCGTGATCGCGAAAACGATCCTGTTGGAACCATATTTGAACCGTTGGGTGCCTGATCAACGCTTGGCGTCATAATTCGACCCGCTTAGGCCCCTGTCGTGACGACCGTCACACCTTTGCTGGTAACTTACCGTGGCGCGTTTTTTGCGCAGACCACCGTCTGGACTTTGAGACGCTTTCGTATGCCTGACCACATTTTCTGGAGCGGCCCGCTCAGCGCTGGAGTGCTTACCTGGCTAGCGCTGCGTTTGTTGCAGCCGGTCGCTTCCCGACTCGATTTGCTTGACCATCCCAAGGGACGCAAGGATCACGGGCGGGCGACGCCCGTGATCGGGGGCGTTGCAATGGCCGTGGGCGTCATGGCCGCTGGACTACTGACGCTCACCACACTGGGCATGCCTTTTCTTGGCTTTATGGCGGCGTCCTCGCTGCTCGTCGTAGTGGGCTTACTGGATGATAAATACGACCTGCGCTGGTGGAAACGGGTGCTGGCGCAGGTGCTGGCCGCGTTGATCATGGTGTATGTGGGCGACGTGCGCATCAGCGAACTTGGGCCAGCATTAGGCCTGTCGGAGATGTCACTTGGTTGGCTGTCAGTTCCCTTCACGGTGTTCGCTACAGTGGGCCTGATAAACGCCGTCAATATGGTCGACGGCATTGATGGGCTGGCCGGTACGCTGGTGCTGGCGGCGCTTGTCATGTTTTCCGCGGCTGCGCTGTATTCCGGGAACGGAATCGTTGGTGAACGATCTTTGGTACTGGTCGGTGCGGTCGCTGCGTTCCTTTGGTTCAACCTGCGCACGCCCTGGCGGCCGACGGCGGCGTTGTTCATGGGGAATGCGGGCAGTACGTTCCTCGGCTTCGCAATTGCGTGGATCGCTTTCCGCTTGACCCAGAGCCCGTCCCATCCTGTGAATCCGGCGCTGGCGCTATGGCTGCTGCCAATTCCTGTGATGGATTGCCTGGTGCTACTTGCGCGCCGCATCCGTCAACGCAAGTCGCCGTTCTCTGCTGATCGAGATCACATCCATCATCTGATGCTGGATGCCGGATTCAGCCCTTCGCTGATCTGCGCAACACTTGCAGTTTTCAGCGGCGGCTGTGGCCTGGTCGCTGGGCAGGCGATGCGCATGGACGTGCCGCATCCGGTGATCGTCGCCGTGTTCGCGCTGATGTGTGTGGCATGGTTCTGGTTGACGAGCCGCCGTGAGCGGGCGGTCAGCTTCTTTCGCCTGATACTGGATCAGGGCTTCTTTGGCAATCGGCTGCCTTGGTTCGGAGCAAAAAGGGCAGACACCCACGCCGCAACCCCTCGTGACGCCCGATAGGAGCCGGTCTGCCTTGAACTAATTTGAGAAGTGATTGCAGGCAGAGCGCGCCTGATGGTCGAAACCCATTGCACGAGCGTGCTTGGCCTGTGAGGACAGAACAGGCATTTTTTTGCTGCTAAGCCAACGCGAGCGGGATTGCGCTCTAAATAAATGCGCGTACCCTCTGCGCTCGATGTCTAATGACGACTGGGCTTGGTCTCTGACTTATGTGCCGGCGAGATGTGGCGGGGCATTTGTCGAAATCAAACGTCCATCACGCGAGAACTACAAAGGGCTCGAGGCGAGACCGTGACTGAGGCCGACTGGGCGTGATATCGATCGAAATGTCGCTGAAGCGGGGTGTGCAGCCGGAGCGATCGTGCCGCGACCAAGTGTCTCAGGCCCTATCGCCAAAGCAATTCCGCGTCACCCCACCCGCGCAATCTGCTCGGCGACGGTCGCCAGCAGCGTGGGTTCGTCGACGGGTTTGACAACGTGTGCGTCGAAGCCCGCCTCCAGCGATCGCTTTCTATCTTCGGTATCGCCCCAGCCGGTGAGCGCCACGATTCGCATGTCAGCTCCGCCCACCTGCTGGCGCACGCCGCGGCACACGTCGTAGCCATTCATGCCCGGCATGCCGATATCCAGAAGCATGACGCGTGGCTTGAACTCGAGCGTTCGCTGTAGTGCCTCGTCGCCGTCGTAGGCCACTTCGGTCACGTAACCTGCGAATGAAAGCAGCAGGGCCACCGAGTCAGCGGCGTCGCGGTTGTCGTCGACTACCAGCACACGGCATTCGCCGCCGTCGGCCGGCGCCTGGGTCGCGTCGAGCTCCTGCGTGGCTGTGGTGGCGAGGGAGCTTGCAATCGGCAGGCGCACGACGAATCGGCTTCCTTGGTCTGGACCGTCGCTGTGCGCGGTCACGCTGCCGTCGTGCAGCAGCACCATCCGCTTGACCAGCGTAAGGCCGATTCCCAGTCCCTGCTGCTCGCGCTCCAGCGACTGGTCGACCTGTGAAAACATTTCGAAGACCTCATCGAGCATGTCTTGCGGAATGCCGATTCCGCTGTCGCTCACCGAAACCACGACCTCCGAGCCTTGCACCACCGCGTCGATCACGATCGACCCACCGGCTGGCGTGAATTTGCCCGCGTTGGTGAGGAGGTTGCAGAAGACCTGGACCAGGCGCTGCCCATCGGCATGCAGAAGGACCGGCACGGACGGTAGCGTCAGCTGCGCACGGTGGCCGGCCAGCCGCAGCGCCGGGCCCCAGGCTTCGAGGGCCTGGGTCAGGATGTCGCCCAAGGCTACCGGCGCGAGCCGAAGCTCCAGCTTGTCGGCGTTGATGCGGCCCATGTCCAGCAGATCATCGATCAGCCGGACCATCTGCAGGGCCTGGCGCTCCATGACCGTGCGGCTGCGCTCCACCATCTCCGGATCCTGGCCGACGCGCTTGATGACCTCCAGTCCGCTCAGTATCGGTGCCAACGGGTTGCGCAACTCGTGGGCCAACGTTGCAAGAAACGCGTTCTTGCGCTTGTCCTCCTGGAGCAGGTCACTGGTCAACTGGAGCAGCTGCTGCTCGTTCTGCTTCTGGATGGTGACGTCCCGCGAATACACCGCAAGTCCACCAGCTTTGGTCGGGTAGGCACGGCTGCCGTACCGTTTCCCCATCGGTTCGTGGAAGTATTCGTACTCGACCGTGATCCGCTCGGTCATGGCCAGCTGCAGCTGGCGGTGTGCCTCGGAGCCAACCGCTCCGGGAAACTTCTCCCAGATCGTGGAGCCGAGCATCGCTTCACGGGGCATGCCCCAGTGCGCTTCGCTATGGTCGTTGACAAACACGTAGCGCCACTCGGAATCCAGTGTCATGAACGCGTCGGTGATGCTGCCGAGCATCGCCGACAGCCGCTCCTGGATTTCGATGCGCGCCTGCTCGTGGCGCTGCACCGCCTCGGCGGTGCGCCACAGCAGCGCAGTGAGCAGCAGCATGAGCACCAGGACCATCGCCGCGGTGGCGAATGCAGTATCGAACAGGCCTGCTCGCTCTCCCTGTAGCGTGACCAGACCGATCAGCAGGGGCACCATGACGATGCCGGGCAGCGAACTCAGTACCAGCAGGGCGGCGGCCGAGTCCTCGACCAGCAGGCGGGTTGGAAGGCGGTCGGGAATTGCCGCGACCAGGGCCAGTCCCAGCGCAAGCAACAGGATCGCGGTCTGGAGCGCGATGGTAGTCAGGTGCGGCAGCGTGTAGAACAGGCGCGCTTCCAGGATGTAACCGATGATGGACACCACCGCGATGATGATCACCAGCATGCCGCCGGCGGCCGCCAAGCCCCGCGTGCGCGCGGGCAGCGAGAGGAAGATGGCCGCCCCGGTCAGGAGCAGCGATGTCGAGCCGGGAACGCCCATGCGTCCGGGAACCAGGGTGGCGCTGTGCCCCCAGTCATGGGTCAGCAGCAGGGCATCGATACCCAGTTGGATCCCGGTCACGTGCTCAAGCAGCGTGGCGCCACCGATCAAACCGGCGACCAACGCGAATCCTGCGCTGGCCCGGCGGTAGCCAAGCGCCAGCAGCAGGATTGCCGCCCCGGCCATCAGCACGCCAAGTGCATTGTTGGGCAGCTGCGAGATGTCGTGGTCGAACCAGTCGGTAAACCTGCGCATTCCGAACGCCCAACCCAACAGGGTCAGTGCCGAGCCGGCCATCGCAAGCGCGCTCAGCCCCAGGGACAGTCGTTTGGCGAACCGTTTCCTCTTCAGCATCGACGGCGGACTCGCAGGTCATCGTGGTGGGTAGGCACGCCAGAGCGCCTCGGGATTATATAAACCGATGGCAGATGCCACCAGCCGACGCCGGCAAATTCCCGTGCTGCGTCGCAGATTGCACAGCGAACTTGCGACCGGCTGACTAGCGCGTCTCATTGCGCTGCACGCGAACGCCGGTTTCCTTCTGCGCAGCTCCCGGTTTCCTGGATCAGGCGCACGCGCTCGCTCAATCCCTTGATCGCCCACTGGTCTGCGGCGGTATGGCTGGCGGCGGTGTTGGAGCGTTGTGTCAAACGCAGTTCTACGGATCGCGTGGCAGACTGGCCGCCTTGGACACATCCGGGCAACGATTGACATGACAGACAGCAGCGCCGCATCCGGCAGGGCCTTCAAGGCCTACGACATCCGCGGCCGCGTTCCGGACGAACTCAACGACGCGCTTGCGACGCGCATCGGCGCGGCCCTGTCCGAACTGCTGGAGCCGGGCCCGGTGGTGCTGGGTCGAGACGTTCGCCTGAGCAGCCCGGACCTGCAGACCGCACTTTGTGAAGGCTTGCGCGGCAGTGGTCGCGAGGTCATCGACATCGGGCTGTGCGGCACCGAAGAGGTGTACTTCCAGACTGATCACCTGGGTGCGGCCGGCGGGGTCATGGTCACTGCCAGCCACAACCCGATGGACTACAACGGGCTGAAGCTTGTGCGCGAGAAAGCCCGCCCGATCAGCGCCGACACCGGGCTGTTCACCATCCGCGACCGCGCGCTCAGCGCGGACGGGCCGAGGGGCACGGGCATTCCCGCCGGGATCGTGGAAAATCCGGACAAGAGCGCGTACATCGAGCACCTGCTGGGCTACGTGCAGGGCGTGGAGCTGAAATCGCTGAGAATCGTCACTAATCCCGGCAACGGCGGCGCGGGCGTGATCATCGATGCGCTGGCCCCGCACCTGCCGTTCGAGTTCATCCGTGTGCACCACGAGCCGGACGGCCGCTTCCCGCACGGCATCCCCAACCCTCTGCTACCCGAGGCGCGCGCAGCCACTGCGGACGCGGTGCGTGAGCACGGTGCCGACCTGGGCATCGCCTGGGACGGCGACTTCGATCGCTGCTTCTTCTTCGACGGTAGCGGACGCTTCATCGAAGGCTATTACCTGGTGGGGCTGCTGGCCAAAGCCGCGCTGGCGAGGCACCCCGGCGGCAAGGTGGTCCACGACCCGCGCCTGACCTGGAACACCGTTGAGATGGTGGAAGAGGCGGGCGGGGTGCCGGTGCTGTGCAAGTCGGGGCATGCCTTCATCAAGGAGCGCATGCGCGCCGAAGACGCGATCTACGGCGGCGAGATGAGCGCACACCATTACTTCCGCGAATTCGCCTACGCCGATTCGGGGATGATCCCGTGGCTGTTGATTGCCGCCCTGATTTCCACCAGCGGCCTGTCCTTGGCCGAGCTGGTGGAAGACCGGATGGCCAGGTATCCCTGCAGTGGCGAGATTAACTTCACGGTGGGCGATGCCACCGCCGCCACCGCCGCGGTGCTGGCCCACTATGCTCACCTGGGTCCGCAGCTGGACGATACCGATGGCCTGTCCGCCGAATTCGAGCAGTGGCGCTTCAATCTGCGCAGCTCCAATACCGAGCCGCTGGTGCGCCTGAATGTGGAATCGCGCGGCGACGCGGTGCTGCTGCAGCAACGCGTAGACGAGATCAGCGCGATCATGGGCCGGTGTTGAGCCACCTCGTGCGGTAAGCGGCTTGCGGCGGAAGCCTGTCGGATAGCCTACGCATCCGCTTGCACAGATGCCCGGGTGGGCTACGTAGCCGCTGGCTCGTGCATTGGAGGCGCAAATTCTCGGTGGTGGTAGCGGGCCAGGCGTGCCGGGCACTCATCCAGACGCAGCGGTCATGTGAGTCGCCAAGACCTGCGCACGGGGTCATGAGTCGAACACCAGCGGCAGGCGCAGCCAGTGGCGCTGAGCGCCGTCTGCAGGGTCGAACTGGTACAGAGCGCCCAGCGCGTTGGCGCGGTCGCGGATGGTCTGCAGCCCCAGTCCAAGGCGCGCATCGCCTATCTGCAGGGGCCCGCCGTCGTCATGAGTGCTCAGCAGCAGTGCGGCATCGGCGCCGCTGCGGTCGACCCTGATGGCGATGCGCAGCACGCTGCAGGCGTCGTGCCGCGCGCAATTGCTGGTGATCTCCTGGCAAATCCGATACAGCGACGTCGCCACCGATTCGGGCAGGGTCGGAAGCTGACCCGGCACCTCGCAGCTGTAGTCGATGCCGCTGTCGCGGGCCAGCTGCGCCAGCGGCCCTTCGCCCAGCGCGCGGGCCAGCCCGAATCGGTCCAGCACGGCGGGATACATGTGATCCACCACTTCGCGCAGGTGCAGGTGGGCGTCGTTGACGAGCAGGCTGATCGAGTGCAGTCCCTTGCGCACTTCAGGATCCGTGGTGGTGCGCTCGACCACGCGCAGGCGCGTGGCGATGGCGGTGATGTCCTGGCCGACGACATCGTGCAGTTCGCTTCCCAGGGTGCGGCGCTCGTGCTCCTGCACGCTGGCCAGGCGTTTGGCGGCGTCGGCAAGGTCGGTGCTGCGTCGATGAAGCTGGGTCAGGCCCAGATGCAGTGCGTTGCCCTGGACGCGCATCGCGTCCGTTGAAGCGCCCAGCAATAGCGCGGCCGCGGCACTGGCCGACATCAGCAGCTGCATGAGCGGCGGCATCCAGCCCTGGAGCAGGACGTCGGATGAGCAGATCACCAGGGCCAAGCCGACCAGCGCGAGAGAAGTTGCACGCCATCCCTGTCGCAGGGCCAGCCAGAACAGCGCTCCAAGGCCCAGCGCCAGCGCGAAGCTGACCGGATGCTCAAGCGGCATTCCCACGACAAGCACAACCACGAAAGCGGGCAGTACGACCTGTCCCCGTGCAAGGAAAGCGCGCCACCCGACGCGGCCCCGCGGCACCTGTTCGACCAGCGCCAGAAACAACGGCGTCACCAGCAGCATGCCGGTGAACTGCGACTGGGCGATGCGATGAAAGCTGTTGGAGGCTCGCGCAGGATCCAGCCCCAGTGCTGCAGCGCCCTGCAGCAGCGCAGTGCTGACGGACGCCGCCAGAAATGCGCATCCAAGCAGCATCGGGAGCTGGCTGCCCAGCGAGGCCGTACCGGCGGCCCTGGGTCGGCAACCGGCGACCGCGACGGCGGTGGCAAGCCACGAAAGCCCGGTCACGGCAAACACTGAAATCGGCGCGGGCCAGCTGCCGTGCAGCAGGTGGTGGCCCAGTACGCCAATGGCCTCCAGCAACGCTGCCAGTGCCCAAACGCGACGCGGCAGTTGCCACAGCACGGCCAGGCGCAGGCCTGCTGGCAGGAACCAGTAGCTGGTGGAGATGGTGCTCAACATCACCCACGCAAGCGGGTAGAGTGCCACCCAGCCAAACGCACGCCAGTTCCGGATTTCGGCCCGGGCGGTATCCAAGAACATGGTCGAAAAGGGCCGCGCCGGTAGATTCCTCATGACACCACTGAAGATCCTGTTGGTCGATGACCATCCCATCGTGCGCTCCGGTTTCCGCCAGTTGCTGGAGCTGGAACCCGGCTGGGAAGTTGTGGCGGAAGTGGGAAGTGCACGCGAGCTGGCGGCCACTTTGCTGACCACCGCGTGTGACGTGCTTGTACTCGACCTCAATCTACCAGACGCAGACGGCATGGTCATGATCCGGCAGTTGCTGGCCCAGCGCCCGAAACTGGCGATCGTTGTGTTGACGATGCACGACGGCGCCCTGTACGTGCAGGACGCCATGGCCGCTGGAGCACGCGGCTACGTGAGCAAGCGGGCGGCGCCGGACGAGCTGATCGACGCGATCCGGGCCGTGCAGGCAGGGGACCTCTACCTGGACCGCGCGCTGCGCCCGCGCATGGACGCGGCCAACTCCGATGGACAGGCCAACGTGCTGCCGGAGCTGACCGACCGGGAAGCCCAGGTGTTCCTTCTGCTGGCGCGTGGACATTCCGTGGCTCGCGTGGCCGACACTATCGGCATCAACAACAAGACCGCCTATGCCCACCGCAGCAGCGTCTACGCCAAGCTCAAGCTGGGATCGGACCACGAGTTGCGCAAGCTCGCCACATCGCGCGGTCTGGTGAGTTGATGCGCCGGCGTGGAGCCGCCGGACCGGGCGCGATGCTGGCGGTCTCAGCGCTCCAGCAGCGGTAGCTTGTCCGGCACGCCTTCCCAGTCCTTGGCATCGGGGAGACCTTCCTTGCGCGTGGTCAGCACCGGCCAGGCGGCCGAAAGCTCCTTGTTCAGGGCGACAAACTTCTCCTGACCGGCGGGCACGTCGTCCTCGGGATAGATGGCGTTGATCGGACACTCCGGTTCGCACAGGGTGCAGTCGATGCATTCGTCCGGGTCGATGACCAGGAAATTCGGGCCTTCGTGGAAGCAGTCCACCGGGCACACCTCCACGCAGTCGGTGTACTTGCACTTGATGCAGTTTTCGGTGACGACGAAAGGCATGGCGACGGTCTTTGCGTACGAGTTGCGAACAGTCTAAGTCACCGGGCCGGTCGCTGGCCGCCAGCGCGGGCGGCAGAGCGTCCTGGCGCCAGGGGATCGGCCAGCAGCTCAAGCGGCCGCTGGCCTGCTGGCCAGAACCCGGTCTTGATCCTGGCTGCCGCCCACTTCGCTTGTCCGGGAGGCCGGATGTCCGCCGCGGGGGATAAAAAAAAGCCCGGCCAACGTGGCCGGGCTTGAAAGTTGGTGCTCCCTAGGGAATTCGAATCCCTATTTTAGCCTTGAGAGGGCCACGTCCTAACCGTTAGACGAAGGGAGCTTTGGCTCGCGGTGTCGCGACGTAATAGTATATTCGCCTGCCGCAGCCCGCGGCAATGCCGCCATCGACATGGCGCCAGCCCGCCCGCCACTCGGACCGCCACCATTACCCCAGCCGCCACGCCACCGACCACATCGCTGCGCATCATTCCGCGCGACCAGCACACCATTTCCCGCAAGGACATCAGCCCCAACGCGCTGCGCGTGCTGTACCGGCTGCGCGATGGCGGCTTCACCGGTTACCTGGTGGGCGGCGCGGTACGCGACCTGCTGGTGGGCGTCCAGCCCAAGGATTTCGACGTGGCCACCGATGCCACGCCCGAGCAGGTCAAGCAGCTGTTCCGCAATTGCCGCCTGATCGGCCGCCGCTTCCGCCTGGCCCACGTGGTGTTTGGCCGCGAAATCATCGAGGTCGCCACGTTCCGCGCCAATGTCGACGACGGCAGCGGCGACCGCCAACTGCATGAAGGCGGGCGGCTGCTGCGCGACAACGTCTACGGCACGGTGGAGGACGATGCAGTCCGCCGCGACTTCACCTGCAATGCCCTGTACTACGCGATCGAGGACTTCTCGGTGCGCGATTACGTCGGTGGGTTCGAGGACGTGCAGGCGCGTTCGATGAAGCTGATCGGCGATCCGGACCATCGCTACCGCGAAGACCCGGTACGCATGCTGCGCGCGGTGCGCCTGGCGGCCAAGCTGGCTTTCGAGATTGAGGCAGCCTCGGCAGAGCCAATCCCGCGGCTGGCGCCGTTGCTGTCCGAGTCAGCGCCGGCGCGATTGTTCGAGGAGCTGCTGAAGCTGTTCTTGGCCGGCAGCGCCGTGGCCAGCTTCGAAGGGCTGGAGCGCTTCGGCCTGCTGCCGGCGATCCTGCCCGAGACCGCCGCCGCCCTGAAGTCCAACCGCAGCGGCGCGCTGCGCGGCATGCTGCTGGAGGGTCTCAAGGGTACCGACGCGCGGGTGGCGAATGACGAGCCCGTGTCGCCCGCGTTCCTGTTCGCCCTGCTGTTGTGGCCGGCGTACTGCCGCGCGCTGATGGGTCTGCAGGCCCAGGGTATCGCCGCGGAGGAAGCGCAGCGCCGGGCCGCTGACCGGGTGACCTTGCACCAGCTGGGAACAGTGGCGCTGCCGCGCCGGTTCTCGCTGCCGATGCAGGAAATCTGGCTCATGCAGTCGCGGTTCTCCTCTCGCCAGCCCAAGCGGGTGAAGCGGATGATGTCGCACCCTCGGTTTCGTGCGGCCTATGACTTCCTGCTGCTGCGCCTGACCGCGTCGAGTGAGCACGCCGAGGATGTCGCCTTCTGGCGCGAGTCGCAGGAGCAGCATTTCAGCGATCCTCTCAATGCCCGCGGCGGCCAGGACCGCGACGCGGGCGAGGTTGATGAGGATGCGGAGGCTCCGCGTCGCCGCCGTCGCCGGCGTCGCAGCGGCAACGGTAACGACAGCTGCAACGACAGCGGAAACAACGCCGCGCCCGCCACCACGGAATGAGCGTGTCCGTCGTGGCATTCGTCGGCCTGGGCGCGAACCTGGGCGATGCGGCCGAGACGGTGCGCGGCGCGCTCAGGGCGTTGGCGCTGATGCCGGGCGTCAGCCTGGTGCGCGCTTCCAGCCTGTACCGGACCCCGGCCTGGGGGATCGAGCAGCAACCCGACTTCATCAATGCAGTGGCGATGCTCGAGACCACGCTGGAACCGGAGGCACTGCTGGAGGCACTGCTGGGGATGGAGCGTGAGTTCGGTCGGGATAGGGACGCAGCCTCGCGCTGGGGTCCACGGACCCTGGACCTGGACGTGCTCCTTTACGCAGACCTGTGCATGTCAAGCACCAGCCTGACGCTGCCGCATCCGCACATGCATGAACGCGCCTTCGTGCTGGTGCCGCTGCTGGAACTGGTGCCGGAGGTGGTGATCCCCGGGCGCGGCCCGGCCCGCGACGCCGCGTCGGGGGTTACGACGTCTGGGATCTGGCGGTTGCCGTCATAATCGGCCCATGAGCATCCACGCCGACATCAGCAAATGGACCCTGCCCGGGCTTGCACGCGCCAAGCGCGAGGGCCGCAGGCTGGTCATGCTGACCGCCTACGACTGCAGCTTCGCCAGGGTGATGGACGCCGCAGGGGTTGACCTGGTGCTGGTAGGCGACTCGCTGGGCATGGTGGTCCAGGGTGAATCCTCGACCCTGCCGGTGACGGTCGAACACATCGCCTACCACACCGAGGCGGTGGCCCGCGGGCTGTCGCGGGCGATGCTGGTGGCCGATCTGCCGTTCCAGTCCGACGCCACGCCCGAGCGCGCGCTGGATGCTTCCATCATGCTGCTGCAGGCTGGCGCGGAGATGGTCAAGCTGGAGGGCGCAGGCCACAAGCTCGAGGTCATCGCCTTCCTGGCCGAGCGCGACATCCCGGTGTGTGCGCATCTGGGGCTGACCCCACAGTCGGTGCTCACGCTGGGTGGCTATCGGGTGCAGGGCCGCGACGCACCGGCGGCGGACAGGCTGCGCGCCGACGCACTGGCGGTGGCCCAGGCCGGTGCCTCGATGCTGGTCCTCGAGTGCGTGCCGACCGATCTGGCCACCGCGGTCACCAAAGCCAGCGATATCCCCACCATCGGCATCGGGGCAGGCCCCGGTTGCGACGGCCAGGTGCTGGTGCTGCACGACATGCTGGGTATCGACAGCGGCCACCGCCGTCCGCGCTTCGTGAAGGATTTCCTGGGCGAAAACGGGTCCATCGAGGCGGCCATAGGCGCCTATGCCGCGGCGGTTCGCGACGGATCGTTCCCCGACGCCGATCATTCCTACTGATCGCTCAGACTGCGCAAAACGACCCGATGATCGAGACCGTCACCGACCTTGGACTGCTGCGGGCGAGCGTCAACGCGTGGAAGCGCGAGGGCCTGCGCGTCGGTTTCGTGCCGACCATGGGCAACCTGCACGCGGGCCACTATTCGCTGGTGACCCTGGCGAGGCAGCATGCCGACCGCGTGGTCTCCAGCGTGTTCGTGAACCCGACCCAGTTCGGCCCCAACGAGGATTTCACCCGTTATCCGCGAACGCCCGAAGCCGATACTAGTGGCCTGCAGGATGCGGGGTGCGACCTGCTGTGGCTGCCCACTGTGGAGTCGATGTATCCCTTCGGAGTGGAACTGGCGGCCAAGGTACATGTTCCGGGGGTCAGCAGCCTGCTTGAGGGTGCCCACCGCCCGGGCCATTTCGACGGCGTGTGCACGGTAGTGGCTCGCCTGTTCAACCAGGTCCAGCCGGACATGGCGGCGTTCGGTAAAAAGGACTACCAGCAGCTTGCGGTGATCGGCCAGATGGTCCGGGATCTGGCACTCCCGGTGGAGATCGTCGGCGGCGAGATCGTGCGCGAGAGCGACGGGCTGGCCATGAGTTCGCGAAACCAGTTCTTGGATGCGTCGCAGCGGCCGCGGGCTGCCGTTATCTACCGGAGTTTGCTGCTGATGCGCAGTGCGGTCGAAAGCGGACAGGCGATCGGGAAGGTGGAGGCCGCCGCCGCCGCGCGGCTGGTTGATGCGGGATTCGACGTGGATTACGCCGTGGTGCGGGGCCGGGACCTGGACATTGCCCCGGACGGCAGCGCGCCGCGGGTTGCGCTGATCGCCGCCAGACTGGGCACGACCCGGCTGATCGACAACCTGGAGTGGTAAACCGCTGATGCTCAGGCGCCGCCGCCGGACTCTGTGGCCGGGCGGGCCGAGCGAGTGGTGGAAATACCGGCGCTCAGGGAGCGGCTGCTAGACTTTTGAATCTTTCCAGGACCTGCTCCCCATGCAACTGAGTCTGCTCAAAGCCAAGATCCACCGCGCCACCGTCACCCATGCCGAGCTCAACTACGAGGGCTCGGTGGCCATCGACGGGTTGCTGCTCGATGCCAGTGGCATCCTCGAATACGAGCAGGTGCATATCTACGACATCAGCAATGGCGAGCGCTTTTCGACCTATGCCATCCGCGGCCAGGAGGGCAGCGGCATGATTTCGCTCAACGGCGCCGCCGCACGCAAGGTGCAGGTCGGCGACCTGGTGATTATCTGCAGCTACGTGGGGATGAGCGCGGCCGAAGCCGCCCTGTTCAAACCGACCCTGGTGTACGTGGACGCTGCCAACGCGATGACCCACACCAACAATTCGATTCCCAAGCAGGCCGCGTGAGCTGAGTGGCGGCCCTGACGGGCTGGCCGCCAATCGGGCACGTGGGCCGGTCCGTTGCGCGCCGGTCAAGGCGGCGTAGATCCGAGCTCGCTCTGATGCTCTTGCGGTGAATCAAGTGCATCCGAGCAAGCTCGGATCAACCAGGATCGAGTCCATTCCAGCACGCCTGGATGTTCCGGGATGCGATGGCGTCCTTGCCCCAGAGGAAGTGGCTTCGGCGCGTAGATCCGAGCTCGCTCGGATGCTCGTGCGGTAGATCAAGAGCATCCGAGCAAGCCCGGATGTACCCAACGCCAGAGCATCCGAGCAAGCTCGGACCTACGAGGCGGGCAGTACGCGCAGGTCGATCACGCGGCCGGAGCGGCCGGAGGCATGCCGGCCGAGCGCCCAGGCGACGTGTTCGCGCACCAGCTCCGAGGAGTGATCGCGCCTGCTCGCCAGCGCTTCCAGGACCTCCGGCGACGCTGGCGCATTGCCAAGCGCCACGGCGATATTGCGCAGCCATCGCTCATGGCCGCTGCGGCGGATGGCAGACCCTTCGGTGCGGCTGAGGAATTCGGCTTCCCCCCATGCGAACAGCTGCGGCAGGGTGGCACTGTCCAGGTCGTTGCGCGCGCGGAAGTCGGGCTCGTCGGTGCGCTTGGCGAACTTGTTCCAAGGGCACACCAGTTGGCAATCGTCGCAGCCGAAGATGCGGTTGCCGATGGCCGGCCGCAGGTCTTCGGGTATGGCGCCCTGGTGTTCGATCGTCAGGTAGGAAATACAGCGCCGCGCGTCCAGCCGGTAGGGCGCGGTGATCGCCTGGGTGGGGCAGACGTCGATGCAGCGCGTGCACGTGCCGCAATGGGCCGTGGCCGGCACATCGATGGGTAGCGGAAGGTCCAGGTAGATCTCGCCGAGGAAGAACCAGGATCCGCCGTCCCGGTCGATCAGGCAGGTGTGCTTGCCGATCCAGCCGAGTCCGGCATTGCGTGCCAGGGCCCGTTCCAGGACCGGGGCGGAGTCGACGAATACGCGGTGTCCGAACGGACCGATCTCCTCCTGTATCCGGCCGGCAAGCGACTGCAGGCGCTTGCGCATCAGCTTGTGGTAATCGCGCCCCAGTGCATAGCGGGCGACGTAGGCGCGCTCGCCCGTGGCCAGTGTGGCCCACGACTGGTCAAGATCATTGCGGCCGTAGTCGAGCCCTACCGAAAGCACGCGTATGGTCCCGGGAATCAACTCGCCCGGCCGCGAACGTTTTTCGCCGTGGTGGGCCATCCACTGCATGGAGCCGTACAGACCCTGGGCAAGCCAGTCGCGCAGGTGTGTTTCATCGTCGCCGAGTTCGATGCCGCTGATGCCGCAGCGTTGAAACCCGAGACCACGGGCCAGCTCGCGGATACGCCAGGCGAGCGCGTGATGGTCGACAGTGGAGACGTTGGGCGACATGGCCCAAGTATAGGATCGCAGCATAGAATCGCAGCCATGCACGCCAGCCTTCCCCTGTACGACTGCGCCGCTGCGCGAGCGCTCGATACCCGCGCCACTGCGTTGCTCGGTGGCGACGGCGCGGTGCTCATGCAGCGCGCGGGCGAAGCGGCCTGGGAGCACCTGTCGCAGCGATGGCCGTCGGCGCAACGCATCGTCATAGCGTGCGGGCCCGGCAACAACGGCGGGGACGGCTATGTGCTGGCGCGACTTGCGCACCGGCGCGGGCTGCAGGTCCAAGTGCTGCACCTGCCCGGACACGTGCCCCAGTCCGCGCTCGCGCAGCGTGCGTGCACCGACTACATCTCAGCCGGCGGCGCGGTGGCGCTGTTTCCCGAATCGCTTCCGCATGCCGACGTGGTGGTGGATGCGATCTTCGGCATCGGGCTTTCACGGGCGCCGGATGCCGCCACGGCGGCGCTGATCGATGCCATCAACGCGCAGGCGGCGCCGGTGCTCTGTCTGGACGTGCCCAGCGGGATCGATGCCGACCGCGGCTGCGCTCCGGGCCAGTACGTGGTCGCCGACGTGACGCTGCAGTTCATCGTGCGCCACGCCGGGCTGTACACCGGTGCGGCGATGGAGGCGGCAGGTGCACTTGCCCTGCACGAGCTGGACGTTCCGGGTGAAGCGTTCGAAGGAGTCACGCCCTGTGCGCGACTGATCGGTACCGATGCGCTCCAGCAGTGGCTGCTGCCGCGTCGGATCAATACCCACAAGGGCGAGTCCGGGCGCGTTCTGTGCATCGGCGGCGATCACGGCAGCGGAGGCGCCATCGTGCTCTGCGCCGAGGCGGCCCTGCGCTGCGGAGCTGGCCTGCTCAGCGTCGCCACCCGTGAGGCGAATGTGGCCGTCGTGCTGGCGCGCAGACCCGAGGCGATGGCGCGCGCGGTGGAGTCGGGCAGCGACCTGTCCGAACTCCTGAACAGGGCCGATGCCGTCGCCATCGGGCCTGGACTGGGCCAGGGCGAGTGGGGCAGGGCGCTGCTGCAGTTGGCCCTGGAATCTCGCAGGCCGATGGTGCTCGATGCGGATGCGCTCAACCTGCTGGCCGCTTCGAAACGCGACGTGGGTGACGCCGTGCTGACTCCGCATCCGGGCGAGGCGGCGCGCCTGCTCGGCACCGATACCGCCAGCGTGCAGCGTGATCGATTCGCCGCCGCCGCCGGACTCGCGAACCGATTCAACGCCGCGATCGTGTTGAAAGGCGCAGGCACGATTGTCGCGGCGCCGGGCAAGCTCCCGCGCGTCATCCACGCAGGCAATCCGGGGATGGCCGTCGGTGGCATGGGCGACCTGCTGACCGGCGTCATCGCCGCGTTCCGGGGACAGGGGATGCTGGCGTTCGACGCGGCGTGCGCCGGCGCCCTGGTGCATTCACTGGCTGGCGACGCCGCCGCGCTGGTGGGCCAGCGGGGCCTGCTGCCGTCGGACCTGTTGCCGCACCTTCGCCGACTGTGCAACCCGGAGCTGCAGTGCTGATGCGCCTGTACCTGCCCGATGTCGCCGCGCTGGACGACCTTGGCGCGCGGCTGGCGGCGACCTTGCCGGCCGCGGCCGTGATCTATCTGCAGGGCGACCTGGGGGCAGGCAAGTCGACGGTCGCCCGGGCGCTGCTGCGTGCACTGGGGGTCGAGGGGCCGATACGCAGCCCCACCTACACCCTGGTCGAACGGTATCTGGTGGGCGCTGGCGAGGCCTGGCACCTGGATCTGTACCGGATCGGACAGGCCGCCGAGCTCGATTTCCTCGGCCTGGACGAGGCCGAGGTGGCTCTCTGGCTGGTGGAATGGCCGGAGAAGGCCGCCACGGGGCTTCCTCAAGCCGATCTGCTCCTTGAGCTGGAGAACGAGGCAGATGGACGGGCGGCCACGTTGGTTGGCGTCTCGGATCGGGGCAGGGTGTGGGTGGCGCAGCTGGCAGGTCATCCGCAGTTGCAGGGCTTTCTTGCTGCTTCCGAGTAGGAAGGTTCGGCAGGTCCCCGTTTATTAAGGAAATTGCGGGTTGCTTTCGTGGTGGGATGATGCTTGAATCGGCTCATGCCGCTGCCCATCTCCCCATCCGGACCCGCTGTGCTGGGTGCTCTTTGCCTTGTTTTCGGCGGCGTCCTGAGCGCAGGTGCCGGTGAGATCAAGGCCGTGCGGGTTGATGCCACCGCGACCGGGACCCGCGCCGAGATCGAGCTGGCAGGCACCGGTGAATTCAAGACCATTTCCCTGGCCGGTCCCGATCGACTTGTGGTGGACCTGCCGGCCTCGACGGCGGCCAAGAGTCTGGTCCTCCCGCCGGGCGCCGGTATGGTGCGTGCGGTGCGCCAGGGGCAGCCGGTGGCCGGAACGGTGCGGATCGTGTTCGACCTCGCTGGCGCGGGCGGCGCACGCAAGCCGCGCATGCAGTCCACTGCCAGCGGCGCGACCCTCATCCTCGAATGGGCGGGCGCTGCGCCCGTCGCTGCGGCCGATCCAGTCGTAATTCCTGTGGTGAGCCCGGTGGTGACCGGGTCAAAGCCGAACGGGCAAAAACCGACCTTGACCGCCGCCGAGGCCACTGCGCTGCTGACTGCCGCCGCCGTGCGACAGGCCAACCAGCCAACACCGGCAGAACCCGTGCGCGAGCCGGTAACGGTGCCGATGCGCCAGCCGCAGGCGTCGACGCAAGCCATTGTGGATCGGCCACCTCCCCTCCAGACATTGACGACGGCACCAGCGGTCACGGCGCCGATGCAGGCGGCAACGCCGTCTCCGGCAGATATCCTCAACGGACGCATGGCCGTGCGCCGACCCACCGCCACGTCGACTCCTCCTGCCGTGGTCGCGGGTTCGCCCGAATACACCGTAGCCACGGGTGTCCCGACAGCGACGGCGAACACGACCGTCCCGCTGCAGCAGGAGCAGCGCGCGGCGCCGCTGCCGCGCGTGCCCACCACGGCAATGCGACCGCTGGTGATTGCGATCGACGCCGGTCACGGCGGCCAGGACCCGGGTGCAATCGGCCCTACCGGCAAGAATGAAAAACACGTGGTGCTGGCGATCGCGCGCGAGCTGGCGCGCCGCATCGACGCGACTCCCGGCATGAAGTCCTACCTGGTCCGCGACGGCGACTACTTCCTGCCGCTGCCGCAGCGCGCGGCCAAGGCGCGCACGGCCAAGGCCGACATGTTCGTTTCCATCCATGCTGACGCGGCTGAAAACCGCGAAGCACGCGGCTCGTCGGTCTATGTCCTGTCGCTCAAGGGCGCCTCGTCCCAGCGCGCACGCTGGCTGGCGAACAAGGAAAACGCCTCCGACCTGGTCGGCGGCGTGCGCCTGAAGCAGGTCGACAACACGCTCTCCTCGGTGCTCCTGGACCTGGCCCAGAGCGGACACATGAAGGCATCGGAGGATGCAGCCAACCATGTCCTGGACGGGCTCAAGCGGGTCGGCAACAACCACAAGCCGCACATCGAGCGCGCCAACTTCGCGGTTCTGCGCACCTCGGACATGCCTGCGATGCTGGTGGAAACCGCGTTCATCTCCAACCACGACGAAGAACAGCGACTGATGGACCCGGCTTACCAGCGCAAGGTGGCCGGTGCCGTGCTGGACGGCGTGCAGACGTACTTCACGCGACAGCCGCCCCCCGGTACGGTTTTCGCGGCCCGGGCGCAGGCTGAGGCCGCGCGCGAGGGCGCGATGAAGGCCGCCGGCTCACCGTGAGCCTCTGCCTCGGCTATCATCGCCACTGATCACTCCTGCCGACGCGAACCGCGTCGCCGCCACGTGCAGATCCGCCAACTCCCCGACACCCTCATCAACCAGATTGCCGCGGGCGAAGTCGTCGAACGACCGGCCTCCGTGGTCAAGGAACTGGTCGAGAACGCGCTGGATGCGGGTGCGCGTCGCATCGATATCGACCTGGAAGAAGGTGGCATCCGGCTTATCCGCATCCGCGACGACGGCGATGGGATCATGGCCGAGCAGTTGCCCCTGGCCGTCGCCCGTCACGCCACCAGCAAGATCGCGTCACTGGACGATCTGGAATGCGTGGCCACGCTCGGTTTTCGTGGCGAGGCCCTGCCGTCGATTGCCTCGGTCAGCCGTTTTTCGCTGTCATCGCGGCGCGCCGGCGACGACCACGGCGCAGGCCTGCTGGTGGAGGGTGGTCGGGTTGGCGAGGTGTTGCCGAAGGCGCACGCTCAGGGCACCACGGTGGAAGTGCGCGAGCTGTTCTACAACGTCCCGGCGCGGCGCAAGTTCCTGCGTGCCGAGCGGACCGAGCTTGGACACATCGAGGAATGGTTACGCTCCCTGGCGCTGGCGCGGCCCGATGTCG
>JBBSVH010000033.1:0-21086 GCA_038233685.1 Lysobacterales bacterium | reverse complement strand
CTGGCCGACGAACCCACCGGCAACCTGGATCCCGCGCTGGCGGCGGAGATCATGTCGCTGTTCGCCTCGATGCCCGAGCGCGGCACCAGCGTGCTGGTGGTCAGCCACGACCTGCCGCTGATCAAGCGCATGAAGAAGCGCGTCCTGATCCTGGACCACGGCCGCCTCATGGACGACATCTCACCGGCGGACCTGGCCGAATGAGCGAGCCCGTGATCAACCTCGCCAGCCGGCCGCGCTCCGGTTTCGGCATCTGGCTCGACCAGCACCTCTACAGTTTCGTTTCCAGCCTTGGACGCGTGCTGCAGCGGCCGTGGACCACGCTGCTCACCATCGGAGTGATGGCCGTTGCGATCGCGCTGCCGCTGGGCCTGGCGCTGGCGCTGGCAAACCTGCAGCAGTTTGCCGGCAGCGTGGAGCAGTCGCGTCGTATCGATCTCTTCCTAGAGACCACGGTCAGTGTCGAGCGCGCGCAGGCGCTGGCTTCGGAACTGCGCGGTCGTGGCGATGTGGGGTCGGTGGAGGTGCGCACGCCCGAGCAGGGCCTGGCCGAGTTCCGCGAACGCAGTGGCCTGGCCGACACCCTGGACACGCTGGAGGAAAACCCGCTGCCGAGCCTGCTGGTGATCATGCCCCGGGGTGAGGACGCATCGCTGGTGGCCGCGCTCGATCGGCTGCCCGAAACCGGCCTGCTGCAGCATGACGCGGCCTGGCGCGAGCGCCTGCAGGGTTGGCTGGGCTTTGGCCAGCGCCTGACCTGGGTGCTGGCGCTGCTGTTCGGGCTGGGCGCGCTGCTGGTGGTGGGCAACACGGTGCGTCTGGACATCCAGTCGCGGCGCGAGGAAATCGGTGTGCTGCAGCTGCTCGGCGCCACCGACGGTTTCATCCGCCGGCCGTTCATTTACCTCGGCGCCTGGTATGGGATTGCCGCCGGTGCCCTGGCCTTGGCGCTGCTGGTGGGGGCGGGACAGGCTTTGCGGGAGCCGCTGCAGGCCCTGGCGCGAAGCTACGCCAGCGGGTTTGCCCTGGGCGGGCTGGATCCCCTGCGCGCGGTGCTGGTGCTGCTGGCCGCCACCGTCCTCGGCTGGCTGGGGGCCTGGCTGGTGACGGGGCACTTTTTGCGCCAGACCCGGCCGACCGAGACCTAGGCGCACGCGGAGTCTTGTGCGGGCCGGGCAGCCCGCAGGAGTGGTTCGAGTGCGGCGGAAACCGGGCCGTCGGCGGCGTGTCGTCACCGGGTCGTCATATCGACATACACTTCCCAGCCACCCTTGGCCGCGCCCCCCTAGGCTCAGCGCAGCCATCCTGCAACGTACACAGGTCCCCCATGCACGCACAGGAACTTCGACACCTGATCAGCGAGACCCCACGGGTCATGGTGGTCGATGGTTCGAAGATGGTGCGCAAGATGATTGCCGACGTGCTCAAGCGCGACCTGCCCGGGGTTGAGGTCATCGGCTGCGACAGCGTCGCCGAAGCGCGGCAGGTGCTGCAGGAGGGTGCCGTGCACCTGGTCACCACCTCGCTGGCGCTGAAGGACGGCGACGGGCTGGAGATTGCGCGCAGCGTGCGCGAATCCGCCGGCCAGGCCTACGTGCCGGTCATCGTGGTGTCCGGCGATGCGCAGCAGCACCTGGTCGAGCGCAAGTTCACCGAATACGTTACCGATTATTTCGACAAGTCCCTCGGCCACGAAGCGCTGGCTACCTTCATCCGCGGCTACGTGCAGCCGCAACCGGTGGTAGGGGCCACCGTGCTCTACGTGGAGGACAGCCGGGTGGTGGCCGAGACCACCAAGCGCATGCTCGAGCGCCACGACCTCAAGGTGGTGCACGTGCTCAAGGCTGAAGACGCCTTCGCCCTGCTCACCGCTGAATCGCTTGGGCTTTCCACCCACAAGTTCGACGTGATCCTGACCGACGTCACCCTCAAGGGCGAGCTCAGCGGCCGCGATGTGGTGCAACGGGTGCGCGTGGACTTCGGCTACGGCAAGCGGCGCCTGCCGATCCTGGTGATGACCGGCGACGAAAACCGCGACAACCAGTCCGACCTGCTCCAGGCCGGCGCCAACGATCTGGTGCTCAAGCCCACCGAAGAGCGCCTGCTGGTGACCAAGGTGATGTTCCAGCTGCGCCTGGCGCAGATGGGCGAGCTGGAAGCCTGACCGGGACTGGCGTGCGGCCGGCGAGCGGAGAATCACCCGACGTGCCCCGCATCGATGGGCCTCAGGCCAGTGCCGCGTCGTCCACTGATCGGATCCGGCTGGAGTCCTCATGGAAGGAACGCGTCGGCGACTGGCTGCTGCGCCCGGAGATGCTCGATCTGTCCGCGTTTCTGCGCCAGCGCGCCCAGGCCGGCGCGCAGGTGTTCCCGCCGGGCCCGAAGATCTTTGCAGCCCTGGACGCCACACCCTTCGATGCGGTGAAGGTCGTGGTGCTGGGCCAGGATCCGTACCACGGGGCGGGGCAGGCCCACGGCCTGAGCTTCTCGGTCATGCCCGGGGTGCCGGTGCCGCCGTCGCTGGACAACATCTTCAAGGAGCTCGGGACTGACCTGGGCATGGTGCGGCCGGATCACGGCTGCCTGCTGCCGTGGGCGCAGCGTGGCGTGCTGCTGCTCAACTCGGTGCTGACGGTGGAGCAAGGCTGCGCGGGGGCGCACCAGCGCAAGGGCTGGGAAGGTTTCACCGACCGCGTGGTGGAGACGTTGGCCACGCAGCGCGAAGACCTGGTGTTCCTGCTGTGGGGCGCCTATGCCCAGGCCAAGGGCAAGATCATCGATCCGCGCCGCCACCGCGTGCTGCGCGCGCCGCATCCCTCGCCGCTGTCGGCGCACCGCGGCTTCCTGGGCTGCAGGCATTTTTCGATGACCAACGAATTCCTGTCGCGGCGCGGCATCGTGCCTATCGACTGGACTCTGCCGCCACGGGCGCACCTGCCGCCATGCTAGATGCTGGATGCTGGAAGTTGGACTGTTGTTCGTAAGGCTGGCGGCCGATCGATCTGCCGCGCTGGAATTGCTCCTAGCGCTTCGGCTTGACTGGATCACCTGCCGCTGGCCCGCCAGGCTTGGCCGGATCCTGCGCCACGCTGTCGAGTTCGGTTTTCAGTGCATCAAGCAGCGGCTCGACCTTCTGCTGCATGGCGCGCGTCAGGTTCTGCATCAGCGCCGGGGTCTTGTCGAGCAGTGACTTGCCTGCCGCACTCTCATAGAACCTGGTCAGCGCCTTGACGTCCTCGGCGGTGAAGGTCTGCTGGTAGGCGTCGATGTATACCGGCCTCATCTGCTCCCAGCCCAGCGACTCGCGCATGATCTGGGTAGTGCGCTGCTGGATGCGGGCCGCTTCGGCCTGCTGCCCCGGCGTCAGCCCGCGGTCGGTCGCGAACTGCTGGAACTGCTGGCGCTGCAGCGCCTCCATCTGCGGTAGCACCGCATCCAGCATGCCCTGCGCGCGCGACGCCTTGAGCAGGCGCTCCACCTGCGCATCCGAGGGCGGCGCGGCCCATGCCAATACAGGTAATAGCAATGCCACTGCTGTGGCGCAGCGAAGCGCTGGACGTGGGTTCATCGGTCGCTCGAAAAGCTGATCGGGAAACGCATGGTGGCCAACTACAGGTAAGAAAACTGCTAAATGCGGAAATGCGATTTCGGTTTTGCTCAGCAACGCGATCCTGTTCATCACCTGCAGCGACAGACCGCGATGCGACACACGGTTCTGCGCATGTGCTTCACCCCGACCGCGGGACCGCAACCGCTGTTGCCGCGCCGGTCCGCGCGACCGCCTGCAGCGACCGGCCGAACTGGCTTCACGGGGGTCATGCCATCGTGGCCGGCCCTCGCCACATCGCCTTACAATCGCGCAACGTGACCGACGCTCTCGAAATCACTCCCGCGCTCTCGATCCCGGATTCCGAACTGGTCGAGCGCTTCGTGCGCGCCAGCGGCGCCGGCGGGCAGAACGTCAACAAGGTATCGACTGCGGTCGAGCTGCGTTTCGACATCGTCAATTCAGCGGTGCTGCCCGAGCCGGTGCGCGAGCGCCTGCTGCGCAAGCGTGACCGGCGCATCACCGATGCCGGCGTGCTGGTCATCGATGCGCAGCGCTTCCGCACCCAGGACCGCAACCGGCAGGATGCGCGCGAGAGACTGGCCGCGATCATCGTCAGCGCGCTGGCGGTGCCCAAGAAGCGCATCGCGACCAAGCCGACGCGGGCGTCCAAGACCCGCCGGCTGGATGCCAAGCGCGAGCGCAGTACGATCAAGCGCGGGCGCTCCGGCAGCAGCGCGTGGGATTGAATCAATGAATGGAGCGATGCCTTGAAACAGGATCAGATCAGGACGGTTCCGGACGTGCCACCCCACATGCCGCAGGTCAGGCCTAGCGTCCTGGCTCGTTGGCTGGGGCGCAGCGCGCTGCGGCTCGGCGGCTGGCGCGTGGTCGGCCCGATTCCCGACCTGGCCAAGGCCGTGCTGGTGGTCGCGCCACACTCCTCCAACTGGGATGCACTGTGGGGCATGGCGGCCAAGCTCGCGCTGGGTCTGCAGGTGCGCGTGCTCGGCAAGACCCAGCTGTTCTGGTGGCCGTTGGGACCGTTGCTGCGCCACCTTGGCGCGATTCCGGTGGACCGGGAGTCACCCCGGGGCACGGTGGAGCAGGCGGTCGCGATCATCCGCGATTTCGACCGCATCTGGTTCACGCTGACCCCCGAAGGCACACGCAAGCCGGTGAAGAACTGGAAGATGGGATTCTGGAAGATCGCCCGCCAGGCCCAGGTGCCGATGGTGCTGGCGTACTTCCACTACCCTGAAAAAGTCATCAACATCAGCCACGTGTTCCACCCGACCGACGACCCGGTGCAGGACATGGTCCGCATCCGCGAGTGGTATCGGCCGTGGATGGGCAAGAATCGCGGGACCGTGTGAAGGCGCGACCGATATTTGCGTCAGCGCGCTCGCGCGTTGCCCGACAGTGTTCGCGCTGGCTCTGATTCCGGAACGGCGTCTCGATGCGATGATGGAGGACGCCAACAGCATCCGAGCAAGCTCGGATCTACAAGGCAAGTGGCATCCGGGCAAGCTCGGATCTACATCGACAACCGGGACGTAGATCCGAGCTTGCTCGGATGCTCCTGCTTAGGACGCGAAAGGCATCCCGACCTTGACCCGAGATCAACCCGCTGGGTGCCGGTCGCAGGCAATCCGGGATCCCCGGCGTGCCTCGTCTCCGCGCTCATATCCCGCGCCGGCGCGGCCGCACCTGGCGGGTCGGACGCACCAGCCCTTCGTGGCGCAGCATGGCCTCGATGCCCTCGCGCGTGAAGGCTTTGTCCTCGGCGTCGGCATTATCGACGACGCGCGCCGCCAGCACCTCGAACTGCGGCCAGAACTGCGCCTCGCTGCGCAGCTTCTCGCGCCACGGCGCCAGCATCGACCGCAGCTGGTCGAGCTCGCGCTCGGTCCGCTCCCGGGTGCTCATGCCGGTCGCGGCCAGCGCGCCTCGACGTGATGCACCGACCCATCGTCCACCAGCTCGAACTGCAGGCCCTGCTGCGCAACTCCATCGACGCCGAGGCTTGCCGGTCCCGCGTCAACCTGCACGATCTCGATCATGTACAGGCTCTGCCCGTGGCGGTACTGGATGCGATAGCCCGGCCACTCGCGCGGGATGCACGGCTGCAGTGACAGCAGCTTGCCGTTGCGCTGCACCCCCAGGAGGGATTCAACCAGCAGCCGGTACATCCAGCCCGACGAACCCGTATACCAGGTCCAGCCGCCGCGACCGACGTGCGGCTCCACGCCGTAGACATCGGCGGCCATCACGTACGGCTCGACCTTGTAGATGGAGGTCGCATCGGCATCCAGCGCGTGCTGGATCGGATTGATCATGCGCGCCAGTTCCCAGGCGCGTTCGCGGTCGCCGGCGTGGGCAAAGGCCATCGTGGCCCAGACCGCTGCGTGGGTGTACTGGCCCCCGTTCTCGCGCACGCCGGGCACGTAGCCGCGGATGTAGCCCGGATCCTTGCCGGTCTTGTCGAACGGCGGCTCCAGCAGCTGGATCAACCCTGCCTCGCGCCGCACCAGGTGCTGGTCCAGCGAAGCCATGGCCTGCTGCGCGCGCTCGGGGCCGGCCGCGCCGGACAGTACCGACCAGCTCTGCGAAATCGAATCGATCCTGCATTCGTCGCTTTGCGTCGAACCCAGCGGCGTGCCGTCGTCGAACCAGGCCCTGCGGTACCACTGGCCGTCCCAGGCGTGTGTCTCCAGGTTCTGGCGCAGGGTCTGCGCGCTTCCACGGCAGTAGTCGGCGAAGCTCTCGTCGCCGCGCGCGGCGGCCACGTCAACGAAGCGCACCAGCGCCTCGTACAGGAAGAACCCGAGCCACACGCTCTCGCCCTTGCCGGCTTCGCCGACCCGGTTCATGCCGTCGTTCCAGTCGCCGGTGCCGATCAGCGGCAGGCCGCGCTCACCCAGCAGATCGGTGCCGCGACGCAGGGCGCGCTCGCAGTGGCGGTAGAACGATTCCTGCAGGCCGGAGGTGACCGGCAGGTCGTAATAGCCTTCTTCGTCGGCGTTGACCGGGCGGCCCTCGATGTAGTTCACCGGCTCGTCGAGCAGACTGTCATCGCCGGTGACCTGCAGATAACGGCAAGCGGCCAGCGGCATCCACAGGTAGTCGTCCGAGCAGCGCGTGCGCACCCCGCGTCCGGCCGGTGGATGCCACCAGTGCAGGACGTCGCCCTCCGGGAACTGGTGCGCCGCGCTCAGCAACAGGTGCTGGCGGGTGAGCGCGGGATCGGCGTGCACCGTGGCCATGGTGTCCTGCAGCTGGTCGCGGAAGCCGAATGCGCCACCGGACTGGTAGTAGCCGCTGCGCGCCACGTAGCGGCAGGCCAGGGTCTGGTACATCAGCCAGCCGTTGGCCAGCAGGTCCACGCTCGGGTCCGGCGTGGTGACCTTGATCGCGCCCAAGGTGTGCAGCCAGTGGATGCGCACCGCATCCAGCGCGTCATGGGCGACCTGGTTGCCGCGCGAGCGCCGGGCGAGCGCCACTGCCTCGGCGTGGTCCCTGCCAACGCCGAGGCGAAACACCGTTTCGAAGTGTTCGCCGGGGACCAGCGACAGCGGCACCTGGAACGCCGCGCATGGATCCAGACCCACGCCGAGCTTGCCGGAAAGCCGCTCGTGCAGCAGGGCATCCGGCTCGGCCAGGCTGCCGTTGCGGCCAAGGAATTCGCGCCGGTCCGCCGTGAAGGTGCGCTGGTCGGCATCCACGTCGAAAAACGCCACGCGTCCGGCGAATTCGGTGTTGAACGGATTGCGCGCGGTCAGTGCGCCGCTGATGCGATCCAGCTCTGACACCACGTGCATGCGGGTCTTGGCGCGCAGGTCGCCCAGCACCCATTCCACGTACCCGGTGGCCGAAAGCCGGCGCGCACGACCGGACACGTTGTGCAGCTTGAGCACCGAATACTTGACCGCCTCCTCGAGCCCGACGAAGACCCACAGCTCGCTGGCGATGCCGTCCTCCACGTGGGAAAACACGCTGTAGCCGAAGCCATGACGGGTGCGGTAGGCGCCCGTGCCGCGGCACGGCAGCGGCATTGGCGACCACACGTGTCCGGTCTCCTCGTCGCGCAGGTAGAACGCTTCGCCACCGCTGTCGGAGACAGGATCGTTGTGCCACGGCGTGAGCCGGAACTCGTGGGCGTTTTCGAACCAGGTGTAACCCGGGGCGCTTTCGCTGAGCACCGTGCCGATGCGCGCGTTGGCCATCACGTTGGACCACGGCGCCGGCGTGGCCTGGCCCTGCTCGAGATCGATGACGTACTCGCGCCCGTCGGCGGCGAATGCACCGCTGCCGTTGTCGAACAGGAACTCGGTGGCCACCGGCTCGAACGGCCACGGATCTTCATCGGTGCTGGAATCGACCGGCGCCTGCACCAGCAGCGCCTGCGCGCCGGGTCCACCAGGCGCTGGCGCCGCAGGCCAGCCCGGAGTCGCGCCTTCCAGCAGCAGGGGCACGCTGCGCTCGGGGGGATAGTGCTGGCCGACCTGGGCAGCGAGCGTGCCGCGCTGGTCGCTGACGATCACTCGCGCCACGGTCTGCAGCAGGATCCGGTCTTCCAGCGAGATCTGCTGGGCCGGGCGCACGAACACTCCGCCTGGCCGGTCCAGCACGTTGCCTTCGGGCCCGGCCGACACCAGCCCCAAGATCTGTTCCTGCAGCTGCTGCCGGTAGCCGGCCTGGTCTTCGTTCCAGATCACCAGATCCACGTTGAGGCCCTTGAGCCGCCAGTAGGCGTGGGCCTGCACCATCTGCCGCACCAGTTCGATGTTGGCCGCCTCGGCAATCTGCACCAGCACGATCGGCAGGTCGCCGGAAATCGAGTGCCCCCACAGCCCCGACTGCCCGCGGCGATTCTGCATCAGCACCGAACTGTCGGCGCGCAGCAGTGGATGCGCGTAGACCATCAGGCCGGCCAGACGCTCGTACAGCTGCGCGTCGGCTTCGCTGGCGTTGATCTGGCGGCGCACGACCTGGCTGTGGGTCCAGGCCAGGTCGAACACGCGGTCGGCCAGGCGCCGGTCGCGGTACTTGTCGATCAGCGCGCTGCATTGGGCACGTTCGCCGCCCACGCCGGTGACCATGTCGATCAGCGCGGTCTGCTCAGGTGCCAGCACCATCCGGCAGCGGATGGCGATGATCGGATCGAGGACCGAGCCGTCACTGTCCGACAACGACACGACGTCGCCCGATAGGGCCACCGGGTCGCGCGGCGTGCGCCCGCGTCCGAGGAACTTCGCACGGTCGGTTTCGTAGGAAATCGACTCGATCTGCGCATCGTGCACCGCCACCAGGTGGAACATCCACGGCGGGATCTCGTCGTGCGCGCGCGGGCGTCGCGTGCACAGCAGCGCCTGCTGCGCGCGCACGATCTCGGTCTGCACGAACAGGTTGCTGAAAGCCGGATGCAACTCGTCGGAGATCGCAGGCGCCAGCACCACCTCGGCATAGGTGGTGATCTCGATCGTGCGCTCGCGGCGCGAACGGTTCTGGATGCGCAGCCGGCGCAGCTCGATGTCGTCCTCGGAAGACACCGCGATCTCCAGGTGCGTCTCAAAGCCGCGATTGCGCGTGCGGAACTCCGCCTTGGCGTCGGAGAAGATCGCTTCATAGTGTTCGACCGGGGCGCAGGTCGGCTGGTAGGCAGCCGACCAGAACTGCCCGCTGTACACATCGCGCAGGTAGACGAAGCTGCCCCAGTGGTCGCGCGTGCCGTCTTCGCGCCAGCGGGTGACCGCCATGTCGCGCAGCCGGCTGTAGCCGCCGCCCGCGCTGGACAGCAGGCTGTGATAGCGGCCATTGGACAGCATCTGCACCGCCGGGCGACTGGCCGAGGGATCGGTGAATATCCGAAGTTGGGTTTCGGACGTCGTCGAAGTCGAGCGCACGTCGGTTTCGACTTCGTGCGGATGGTAGACGCCGGTGCGCGGAATGCGCTCCTGCAGCAGCAGCAGGGTGGCCTGGAATTCGGCATCGGCCACGAAGCGTTTCTGCATCGGCTGGTCGTGCAGCAGGTACACCAGCGACAGGAAGCCCATGCCCTGGTGGTGGGCCATGAACGAGCGCACCAGTGCGTGGTCCTGGCCGCGAGGCACGCGCGAAGGCGTGTAGTCGATGGCTTCGTACAGGCCGTAGCGCCCGCCGAAACCGGCGGCCGTCAGGCGCTGCAGGTTTTCGCAGGCTTCTTCCGGCGCCACCATCAATCCCATCATGCTGGCGTAGGGCGCGATGACCAGGTCCTGGCCCAGGCCACGCTTCAGGCCCAGTCCGGGCACGCCGAACGCGCGGTACTGGTAGTTCATGTGCGTGTCCACGGTGTTGTAGCCCGATTCGGAAACGCCCCACGGCACGTCGTGCTGGCGCCCGTGCTGGATCTGCGCGATGACGCAGTGCTGCGCCGTCTGGTCGAGCAGGGTGTCCGGATAGCTCGGCATGACCAGCTGCGGCATCAGGTACTCGAACATCGAGCCGCTCCACGACAGCAGCATGGCGTCGCCATCGACTTCGGTCAGCAGGCGCCCCAGCGCAAACCAGGTCTCCTGCGGCAGCTGGCCCTGGGCGATCGCCACGAAGCTGCACAGGCGCGCTTCGGACGCGAGCAGGTCGTAGTGGCCGGGATCGAGGCGGCGCTCGTCGACGTTGTAGCCGATCGACAGCAGGTGTCGCGTGCGGTCGTAGAGGAATTCGTATTCCATCAGCGACATCTGGCCGGCCGCGTGCGCCAGTCGCTCCAGCTGCTGGATGCGTTCGCGCGCGCGCAGTGCCGCTGCGCCGCTGCCGGCGGCGACCTCGTGCAGCGTCGGGATGGGCAACTCGGTCGGTGTGATGAGGGCGCTGGCCGGGCCGGCCGCGGCTTCAGGACCGGGTTCGAAGTCCCGCAGTTCCTGCAGCGTGTCGATGCACGCGGCCAGCAGGGCGTCGGGCCAGTGACTGTCGGCCGGCACCGCGTTCGGCGCCTGCGGCCATGCCGCGACAATCGCCTCGCCCGCGCTGGCAAGGATCTCCAGTGCGCGCATGGCCGCCGGGAGCGTCTTCGGCGGGTCCGACAGCAGGGGATCCAGGGCTGCCTGGAACCCCGCAATCGACTGCGCCAGGCCCGTGCCTGGTTCGGCAGCGGCAACTTCCCGAAGCACGCCCAGGGTGTGGGCCATGCCGCCGAAGGTGGCCGGCGCCAGCACCGGTGCATCCACCATCGCCAGCAGGCCCTGGCGCAGGGTCAGCAGGTGGCCTGCCAGGTTGCCGCTGTCCACGGTGGAGATGTACTGCGGCTGCAGCGGCTGCAGGGTCTGGGTGTCGTACCAGTTGAGGAAGTGGCCGCGATGCCGGGTCATCGATTCCATGGTCGCGAGCACGCGCTGGCAGCGCTGCATGACCGCGCCCACCTGCAGGTAGCCGAAGTCGTAAGCGGCCAGGTTGGCCAGCAGCGAAAGCCCGATGTTGGTCGGCGAGGTGCGCCGCGCCACCACCAGGTTTGGATGCTCCTGGATGTTGTCCGGCGGCAGCCAGTGGTCTTCGGCGCGTATCCAGGTTTCGAAGAACGCCCAGGTGCGCCGCGAGAGGCGGCCCAGGAACGCGACCTGGTCGGAGGACAGTCGCGCCCGGCGTCGCGGCGGCGCCTCACCCAGCCAGCTCATCAGCAGCGGCGAGACCAGCCACAGGGCCAGGATCGGCAGCGCCACCGACAGTGCAGAGGGGTTCAGCCGCCACAGCGCCACGCCGCTGGCGATGGCAAGCAGCGGCGCCGTCACCATTGCCCGAAGTTCGCTGCCCGCGCCAAGCCCGCGCTCGACTTCGCTGGACGGTGCCCATTGCAGCAGGTTGCGGCGGCTGACCAGCATGCGCCACAGGGTGCGTGCGATTGCCGACACGCTGAAGAACGCCTCGTACGGCAGGCATGACAGGTCCACGAGCACGCGCAGCAGCTGGCGCCAGGTGGCCTTGCCCACCTGCACCAAATGACTTTCCAGGGTCATGTCGACCGGCTTGGACAGCACGTCGCGCATCGCCGGGATCAACAGCGGCAGGAACAGCAGCGACAGCAGCAGCAGCGTCCACGACAGCGGCTGCGGCAGCAGCACCCAGCCGGCCACCAGCAGTGTGGTGGCCGCGGCCGGCACCAGGCTGCGGCGCAGGTTGTCGAGCAGCTTGCCGCGCGACAGCCAGGTCAGCGGATTGCTCTCGTAGCCGCCACCCATGCGCGGCACCCACGGCAGCAGCCACGGCAGCAGCTGCCAGTCGCCGCGGATCCATCGGTAGCGACGCTTGACGTCGGCCAGGTAGCGGGCCGGATAGTCTTCGAACAGCTGCACGTCGCTGACCAGCCCGGCCCGCGCGTAGCAGCCTTCCAGAAGGTCGTGGCTGAGGATGCTGTTGTCGGGGAAGCGGCCTTCCAGGGCGTATTCGAACGCATCCACATCATAGATGCCCTTGCCCACGAACGAGCCTTCACCGAACAGGTCCTGGTACACGTCGGACACGGCGCGGGTGTAGGGATCGATACCCGGCTCGCTGCCGTACATGCGCGCGTAGCGCGTGGAGCGACGCCCGCCCATGCTGCTGCCCACGCCCGGCTGGAGGATGCCGTAGCCGCGGGTGACGCGGCGGCGCTTTTCGTCGAAGCGGGCGCGGTTGAGCGGATGGGCCAGGGTGCCGATGAGTTCGCGCGCGGCGTCGCGCGGCAGGCGGGTGTCGCTGTCCAGGGTGATCACGTAGCGCACGTTGGACAGCACGCGCGTCGCGCCCACCACGCGCATGAAGTCGTCTATTGCCCGCGGATGCGATGCCGGCCGCAGCAGGCGGTTGAGCGAGGCCAGCTTGCCGCGCTTGCGCTCCAGGCCCATCCATTTGCCTTCGCCCGGATTCCACAGGCGCGCGCGATGCATCAGGAAGAAGCGGTCGCCGTCCTCCGGCGCGTAGCGCACGTTGAGCCGCTCGATCTGCTGGGCCGCATGCGCCACCAGCGCCTCGTCGCCGGGCAGCAGCGCCTGGTCGGCGTCGAGGAAGTCGCTGAGCAGGGCGAAATGCAGGTGCGGGTCGCGATTGGCCAGGAAGCGGACCTCGAGCGCCTCGACCAGCGTGTCCACCGACGCGGTGCTGCCGAACATGCACGGCACCACCACCAGGGTGCGGTTGCTGGACGGAATGCCGCTGGAGTAGTCCAGCCGGGGCAGCGGCTGGGGCGCCACCAGCACCGTCGCCGCCCAGTTCACCAGCGCGATGCCCATCTCGCTGAACACGATCGCGGCAAGCAGGCCACAGCCGATGACCACTGCCAGCGATACCGGCGTGTCGAACAGCGAGGACAGCAGCAGGGCCGTGAAGATGGCGGCGACCAGCGCGATCGGCGCCAGGTACACCGGCAGCGGGATGCGCCGCGGACGCAGCCAGACGGGTCGGCGGGACGGATCGGCGCTGGCGACCGAGGACTTGGTCTGGGCAAGGCCGTCGTCCACCAGGTAGTAGCCCACGTGTGCCTGGGCCTGGGTGGTGTCTGGATGCGAGCGGGCCAGCTGCAGCACGGCCGCGGCCACCTCGGTCTCGCCGGCCCCGCTGCGCTTGGCGATTTTTTCCACCACGTGGCGGTAGGTATCGCGGGTGCTGAAGTCCATCAACCCGTAGGTGCCCGCCGGATCCGCGCGCAGGGCCTGGTCGACCAGGCTCAGGGTCTCGACGAACTCGCGCCAGTCCATGTTGGCCAGGAACCGCAGGCTGCCGATGCTGTTGCTGATGGACACCTGGTCGGCGGCCTGCTGCTGGCTTTCGGCATGCACCAGCTCCTCGACGCTGCTGCCGCTGCCCACCACCCACTGCTCGATCCAGCCCATGGGCATGGACAGTGCCGCGCTGCGGCCCTGCAGCCGGCGGATGAACTCGGCCACGAAGGCGCCGGACAGCGACGGCTGCGATCGCGCCATGTCGGCGACCACCAGCACGATGTCCTTGGGCCGCTCGGCGGCGGTTTCGTTGAGCTGCTCGGCCCACTTTCCGGCCAGGCGGTGGTCGGCGCCGTCGCGCATCACCCGCGTCGCCATGCGCCGCAGGTTTTCGATCAGCGCCAGGCGCAGCATGATCGGGATTGCCCAAAGCTCGCCGAGCTTCAGCGGCGCCACGCTCTGGTAGGCGGCCACGAAGCGGCTCAATCCTTCGGCATCGATGCGCCCGTCGCCGTGGGAAATCGCCTCCATTGCCAGGTGGTAGACGCGGGGAAGTCCAGCCGACGGCCCGTCCACCAGCGAGGGCAATTCGCGGCTGTAGCCTTTGGGCAGGTGGAGGCGTGCCACGCGCACCTGTTCTTCAATCAGGTAGAAATTGTCCAGCAGCCACTCGCCTGCCGGCGTCACCCGCACTTCTTCGTGGACCACTTCAGTCAGCAGCCCCGACGCGTCTTCGAGGATTCCCGCGTTCTCGCGCAATCGCGACAGCAGCAGCTCCGGACCGGGCCCCTCCTGCAGGCGGTGCGCACGCGCCAGCACCACCCCGTGGCGCTCCATCTGTTCCACGTTGAACAGCGCCGAGCGCAGCGGCGGCAGTGAAGTTTGAGGCGTCGTGATCGTCGACCGCTGCCAGCGCCATAGGCGCCTGCGCAGCTTCAGCCAGCGGCTGAAGATCCTCCACGTATTCGGCATGCGCAACCCTGAAAAGAGGCTACCGCCTCCAAGCCCGCGAGTCTGGCAGCGCGCGGGGAAAACGCCCGTGAAATCGGAGTGAAATAGTTGCCTGCGCTGGTCCGCGTTGTGGGCCCGCTGCGGCGGCGCGCGGGCGCGTCCTAGCGTAGCAGCAGCACCGGCACCTTGCAGGTGCGCAGCAGGTGGGTGGTCGTGCTGCCCAGGATCATGCTGCGGATGCGCGAGTGCCCGTAGGCGCCCATCACCAGCAGATCCATCGCGTGCGTTTCCACCTGCTGGGCGATCATCTTCTCCACCTCGCCCGCAACGATGGCCGCTTGCGGCGCGAAGCCCGCCCGCTGCAGCTGCGCGATCGCCCACTCCAGCTGCCGCACGTGTTCTGCATCATCCGGGCCGACCATAAGCAGGTGGCACGGGACGCCCTCGAGCAGCGGGCTGGCGCACACCATCTCCACGGCCTTGCGCGCGGTGCTGCTGCCGTCGAAGGCGATCAGGAAGCTGCCGATCGGGCGAAACGCACGCGCCGCCACCAGCACCGGGCGATGCACGGCGCGGACCACGCGCTCCAGGTTGCTGCCCAAGTGGCCCCGGGCGAAGTCGGCATGCTCCCCGCGCTTGCCGATCACGAACAGGCGCACGCCTTCTTCCAGTTCCAGCAGCGTATCGACCAGATGGCCGTGGCGCTGGCGTATATCGGCGTGCACGGCATGATCCGTGACCAGGTCCTCGCGCAGCCCCTCCAGCAGTGCCCGACCGTGCTGCTGGGCCAGTCGCGCGCGCTGCTCGTCCAGGGTGGCAAGCTCATTGAGCAGTCGCTCGCGCGCGCCCAGGGCAAGGTTTCCGCTGAGGTCGTGGCTGGTCGCATCGGCGACCTTGTCAATGGCGTGCAGCAGTTCCAGCGGAGCTGCAAGACGGCTTGCCGCCCAGGCGGCGTGGCGCGCCACGCTTCCGGCATAGACGGACGTGTCGATCGCGGCCAGGACGCCGCCGTCGGTGTGGAGCAGGGAGGTGGTCATGTCGGCATCGTCCTTCAGTGGCCGCCCATCAGGCGCTCGGCATCGGGCTTGTCGTGCACGCCCAGCGTGTCCACCAGCGTTGCGCTGGCGGCGTTCATGCCCACCAGCGCCACCTGCGTGCCTTCACGGCGGAACTTGATCACCACCTTGTCCAGCGCGCCGACACCGCTGAGGTCCCAGAAGTGCGCGCCGGTGACATCGATGGTCACCCGCTCCAGCACTTCCCTGAAGTCGAAGCCCGCCACGAACGCATCGGCCGAAGCGAAGAACACCTGGCCGGTGACCGTGTACGTGCGCGCCCGGCCATCGTCGTTGGCAACCGAGTCGATATGCAGCACCCGGCCCACCTTGCGCGCGAAGAACAGGCCGGACAGCAGCACCCCGGTGAACACGCCCTTGGCCAGGTCGTGGGTGAACACGGTGACCAGCACGGTGCCGATCATCACGATGCTCGAGGTCGCCGGGTAGGTGCGCAGGTTGACGATGGAGCTCCAGCTGAAGGTGCCGATTGACACCATGATCATCACCGCCACCAGCGCCGCCATGGGGATCTGCTTCACCCACGGCCCGGCGAACACCACCATGATCAGCAGCACCACGCCGGCCACCAGCGTCGACAGGCGCCCGCGGCCGCCGGACTTCACGTTGATCACCGACTGCCCGATCATCGCGCAGCCGGCCATTCCGCCGAGCATTCCGGCGGCAATGTTGGCCACGCCTTGGCCGGCGCATTCGCGGTTCTTGTCGCTTGGCGTGTCGGTCAGGTCGTCCACGATCTGCGCGGTCAGCAGCGACTCCAGCAGTCCGACCACCGCCAGCGTGGCTGACACCGGCAAGATGATCCGCAGCGTCTCGAAGTTCAGCGGCACGTCCGGGAACAGGAACACCGGCAGGCTGTCGGGCAGCGCGCCCATGTCGCCGACGGTGCGGATGTCCATGTGCATGAAGATCGCCACCGCGGTCAGCGCCACGATCGCCACCAGCGGTGAAGGGATGCTGCGGGTGAGGTACGGAAACAGGTAGATGATGCCCAGTCCCGCCGCCGTCATCGCGTACACCAGCCACGGCATGCCGATCAGTTCGGGCAGCTGGGCCATGAAGATCAGGATGGCCAGCGCATTGACGAAGCCGGTGATCACCGAGCGCGAGATGAAGCGCATCAGCGAGCCCAGCTTCAGCGCCCCGGCCACGATCTGCAGCGCGCCGGTGAGCAGGGTGGCCGCCAGCAGGTACTGAAGCCCGTGGTCCTTGACCAGGGTGACCATCACCAGCGCCATGGCCCCGGTGGCTGCCGAAATCATCCCTGGTCGGCCGCCGGTGAAGGCGATCACCACCGCGATGCAGAACGAGGCGTACAGGCCAACCCGCGGGTCGACCCCGGCAATGATCGAAAAGGCGATCGCCTCCGGGATCAGGGCCAGGGCCACGACCAGGCCGGCGAGCACGTCGCCACGGATATTGCCGAACCAGTGTTCGCGCATGTGGAAACTGATGTTCAAGGTGCATTCCAGCGTCGGAGCCCACGGCCTGGCGCGACATGGGCAGGAAAGGGTGACGGCCCGGCGGTCGGGGCACGGCGCGTGGGTCGCCAAGGCCCCGTGATCGCGGGTTGGCGAGCGATCCCCCGGCGGCGGACATGGCCGGGACCGCCGTGCGCGGGGCGCCATGGTAACGGATCAAGCCGCGCCAGCACTCAGCGCTGCGACTGCCCGGTCTGGTCGTATTCGCGGGCCGCGAACAGGTCGGGCTGGATGAGTTCGATGAAGGCCCGCGCCTGCGGCGACAGGTAGCGGTGCTTGCGCACCACCACGCCGTAGCTGCGGCTCGGAAACCACTTGCTCAATGAGCGTGCCGCCAGCCGGTCACGGTCGGCCTCGGTCAGGCAGATCGAGCTGATGATCGAGATGCCCATGCCCATGGCCACGTACTGCTTGATCACCTCCCAGCCGCCGACTTCCAGCGCCACCGTGTACGGAACGCGGTTCTGCTGGAACACCAGGTCGACCAGGCGATAAGTCACCACCCGCTTCGGGGGCAGGATCAGGCCGTGGGGCGAGAGGTCCTCCAGCTTGAGGCTGCGCTGACCGATCAGCGGATGTCCTGGCGCGGCGATCAGCAGCGGCTCGAACTGGTAGGCCGGGGCGTAGCTGAGGTCGGCGGGCACGTCGAGCATCGAGCCCACCGCCAGGTCCACCGCATCGGAGCGCAGCAGGTCGGTGCCGTCGGCGCTCACCGCGTTGTGCAGGGTCAGGCGCACGTCCGGGTGCTGGGTCCGGAACAGTTCGACGATGCGCGGCAGCAGGTACAGGATGGTGGAGCTGTTGGCCGCGATGTTGAGCTCGCCAGCATCCAGCCCGCGGACTTTTTCACGGAAGCTCGCGTCCAGTCCGTCCACGCTCTCGACCAGCGGCTGGGCCAGCTCGTACAGCAGCTGGCCCTCGCGGGTCGGGGCCAGGCGGCGGCCGCTGCGTTCGAACAGGCCGACTCCCAGCTCCCGTTCCAGCGCCTGCAGCTGCAGGGTGATCGCCGGCTGGCTCACGAAAAGAGCCTCGGCCGCCCGCGAGACCGAGCCCAGGCGCACCGTTTGGCAAAATGCCCGCAGTGGCTTCAGCCGGTCGGATTTGTAGGGAAATCGCGGGGTTGGAACGCTATCTGTGGACATTGCATCGCACCATATAAGCTCAGCTTATTTATTGCATTGATAAAACTGTGTTGTCAAATAACAGGCTGGGGAGCAGGGTACCGGCCTGGCTGGAAAGCCCACTGGAAGGAGTCTCCCGATGTCGGCAGTACGTAATCACTCCCAATCCCCCGGCCCGGATGCGGTTGAACTCACCGGCCAGGCGCCCGGCCAGGACCGCCTGCTGCCCTCGAAGGCGCTGGAGCTACTGGCCGGCCTGCATCGAATCGTAGAGCCCCGGCGGCAGGCGCTGTTGGCCGCGCGGGTCGAGCGCCAGGCCTTCTTCGACCAGGGCGGCGTTCCCGATTTCCGCGACGACACCCGCGCCATCCGCGAGGGCGACTGGACCGTCGCCGCAATCCCGCAGGCGCTGCAGGACAGGCGCGTGGAGATCACCGGCCCGGTCGACCCGAAGATGGTCATCAACGCGCTGAACTCCGGCGCCAAGGTCTTCATGGCCGACTTCGAGGACTCCACCGCGCCGACCTGGATCAACCTGATGGCCGGACAGCAGTCGCTGATCGGCGCGGTCGCTGGAGATCTCGAGTTCAACGCCCCGGCGGCCGGCGACAAGCCGGGCAAGCATTACGCGCTCAAGCCCTTCGCCGAGCAGGCCGTGCTGGTGGTGCGGCCGCGCGGCTGGCACCTGGACGAGAAGCACGTGCGCATCGACGGCACGCCGATTGCCGGCGGGCTGTTCGACCTTGCATTGTTCGCCTTCCACAACGCACAGGCGCTGGCGGCCAAGGATCGCGGACCCTACTTCTACCTGCCCAAGCTGCAGTCGATGGAAGAGGCGGCGCTGTGGGACACCGCGCTGGCGCACATCGAAGCCGAACTGGGCCTGACGCAGGGCCAGATGAAGGTCACCGTGCTGATCGAGACGCTGCCGGCGGTGTTCGAGATGCACGAGATCCTGCATGCACTGCGCGGCCGCATCGTCGGCCTCAACTGCGGGCGCTGGGACTACATCTTTTCCTATCTCAAGACCTTCCGCCGGCATCGCGCCAAGGTGCTGCCGGAGCGCAGCCAGGTCACCATGACCCAGCCGTTCCTGAAAGCGTATTCGGAGCTGCTGATCCAGACCTGTCACCGCCGAGGCGCGCACGCCATGGGCGGCATGGCCGCGCAGATTCCCATCGGCAACGACGAGGCGGCCAACGAGCAGGCCATGGCCCGCGTGCGCGCCGACAAGCTGCGCGAAGTCAACGCCGGCCATGACGGCACCTGGGTGGCGCATCCGGCGCTGATCCCGATCGCGCGCGACATCTTCGACGAACACATGCCTCATGCAAACCAGCACGGCGTGCTGCGCGAGGACGTGCATGTCACCCGCGACGACCTGATCAAACCTTCGCTGGGCACGATCACCCGCAGCGGGTTCGAAGGCAACGTCGAGGTGTGCGTGCGCTACCTGGCCGCCTGGCTGGACGGCAACGGCTGCGTGCCGATCCACTTCCTGATGGAGGACGCGGCCACCGCCGAGATCTCCCGCACCCAGCTGTGGCAGTGGCTGCATTCGGACAACCTGCACCTGGCCGACGGCACCCAGATCGACTTCGCCCTGCTCGAGCGCGCGCTGCTCAACCTGCCGGCGCGCCTGGGCGACACCAGCGCCATGCCGGGTGCCTCGCGCATCGGCGAGGCCATCCGGATGCTCGACGAACTCAGCCACGCCGACGAACTGGTGGAGTTCCTGACCCTGCCTGCTTACGAGCGCCTTGATTGATCGCGATCCCTCGACCCTTGCAGGGCCCGCTGCTACAAAAAACCGCCACCACCACCTCACTCCCGGAAGCCAAGACCATGACCACTCAAATGACCGCCGAACAGATCCAGAACGATTGGGACACCAACCCGCGATGGACCGGCATCACCCGCAACTACACCGCCGCCGACGTGGTGCGCCTGCGCGGCACCGTGCACGTCGAGCATTCCATCGCCCGCCTCGGTGCCGACAAGCTGTGGAAGTCGCTGCAGACCGAGGACTTCGTCAACGCGCTCGGCGCGCTGACCGGCAACCAGGCCATGCAGCAGGTCAAGGCCGGACTCAAGGCCATCTATCTTTCGGGCTGGCAGGTCGCCGCTGACGCCAACCTCGCCGGGCAGATGTATCCGGACCAGTCGCTGTATCCGGCCGACTCGGTGCCGGCGGTGGTCAAGCGCATCAACAACACCCTGCTGCGCGCCGACCAGCTGCACCACGCCGAAGGCGATGACAGCATCGATTTCCTGCAGCCGATCGTGGCCGATGCCGAAGCCGGCTTCGGCGGCGTGCTCAATGCCATCGAGCTGATGAAGGCGATGATCGAGGCCGGCGCCGCCGGCGTGCATTTCGAAGACCAGCTGGCCAGCGTCAAGAAATGCGGACACATGGGCGGCAAGGTGCTGGTGCCCACGCGCGAGGCGGTGGAGAAGTTGAACGCCGCGCGCCTGGCCGCGGACGTGATGGGCGTGCCGACCCTGTTGGTCGCGCGCACCGATGCCGAGGCCGCCGACCTGCTGACCAGCGACGTCGACGCCAACGACCAGCCGTTCGTGATCGGTGAGCGCACCATGGAAGGCTTCTACAAGACCCGCAACGGCCTGGATCAGGCGATCAGCCGCGGCCTGGCCTACGCGCCGTACTGCGATCTGGTGTGGTGCGAAACCGGCAAGCCCGACCTGGAGTTCGCGCGGAAGTTCGCCGAAGCCATCCACGCCAAGTTCCCAGGCAAGATGCTGGCCTACAACTGCTCGCCTTCGTTCAACTGGAAGAAGAACCTGGACGACGCCACCATCGCGAAATTCCAGAAGGAAATCGCCACCTACGGCTACAAGTTCCAGTTCATCACCCTGGCCGGTTTCCACGCCCTCAACTACTCGATGTTCCACCTGGCCCACGGCTACGCGCGTCGCCAGATGAGCGCCTTCGTGGAATTGCAGGAGGCCGAATTCGCCTCGGCCGATCGTGGCTTCACCGCGGTCAAGCACCAGCGCGAAGTCGGCACCGGCTACTTCGATGCCGTCACCCAGGCCATCCAGCAGGGCCAGTCCTCGACCACCGCGCTCAAGGGCTCGACCGAAGAAGAGCAGTTCTCCGAAAGGGCCGCCTGATCCTGCCCACAGCCTCCTCACGTGCGCACAGCGCAGGGGAGGCTTGAAGAGCGGTGCCTTAGCTTTTGCTGTTGCTGTTGCTCCAGCTGTTGCTCCAGCTGCTG
>JBBSVH010000032.1:0-22128 GCA_038233685.1 Lysobacterales bacterium | reverse complement strand
TCCCCTGCCGGCGCCACGGTCGACCTCCACCCGTACGACTTGAAGGGGGAGGCCCAGTGAAGCGCACAGGGCCACGCAATGGGCGTCCCACTGATCGGCGCTTGCGTGCAGGCCGTGGTGCACGTGGACGGCACGCAGGCCGACCGCACGCTGGGCGGCGAGTTGCGCCAGGGCGTGCAGCAGCACGGTGGAATCGAGGCCGCCGCTCAGCCCCACCAGCACGGGCGTCGGCGACACGTGGGTGAGTGCTGCATCGAGCCGTGCTGCATTCGCTGGGGAATCCGCCATGCGCCATTATCCACCGCGATACTGCCGGCGGCCGATACAGAGCGTCCGGGTGCGTGCGCCAAGGTGCAGGCGCCGGTATGGTTCGATCCATGCACGGCCTCGTCGGTGGCCACTGGCGCCGCTAAAGTGACCAGCCCCCAACGGAGTCACGCCATGTCGCTGTTCGACCCGCTGCAGCAGCGCTCGCTGAGCCTGCGCAACCGCATTGCCGTATCCCCGATGTGCCAGTACTCCAGCGTCGAGGGAATGCCCGACGACTGGCACCTGGTGCACCTGGGCAGCCGCGCGGTGGGCGGTGCTGCGGTGGTGATGACCGAAGCGGTGGCCGTGTCGCCGGAAGGCCGCATCTCCCCGGTGGATGCGGGGTTGTGGAACGAACGCCAGGCCCAGGCATGGGCACCCATCGCGGCCTTTGTCGCTCGACACGGCGCAGTGCCCGCGGCGCAGCTGGCCCATGCCGGCCGCAAGGCTTCCACCGCTCCGCCTTGGGATGGCGGCAAGGCGGTGGCGATCGAACAGGGCGGCTGGACGCCGCTGGCGCCTTCCGCGCTCGCATTCGACGCCGGCTACCACCTCCCCGAGGCACTGGAGCAGTCCGGCATCGTGCACGTGATCAGGCAGTTCCGTGATTCGGCCAGCCTTGCGCTGGAGGCCGGTTTCCAGCTGATCGAACTGCACGCCGCGCACGGCTACCTGCTGCACGAATTCATGTCGCCGCTCGCTAACCAACGCGACGACCACTGGGGCGGGAGCTTCGAGAACCGGATCCGTCTGGTCCAACAGGTGCTCTCAGCCCTGCGAGAGACGTGGCCCGAACGCTATCCGCTATGGCTGCGCATTTCAGCCACCGATTGGGCGCACGGCGGCTGGGACATCGAGCAAAGCATCGCGTTGTGCCGGACCGTGCGCGCGCTGGGGGTGGACCTGGTGGACGTGTCCAGCGGCGGGCTGGTGCCGGGCGTGCAAATAGCGGTGGCGCCCAACTACCAGGTGCCCTTCGCGGCGCGCATCCGCCGCGAAGCGGGCATCGCCACCGGCGCGGTGGGCCTGATCACCGAGGCCGGGCAGGCCGAAGCGATCATCACCAGTGGCCAAGCCGACGTCGTGCTGCTGGCGCGTGAGGAGCTGCGCGATCCGTATTTCCCGAGGACTGCGGCCAAGGCGCTGGGTGCGGAAGTCGCGGTGCCAAAGCAGTATCAGCGAGCGTGGTGAGCGCCACGAATTCGTGGGAGCGACATGACGGGTGATTCTGGCGATGTGCTTGCTCGACCGGATTTCGAGCGTCACACGCTGGTACGCGCTCAGTGATTGCCAGCTTCCCGATCGACGTCGCTCCTACAGCAGATCAGGCGGCTTCGTAGGCGCCATAGCTGCGTAAACGCTCGTAGCGTTTCTGCAGAAGTTGCTCGATGGGCAGCTGCTCCAGCGCCTCGAGCTCGTTGAGCAGGACTGCCCTGAGCCGCTTCGCCATCTGGCTTGGGTTGCGGTGGGCGCCGCCGATGGGCTCGCGCACGACCTTGTCGACCAGTCCCAGCGACAGCAGGCGCTTTGCGGTGATGCCCAGCTGTTCGGCGGCGTCCTTGGCTTTGTCGGCCGACTTCCACAGGATCGACGCGCAGCCTTCTGGCGAGATCACCGAGTAGGTGCCGTATTCCAGCATGAGGGTCCGGTCGCCGACGCCGATGGCCAGGGCGCCGCCGGAGCCGCCTTCGCCGATCACGGTGCAAATCACCGGAACTTTCAGCTCCGCCATCTCCATCAGGTTGCGTGCGATGGCCTCGGACTGGCCGCGCTCTTCGGCGCCGATGCCGGGGTAGGCACCGGGGGTGTCGATGAAGGTCAGCAGCGGCAGCTTGAAGCGCTCGGCCAGCTTCATCAGGCGCAGCGCCTTGCGGTAGCCCTCCGGACGCGGCATCCCAAAGTTGCGCGCGATCTTGCTCTTGGTGTCGCGGCCTTTCTGGTGGCCGATGATCACCACCGGGCGACCCCCGATGCGGCCGAGGCCGCCCACGATGGCTTTGTCGTCGGCGTAGGCGCGGTCGCCAGCCAGTTCCTGGAATTCGTCGCAGAACACGCCGATGTAGTCCAGCGTGTAGGGCCGCGCGGGATGCCTGGCCAGCTGTGACACCTGCCACGGCGACAGGTCGCGGAAGATCTGCGCGGTGCGCACGCGCAGCTTGTCGCGCAGGGCGTGCACTTCGGTATCCACGTTGACGCCCGGTCCGGTGCTCGCGCTGCGCAGCTCCTGGATCTTGGACTCAAGGTCGGCGATAGGCTGTTCGAAGTCGAGGTAATTGGGGTTCATGTCGGGCCATCGGCCGGAAAGTCGGGCAGTTTAGCTGAAGCGGGGTTCTGGACCCGTAAGGGGGCAGGGGTGCTTCCTTCTCCCCCGCGAGAAGCAACCGCTAGTTCACCCACGGCCTTGCGATCGCCAGCTTCACCGCGCGTACGCCCGGGTGCGCGCGCAGTGCGTCGATGAGTTCGGCATCCACGCGCACCGACTTCGGACCGTTCAAATCGAGCACGCCGGCCACTCCGCAGTCCCCTTGGCGCATCAGCAGGTCCAGGCGCAGGGGCGTGGCTCCGGGACGGTGTTGCGACAGCAGCGCGTCGATGCGACCCCAGAGGCCGGGCTCGCGCAGGTCCAGGCGTAGTGACAGGCGCTGGGCGTGCTGTGCGCACAGCGCCGCGTAGTCCCATGCCTGGCGGATGCGCAGGCTGAAGCCGCCGCTGAACTCGTCTTCGCGCAGGCCGCCCTTGACCACGAGGATGCGGTCGCGGGTCAGCAGGTGGCCAAATTCGCCCATGGCGTCGGCGAAGACGCTGCACTCGATCCGGCCGCGGCCGTCTTCGAGCTGTACGAACACCTGGCTGTCGCCCTTGCGTCGCAGCGCCACCACCTGTCCGGCTAGCACCGCGCTCACTTCCGGACGCCAGCCGCGCTTCTCGCCCTGCGGCTGCGAACTCCAGATGCGGTCCAGTTCGCCCAGGTCGCTGCCGACCAGCGCCTTCAGGTCCTCGCGGCAGGGGTCCATCGGGTGGCCACTGAGATAGTGGCCCAGCGTGTCGCGCTCGCCGCTGAGCTTCTGCGCCAGCGTCCACTCGGGCACCTGCGGCAGCACCACCTCCAGCGCAGGGGCGGTCTCGCCGCCGCCGAACAGCGACGCCTGGCCGGCATCGCGTTCCTTGGCAAGCTGGTCGGTGGCCTTCATCACCTCGGGCAGCTGCAGCATCAGCGACGCCCGGTTGTTCCCCAGTGCATCGACCGCGCCGGCATTGACCAGGGCTTCCAGTGCCCGGCGGTTTAGCTTGGACGAATCCACCCGCTTGCAGAAATCCAGAAGGTCGACGAAATCACCGCCGCGCTCACGTTCGCTCGAAATGGCTTCGCAGGCGCCGCGTCCGACACCCTTGATCGCACCCAGGCCGTAGCGCACGGTTGCATGATCGTCGGCCACGAACATGTAGCACGAGGCGTTCACGTCCGGCGGCAGCACCTCGAGCTTGAGCCCGCGGCATTCGTCAAGGAAACCCACCACCTTGTCGGTGTTGTCCATGTCCGAAGACAGCACCGCGGCCATGAACTCGGCCGGGGAGTGGGTCTTCAACCATGCGGTCTGGTAGGACACCAGCGCATAGGCCGCAGCGTGCGACTTGTTGAAGCCGTAGCCGGCGAACTTTTCCATGAGGTCGAAGATCGCGTCGGCCTTGCGCGCGTCGATGTCATTGCGGCCGGCGCCATCGCGGAAGATCTCGCGCTGCCTGGCCATCTCGCCCGGGTCCTTCTTGCCCATCGCCCGGCGCAGCAGGTCGGCGCCGCCCAACGAGTATCCGCCCACGATCTGGGCCATCTGCATGACCTGTTCCTGGTACACCATGATCCCGTAGGTGTCGCGCAGCACCGGCTCGACGCGCGCGTCCGGATATTCGACTTTTTCGCGCCCGTGCTTGCGTTCGATGAAGGAGGGAATCAGGTCCATCGGGCCGGGCCGGTACAGCGACACCAGCGCGATCAGGTCTTCGAAGCGGTCGGGCTTGGCGCGCTTGAGCAGCTCGCGCATGCCCCGCGATTCGAACTGGAACACCGCGCCGGTGTCGCCGGTGAAGAACACGCGCGCATAGGTGTCCTTGTCGTCCAGCGGCAGCGTGGAGATGTCCAGTGGCGGGCCATCGAGCGCGGCGCCGGTGGCGATCGCGCGCGCGTTGATCGCCTTTACCGCCCAGTCGATGATGGTCAGGGTGCGCAGGCCGAGGAAGTCGAACTTCACCAGGCCCACGGCTTCAACGTCGTCCTTGTCGAACTGGGTGACCGGCGAGCGGCCCAAGCCACCGCTGTCGTGTTCTGCGAACAGCGGGCAGAAGTCCGACAGAGGCGACGGCGCGATGACCACGCCGCCGGCGTGCTTGCCGGCGTTACGGATCAGGTCCTCGAGCTGGCGGGCCAGGTCGATCAGGTCGCGTACGTCGTCCTCGTCGCGATACCGGTCCACCAATTCCTGCGCCAGCATGGCGTTGTCGCCTTCGCCCATCGCGTCCTTGAGCGTGACCCCGAGCGTCATCGGGATGAGCTTGGCCACGCTGTCGACGAAGCCGTAGGGAAAGCCGAGCACGCGGCCGGTGTCGCGCACCACCGCCTTGGCCGCCATGGTGCCGTAGGTGATGATCTGGCTGACCCGGTCGCGGCCGTACTTGGCCGCGACGTAGTCGATCACTTCGTCGCGGCGGTCCATGCAGAAGTCGATGTCGAAGTCGGGCATCGACACGCGTTCGGGATTGAGAAAGCGCTCGAACAGCAGGTCGTAGGGGATCGGATCGAGATCGGTGATGCCCAGCGCCCACGCCACCAGCGAACCGGCGCCCGAACCACGGCCCGGGCCGACGGGAATGCCGTGGTCCTTGGCCCAGTTGATGAAGTCCGCCACGATCAGGAAGTAGCCGGGAAAACCCATGCGGACGATGACGTCGACTTCCAGGTCCAGGCGCGCGCGATAGCTCTGCTCGGTGTGTCCGACTGCAATGGGCAGCTTGGCCAGGCGTCGGTCGAGGCCGCGATGCGATTCGGAGCGGATCCAGCTCTCGAGTGTTTCGTCACTGGGCACCGGAAAGGCCGGAAGCGCGTATTGACCCAGGGTGAGCTCGAGATTGCAGCGCTGGGCCAGCGACAAGGTGTTGTCGATGGCGTCAGGCACATCGGCGAACAGCGCCTGCATTTCGTCCGGCGTCTTGAGGTATTGCTCGGCGCTGTAGTCGCGCGGGCGCTTGGGATCGTCGAGCACCCGGCCGGTACTGATGCACACCCGGGCCTCGTGCGCGTCGTAGCCTTCACGGTCGAGGAAACGCACGTCGTTGCTGGCGATCACCGGTATGCCGCGAACCGATGCCGCGTGCAGGGCAAATGCGTTGAACGCGTCCTCGCCCTCGCGCTGCGTGCGCGTGAGCTCCAGGTGCAGGTTCTCGCCGAAGCAGCGCTGCAGGTCGGCCAGGTGTTGCTCGGCCAGTTCAGGGCGGCCGCTGGCGGCCAGGCGTGCGGCGTAACTCTGGCGTCCGGCGATAGCGAACAGGCCGTCGCAGTTGCCGTGCAGCCACGCCGCGTCGATGGCGACGCCGTCGGTGCGGTGGCCCTCCATCCAGGCGCGCGTGAGCAGGCGGGACAGCGACAGGTAGCCCTGGTGGTCGCGACACAGCAGGGTCAGTTGCCACGGGCTATCACCACCCTCGGCCACGCACACGTCGGCGCCCGCAATGGGCTTGACGCCCACGCTTTCGGCGGCCTTGTAGAACTTCACCAGGGCAAACAGGTTGTTGCGGTCGGTCACCGCCAGCGCGGGCAGTTTCAGCTCGACCGCGCGGCTCAGCAGGTTCGGCCGCTCGGCTTTTTCCGGGCGCGCGTCAGCTGGTTTCTCTGGCACGCGGATCGTGGAATCCGCAAGCGAGAATTCTGTGTGCAGGTGGAGATGGATAAAGCGCGAGGACATGCCCGATGCAGGGTAATGGCGGCGCCCGTAGCGGACAAGGCTTGACCTCGTCGCGCCCGCCGCAGCGGGTCACGCGAACAGCAGGGACTGCTTCACCGGCATGAAACTGCGCCGATGCTGCGGGCATGGGCCGTGAAGTTGGAGGGCGGCCAGGTGCCCGGGCGTGCCGTAGCCCTTGTGCGTGGCAAAACCGTAGGCCGGAAACTGGTCGTGCAGCGCCACCATCGCGCGGTCGCGCGCCACCTTGGCCAAGATCGAGGCCGCCATGATCGCCGGCTCCAGGGCGTCACCGCCGATCAAGGCTTGTGCAGGGCAGGGCAGGTCGGGCGGAAGGCGATTGCCGTCGATGCGTGCGAGCCCGGCGGCCGGGCTGAGAGCGCAAACGGCGCGGCGCATGCCCTGCATCGTTGCATGCAGGATGTTGAGGCGGTCGATCTCGTCGATCGGCACGAACTCCACGTGCCAGGCGATGCAGCGCGCGATGATCAGCGGGTAAAGCTGTTCGCGTTTCTTTTCGCTTAGTTTCTTGGAATCGTCCAGGCCCATGATCGGCTTGCGCGGGTCAAGGATGACAGCACCCACCGACACCGGTCCGGCCAGCGGTCCGCGACCGGCTTCATCAACACCGGCCACCAGCAACAGCGCACGTGCCGCGCTCATGCCAGCATCCGGGCGATGGCGTCTGCGGCGCGCGCCGAAGCCCCCTGGCGCAGTGCCTGGTGCATCTGCCGGTATGGCGGCTGCAGCGCGGCACCGATCTCCGGGTGCCGGAACAGGTTGATGACGGCGTCGGCGAGGTTTTCCGGCGTGCACTGATCCTGCATCAGTTCTACCGCAAGGTCGCTGCCGTGAAGGATGTTGGGCAGCGCATAGCGCGCGATCCTGAGCATGCCGAAGGCCTTGACGATGCGGTAGGTCAGCGGCGCCACGCGGTAGCCCACGACCATCGGCCGCTTGGCCAGCATGGCCTCGAGCGTTGCGGTTCCCGAAGCAAGCAGCACCACGTCGGCGGCGATCATGGCCTCGCGCGCCTGTCCGTCGAGGACGACAGGCGCAGGCTCCAGCGAAGAGAGTTCGGCCAGCAGCGGTTCGACGGCGCCACGACAGGCCGCATTCGCCAGGGGAATGACGACCTGCAGGTGGGGTATGTCCCGGGCCACGCGCCGGGCCGCCTCGATGAACGCCGGTGCCAGCCTGCCGATTTCACCGAGGCGACTGCCCGGCAAAACCGCCAGCACCGGTGTGTAGGCTCGCAGGCCAAGCGCATCCCGAGCGCCAGCCTGGTCGGGCTCCATCGGCATCGCGTCGGCCATGGGATGGCCAACGAAGCGGGCATCGATGCCGTGGCGCGCGTAGATCGCCGGCTCCATCGGGAACAGGCACAGCACCAGGTCCGCGCTGGCCCCGATTGTCTGCGCGCGCTTCTCCCGCCAGGCCCACACTGAAGGACTGACGTAATGCACGGTGCGTACATCGCGCTGCTTGAGCCAGCGCTCCACGCCGAGGGTGAAGTCGGGTGCGTCTATGCCAATGAATACATCCGGTTGCCAGTCGAGCACTCTCTGGCGCAAGGACCTGCGCAGTTTCAGCAGACGGGGAAGATGGCGAAGCACCTCCGACAGGCCCATCACCGAAAGCTCGCCTGAGTCGTGCCAGCTGTCGAACCCCACCGCTCGCATGGCGGGTCCGCCGATGCCGCCGAACTCCGCGCCCGGGAAGCGCAGGCGCAATTCGGCGATCAGGCCGGCCCCCAGCGCGTCTCCGGACGCCTCGCCGGCAACCAGGGCGAAACGTACGGTCCTCGATTCTTCTTTTCGGCGTGCCGCACCCGACGAGACCAGGTCGGCGAGCGTGGCTTCGCTCATCGCAGCAAAGGCCGCTGTCCGGCATCGATGAAGTCCAGCAGCGCGCGCACGTCTTCGCTGTCGCGCGCCTGCTCGGCCAACTGCGTGCGCGCCTCGGCCAGCGGCAGACCTGCAACATACAGGGTCCGATACGCCTTCTTGATCGCGCTGATGCGCCCGGCATCGAAGCCACGTCGCTTCAGCCCTTCGCTGTTGATCCCGCGCGGCCTGCCCTGGGAGTCGCCTGCGACCATGGTGTAGGGCGGAACGTCGCCGCCGATGAGCACGCCCATCCCCAGGAAAGCGTGCGCGCCGATCCTGCAGAACTGATGCACGCCGGCAAAGCCGCCCATGATCACCCAGTCCCCGACTTCGACGTGCCCGGCCAGGGTGGAGTTGTTGGACAACACGCAATGGTCGCCGAGCTGGCAATCGTGGGCCACGTGGCTGTAGGCCAGCAGCCAGTTGTCGTTGCCGATGCGCGTGCAGCCGCCACCGTGGGCGGTGCCGCGGTTGATGGTGACGAACTCGCGAATCGTGTTGCGGTCGCCGATGACCAGTTCGCTGCGCTCGCCGCCGAACTTCTTGTCCTGCGGTTCGCCGCCGATCGCCGCATGCCCGATGATGCGATTGCCCTGTCCGATGCGCGTCTGCCCGGTGACGCTGCAGTGCGGGCCGATGACCGTGCCCTCACCGATTTCAACGCCGGCCTCGATGAGGCTGAAGGCACCGATCACGACGCCCGGCCCCAGCCGGGCCGACGGATCCACGTGCGCGCTGGGGTGGATGACCGGCGCGACCATCGCTAGCGCGTGTCCTCGGCGCACAGGATGTCCGCACTCGCCACCTGCTTGCCATTGACGCTGGCCACGCCGCTGTACATCGCCATGTTGCGGATCAGGCGCTTCAGGGTGACGTCCAGGTCCAGCCGGTCGCCGGGCACCACCATGCTGCTGAAGCGGGCGTTGTCGACCTTGACCATGTAGAACATCCTTCCTGCCGTTTCACCGGCGTGGGACAGCTGGGTGAGCAGGCCACCGGCCTGGGCCAGTGCCTCGACAATGAGCACTCCTGGAAAAATCGGCATGCCCGGGAAGTGGCCGGTGAAAAACGGCTCGTTCTGGGTCACATTCTTGTAGGCCAGGATGCGCTTGTGCGGCTCCAGCTCCACCACGCGATCCACCAGCAGGAACGGATAGCGGTGCGGCAGCAGTTGCTGGATGCGCACGGAGTCGACCGGCAGTTGCAGTGGTTCGTTCATTCCTTCTCCACGGTGCCGGTCGAGAGCCGGCGGACGGTTGCATCGAGTTGCTTGAACCGCGCAGCGTTCTTGCGCCACGAGCGGTTGTCGGTGAGCGGGGTGCCCGAGGAGTACGTTCCGGGCTCATTGATCGAATGGGTCACCAGGGACATCGCGGTGATGGTGACCTTGTCACAGACCTCCAAGTGGCCGAGCACGCCGGCACCACCGCCGATCAGGCAGTAGCGCCCGATTTGTGCGCTACCCGCGGCGGCGCTGCACCCGGCCATCGCGGTGTGCGCGCCGATGCGGACGTTGTGGCCGATCTGGATCTGGTTGTCCAAACGCACGTCTTCTTCCAGCACGGTATCGTCAAGTGCGCCGCGGTCGATGCAGGTGTTGGCGCCGATCTCGCAGTCGTCGCCGACCACCACGCCGCCCATCTGCGGGACCTTGATCCAGCGCCCGGCCTCCATGGCCAGTCCGAACCCGTCGGCACCCAGCACCGCGCCGGGATGCACGCGCACACGCGATCCCAGGCGCACCCGCGTCACCAGCGTCACCCGCGCAACCAGCTCGCTGTCGCTGCCTATTTCGCAGTCTTCGCCAATCACGCAGCCGGCCCCGATCACGCAGCCGTCGCCGACCCGGCTGCGCGCGCCAATGCTGACAAACGGCCCCACGCTGGCGCGGGCCGAGACCAGGGCGTCCGGGTGGACCCACGCGCTCGGGTGGATGCCTGCATCCTGTGCGGGCGCGCGCTCGAAAAGCGCCGCGATTCGAGCGAAGGCGGTGTACGGGTCGCGCGCGACCAGCGCGGTGTTCGGCGCGGCATCGGCATCGGCCTCCCGGACCACAACGATCGACGCACCGCTGGACTGAAGCTGGCTGCGATAACGTGGGTTGGCCAGGAAGGCAAGTTCACCGCTTCCGGCGCGCGCCAGTGTCGCGACACCATGCACGCGAATAGACTCGTCGCCGTGGACCTCCAGGGCGAAGCGGTCGGCAAGTTCCCTGGCGGTGACGGTTACGGTGTCCACGTGGCGCAAGTTTACCGTCCCCGGAGCAGCTGGGTATAAAAAAAGGCCCGGGTGTACCGGGCCTTGATGCTTGGCTTGGAGCCCCGTCGGGAGCTGGCACGCTCCTAGAAGGCGCCACCGAAGGTGAACTGCAGGCGTTCCACCTGGTCCCCGTCCTTGGTGCGAAGCGGGTATGCGTAGCTGATCGAGATCGGGCCTACCGGCGCACGCCACAGGAGCGCGACGCCGGCCGAGCCACGCAGCTCGCCGGCATCGAACTGGTCTGCATCTGCGAAGACGTTGCCGAAGTCGACGAAAGCCGACACACGCGCAGAGTTGGATTTGAACAGCTGCGGGAAGTACAGCTCCAGCGACCCGGTCGTCTTGAGCGCGCCGCCCAGCGACTGTCCACGAAAGCCAGTGGTCTGGTCCGAGCGGGGACCCAGGGTGTTGTCGCGGAAACCACGCACCGAACGCGCGCCACCGGCGTAGAAGCTTTCGAAGAACGGCAGTCCCGTAGCCGTCACCGTCTCGATATAGTCGCCGGAGGCCGGTGTGCAGTTGCTGGTCTGCACCGGGTTGGGCATCGCTTCGGTCGGGGCGGTGAAGCAGATATCGCGCACGAAGTCAGCGCCATAGCTGTTGCCGTAGCCGATCTCGGCGCGGGTGTTGAGCACCAGCGAAGGACTGAGCGGCCAGTACTTGGAGAACTCGTAGTTGAGCTTGTAGTACTCCACCGTGGAGCCAGGCAGAGTGACTTCCGCCGATACGCGCTGGTACAGACCCCGGGTGGGCATGAAGAAGTCGTTGCGCGTGTCACGCGCATAGCCGAGCTCGGTGCGCCAGGCGTGGAACGTGCGGCGGCCAACGGCGTCGATGTAGTCGGTGATGCTGTCGGGGGTGGAGCCGCGGAAGGTCAGGATCTCGTTGGTATCGATGCCGAAGGACAGCGACACGCTGTCGCTCTCGGTGATCGGCAAGCCGAGCACGGCCTGGGCCGAGGCATTGGTGGTCGAGAACTGGGCAGTGTTGAAGCTGGAGAAGTCGAACTCGCGGAAGGCGAAGTTGTAGCCCAGCGACATGCCTTCATCAGTGAAGAACGGATTGAGGAACGAGAACGCGTAGCGCTTCTGGAAGTCGCTGCGCTGGGCTTCGACCGAGAGCCGGTTGCCGCCGCCGAGGAAGTTGTTCTGCGACAGCTGGATCGAGGTGGTGAGGCCGGAGAGTTGCGAAAAGCCGAGTCCGAAGACAAAGCTGCCGGAGGTCGTCTCCTTGACGTTGAACACCACGTCCACCTGGTCCGGCGTGCCGGCCACGGGCGGGGTCTCGACTTCGACGGTCTCGAAATAGCCCAAACGCTGCAGCCGGATCTTGGAGCGGTCGATCGCCGCCTGCGAATACCAGGCGCCTTCGAACTGGCGCATCTCGCGGCGCAGGACCTCGTCGGCCGAGCGCGTGTTGCCCTTGAACACGATGCGTCGCACGTTCACGCGTGGCCCCGGAACGACCTGCAGGTTGATGGCCACCGTGCGGTTCTCCCGGTCGACTGTCGGGATCGGGTTCACCTGTGAAAACGCATAGCCGATGTTGCCCAGGGTCGCGGTGATCGCGTCGGAGGTGAACTCTAGGAGCGCGCGCGAGAACACCTGGTCCTCCTTGACCAGCACCAGTCGCTCGAGGTCTTCCTTGGGCAGGATGGTGTCGCCGCTGATCTCGACGGCGCCAATCTTGTACTGCTCGCCCTCGGTGACCCCGGCCGTGATGAACATGTCCTGCTTGTCGGGACTGATGGACACCTGGGTGGAGTCCAGCGCGAAATCCACGTAGCCACGGTCCAGGTAGTAGGAATTCAGCTTCTCGATGTCGCCCGACAGCTTTTCCTTGGAGTACTGGTCGTCGCGGCGGTACCAGGACAGCCAGTTGCTTTCCTTGGACTCCCAGCTGTCCAGGATGTCATCTGCCTCGAAGGTCTCCACGCCGACCAGGTTGACGTGGCGGATCTTGGCCGCCTTGCCTTCCTTGACCGCGATGGTGATGTCCACGCGGTTGCGGTCCAGCGGACTGACCGTGCGGGTGATCTCCACGTTGTACTTGCCGCGGTTGTTGTACTGGCGCGTCAACTCCTGGGTGACCTTGTCCAGGGCCAGGCGATCGAAGGTCTCGCCTTCGGCCAGGCCGACGTCCTGCAGGCCCTCCATCAGGTCCTCGGTCTTGATGTCCTTGTTGCCGGTGAGGGTCAGCTTGTTGATCGCCGGGCGTTCCACCACGGTGATCACCAGGATGTTGCCCTGCCGGTCAAGCCTGACGTCTTCGAAGAACCCGGTCCCGTACAGGGCGCGGATGGCTTCGCCAGCCTTGGCCGGATCCACCGTGTCTCCGCGCTCGATGGGCAGGTAGGTCAGCACCGTGCCCGTCGAAATGCGCTGCAGGCCGTCGATGCGGATATCACTGGCGGTGAAAGTGCCGGGACTGGAGACGACCGCGGGGCTGGGTACCGTCGTCTGGGCCCATGCCGGGACGGCGATGGCGGAGGCCAGGGCGAGGGCAAGCAAGCGGCGGGTGGGGAGTCGCGTCATCATCACTTCCGATTGGGAGAGCGCCGTCTTGCGGCACATGCAGGAGTTTGTCGGCATTGGGCCGGCGGGAAAAACTTCAGGAGCTGGCATATGAGGGGCATCAGGTGACCAGGCGCAGGATGTCGTTGTAAAACGCCAGCCCCATCAGCCCGGCCAGCATCGCCAGCCCAACGAATTGGCCCGCCGCCATGGTGCGTTCACTGAGCGGCGTGCCCTTCACCAGCTCGATAAGGTAATACAGCAGGTGTCCGCCGTCCAAGACGGGGATGGGCAGCAGGTTGATGATGGCCAGGCTCAGCGACAGCAGCGCGAGGAAGTACAGAAACCAGTCCAGCCCCCGTTTGGCCGTTGCATTGGCCACCTGGGCGATGGTGATGGGTCCGGAGATGTTCTTGACCGAAGCGTGGCCGGTCAGCATGCGCCGGATCATACCCAGCGAATCGCGCGTCAGCTTGCCGGTTTCGCGCAACGCCACCGGAATCGCGGCGATGGGACCGAACTGCTGCCGCGCGTCGTACACCGGCGCCTGCACGTCCTGCGACGCGCCGACACCCAGGGCCCAGTATTCCTTGCCGCTGGCCTCATCGGTCCGACGCTGCGGGACGATGTCCAGCGCCAGCCTCTCGCCGTCGCGCTGGACCTCGATCATGGCCGAACCACCGCGGTCCCCGAGCTTTTGAACCAGCGGAGTGATATCGGCAAAGCTGCCCACCGCTGCACCGTCAACTGCGGTGATCAGGTCGCCGGGGAGAAGTATCCCGTCGGCCGGGCTTGCCGGGGCCACCGAATCCACCACGGCCGGCTGCATCTGGTGTTGCCAGGAGAAGCCCGCCAGGCCGGCCACGTTTTCCTGGTCGAAACCGGCCGGCAGGTCCGACAGCGGGAGGTTGCGGCGCTGGTGCGCTCCACCGGCGGTAAGGATATCCAATTGCAGGTCGCGCCGATCCATGCCGGCCTTGGTCATGGCCTGCAGGGCTTCGCCCCATGTGGCGACTTCCTCACCATCAATCGCCTGGATCCGGTCGCCGGCCTGGAACCCGGCGCTCTCCGCCATGCCGCGCGCCTGTCCCACCGTGGCCGAAAAATCCTGTCGCCCGATGACGAACATCGCCCACAGCAGTGCTACGCACAGGATCAGGTTGGCGATCGGGCCCGCGGCCACCACCGCGATGCGTTGCAGCACCGGCTTGCGGTTGAAGGCGTTCGCGGCCTGTGCAGCGGGGACGTTGCCTTCGGATTCGTTCAGCATCTTCACGTAGCCGCCAAGCGGAATCGCGGCGATGGCAAATTCGGTGCCGTGGCGGTCGACCCGCGACCACAGGGGCTTGCCGAACCCGACCGAAAACCGCAGCACCTTGACCCCACAGCGTCTGGCAACCCAGTAGTGTCCGAATTCGTGGAACGTGACCAGAACGCCAAGCGCCACGATCATCCACCAGATGGAGCCAATGATGTCACTCATGCTGAACGGGCGTGGCCTGTGACTGCGTGTGCGGTGATGGCGTCGGTCGCGAACCGGCGTGCCTCCACGTCCGCCGCCAGCAGGGCTTCCAGCGATTCAGCCGGACCCGAAGGCAGCGCAGCGAGCGTGGACTCGACCAGCGCGGGGATGGACAGGAAACCCATGCGGCCCTGAAGAAAGGCTGAAACGGCGACTTCGTTGGCAGCGTTGAGCATGGCCGGAGCGGTGCCGCCCGACGCCAATGCCTGCCATGCCAGGCCCAGGCAGGGGAAAGCACGTTCGTCAGGCGCCTCGAAGTCGAGTCTGGGGTGCGCCAGCAGATCAAGCCCGGCAACGCCCGACTCGATCCGCTCCGGCCAGCCCAAACCCACGGCCAGTGAAGTGCGCATGTCGGGCAGCCCAAGCTGCGCAAGGGTGGAGCCGTCGACGAATTCCACCAGCGAATGCACCAGGCTCTGCGGATGCACCAGTACGCCGAGTTTTTCGCCGGGTATCGCGAACAGGTGATGGGCCTCGATAAGCTCCAGGCCCTTGTTCATCAGGGTGGCTGAATCCACCGAGATCTTCGGCCCCATGGTCCACTTCGGATGGGCGACCGCCTGTTCCGGGGTGACCGATGCCAGGGATTCGAGGCTGCGGCCGCGGAACGGGCCGCCGGATGCGGTGAGCACGATGCGCCGTACGTCGCCCTGAGTCCTGCGTGAACGCAGGCACTGGAAGATCGCGTTGTGCTCGCTGTCGATCGGGATGATCTCGGCGTTTGCGCCGCTCGCCGCAGTCATCAGCAGCTCGCCGGCCAGCACCAGCGCTTCCTTGTTGGCGAGGAGCAGGCGCTTGCCGGCCCGGGCCGCGGCCAGCGTGGACCCCAGCCCGGCCGCTCCCACGATCGCCGCAACCACCGTGTCGCAGGCATCGCTGGCCACCAGTTGCTGCAGGGCCTCGTCACCGGCGTGGGCCTGGGTGTCCAGGCCGGCCTCGAGCAGGCCGTCGCGCAGCGCGTGATAGCAGTCGGCATCGGCAATGACGGCGTGGCGAGGCTGATGCTCCCGGCACAGCTCCAGCAGCGCCTGGACGTTGCTGCCGGCCGCCAGGACGCCCACGCGCAAACGCCCGGGATGGCGCGAAATCACGTCCAGCGCGGAGGATCCGATCGATCCGGTGGCGCCGAGGACGGCTACGGTGCGCAGGGCGGCCATGTCAGAAACCGAACAGTTCCTTGCCGATCGCGAACACCGGAAGCGCCGCGATGACGCCATCGATGCGGTCCAGGACGCCGCCATGACCGGGAATCAGCTGCCCCGAATCCTTGGCGCCGACGTGGCGCTTGAGCAGGCTCTCGAACAGGTCCCCTACCACCGAGAACAGCGCCGCAACCAGGACCACGAGGGCCACTGCGGGCACCTGGTCCGGGGTCATCCCGGCAAACCAGGCGAATCCCAGGCCGGCGACCAGGGCGCAGGCCAGTCCGCCCAGCATCCCCTCGACAGTCTTGTTGGGGCTGATGCGCGGCGCGAGCTTGCGTTTGCCGAAGCGGCGCCCGGTGAAATACGCGCCGGTATCGGCCGCCCAGACCACCGCCAAGGCGGCCAGCAGCCAGCGGTTGCCTGATGGGCTGGCGGCGTGGAGGAGCGCCAGCGCACACCATGCCGGCACGATCGCCAGGGTGCCGGCCGCAAGCTTGAAGACGCGGGCGTAGGTCTCGTGGTCCGAGGCAAAGCTGTAAAAGCGCAGCCAGAGCAGGGCAAGGCACCACCACGCCGCGCCAATCAGCGCCACGATCTGGAACAGCACCATCGACCCGGCCGACGCCCACACCAGCAGCACCATCAGCAGGACGTTGGCCACCAGCAGCACGGTGCGCGAAAGTGTGTCCTCGATGTCGGCCAGCTTGAACCACTCCCACAGGCCGATCAGGAACATGATCGCCACCACCGCCAGCAGCCATTGGGTGGGTAGCAGCAGGATGGCGGCGACGGCCAGCGGGGCCATGATCAGTGCGGTTATGACGCGGGTGCGGGTCATGCGTTGGTGTTCTCCACTGAAGCGTCGGCGACTTGCGCGCTGGTGAGGCCGAAACGGCGTTCGCGCCCGGCGTAATCGTCCAATGCGCTCTGCAGGGTAGCGGTATCCAGCTCGGGCCACAGGGTCTCGGTGAACCAGAGCTCGGTGTAGGCCAGCTGCCAGAGCAGGAAATTGCTGATGCGCCGGTCGCCGCCGGTGCGTATGAAAAGATCGGGCGGGGGCAGATCGGAAAGCGACATGCGCGAGGCCACGGTCGCTTCGTCGATCTGGGCGAGCTGCAGTCTGCCAGCGGCAACGTCGGCGGCGATTTCCCGGGCCGCGCGGGTAATGTCCTGGCGGCCGCCGTAACTGGCCGCCACGACCAGGTGCAGGGCGGTATTGGCCGCAGTCAGGGCTTCGGATTCGGACATCCTGCGACGGATACTTTCCGAAAAGCGTTCCTGCTCGCCGATGAAGCGGATCCGGACTCCGCGGCGGTGCAGTTCGCCCACCTCCCGGTCCAGCGCGTTGAGAAACAGCTTCATCAACGCGCCTACTTCTTCCTCCGGACGGCCCCAGTTCTCGCTCGAGAAAGCGAACAGGGTCAGGACCTGTATCCCGCGCTCCAGGCAGAAGTCGATGCAGACATTGACGGCGCGCGCACCGGCGCGATGGCCGATGATGCGCGGGCGCTTCTTGCGCTGTGCCCAGCGGCCGTTGCCGTCCATGATGACGGCAAGATGGCGGGGCACCGCAGGCGGCGTGGATGACATGGCGGCAGGACGCTTGGCGACCGGGTCAGACCGACATCAGTTCCTGTTCCTTGACCTTCACCACCTCGTCGATGTCCTTGATCGACTTGTCGGTCAACTTCTGGATCTCGTCCTGGACCTGGCGGTCCTCGTCCTCGGTGATTTCCTTGTCCTTGAGCAGATCCTTGACCTGCTGGTTGGCGTCACGACGGATGTTGCGGACCGCGATCTTCGCGTTTTCGCCCTCGCCATGCACGTGCTTGGACAGATCGCGGCGGCGCTCCTCGGTCAGCGCCGGAATATTGATCCGGATCACGGTGCCCGAGGTATTGGGAGTGAGCCCCAGGTCGGAATTGATGATGGCTTTCTCGACCGCCGAAACCATCTGCTTTTCCCACGGGGAAATGGTCAGTGATCGTGCATCGGTCACCGCGACGCTCGCCACCTGGGTCAGCGGCATTTCCGAGCCGTAGTAGCTCACCTTCAGATGGTCGACCAGGGCCGTGGTGGCGCGGCCGGTACGCAGCTTGGTCAGGTCGTGGCGCAGCGCCTCGATGCTTTTGGACATGCGTGCCTGCGCGTCTTTCTTGATTTCATTGAGCATCGCGGGTCTCGTGAGGGATCGCAAACCCCCGATTATACGGGCTTTTTTGTGGAGGTCAGGCAGTTGCGGCTCGCAGCGGGGGAAGCCTTGTCAGCCGGAGTGATGCGGGGCGGCATCGTGCAGGTCGTGCTCGCAGGCGTCCCCGTGTTCGATCTGCAGGGTGGCGTGGTTGATGCCGAACTCCTGGTCAAGCAGGTGGGTTGTGGCATCGATGAAGGTGTCGTGGTCGGCGCGTTCGGGCCGCACCAGGTGCGCGGTCAGGGCCACCTCGCCGGCGCCGAGCCGCCAGATGTGGAGATGGTGGACAGCGGTCACGCCGAGTCGGGTCGAGAGAAAGTCGTGCACCGACTGGTGATCGATACCACGCGGCACCGCGTCCATCGCCGCATTGAAGCTCTCGCGCAGCAGGCCGAATGTACCGACGGCGATGACCACGCCGACCAGCAGCGCGGTCAACGGGTCCAGCCACGTCCAGCCGAACAGCAGCACGCCCACGCCGGCCATGACCGCAGCCAGGGAGACCGCGGCATCAGCCATCAGGTGCAGGAAAGCGCCGCGCTTGTTCAGGTCGTCCGCGTGTCCGCCTCGCATGAGCCAGGCGCCGCCGAGGTTGACGGCGATGCCGATCGCGGCGACCACGATGATGGGCATTGCCGGGACCGAAGGTGGCGACGAGAAGCGGCGCAGGGCTTCCCAGCCCAACGCGCCGGACAGCGCCATCAGCAGGATGGCGTTGGCCAGCGGCGAGAGCAGGGTGGCGCGCCGCCATCCGTAGGTGTGCGTTGTGGTGGGCAGGCGTCGCGCAAGCGCCGCTGCCGCCCAGGCCAGTGCCAGCCCCGCCACGTCGCCAAGGTTGTGCAGGGCGTCGGACAGTAGCGCCAGGGAGTTCGTGTGGAAGCCGTAGCCCGCTTCCAGCACCGTATAGGCAAGATTGACCAGCGTAGCGAGGGCAAATGCGCGCGTCGTGGCGCCGTGGCCGTGGCCGTGGGAGTGCGAAGCGTGTGCGCCGGTCATGCTTCAGCGTGAGCGGGAAGGGGGGCGGACACAATCACAGCGCGCGCGAGCCGCACGCAAGGGGCTTGTCCCGCCGCTCCCGGTCGGACCGACCGCGTGAACCATCAACTGCGGCCGCTGACCAGGGTGCCGATGTCTTCACCGCGCAGGATGCGCATCAGGTTGCCGGGCACCGACAGGTCGTAGATCCGCAGCGGCACGTCGCTGTCGCGGCACAGCGCAAAGGCGGCAGTGTCCATGACCTGCAGGTCCCGATTCAGAACCTCGTCGTAGGTCAGCCGATCGAAGCGGGTCGCGTCGGGAAACTTGCCCGGATCACGGTCGTACACGCCATCCACCTTGGTTGCCTTGAGCAGCAGGTCCGCGCCGATCTCGATCGCGCGCAGGGCTGCACCGGAGTCAGTGGTGAAGAAGGGATTGCCGGTGCCTGCGGCGAAGATCGCGATGCGGCCTTTTTCAAGATGCCGGACTGCACGCCGGCGGATGTAGTCCTCGCATACGTCATTGATCTTGATCGCACTCATCACCCGGACCCTGGCGCCCAGCTTCTCGAGCGCGTCCTGCATGGCCAGCGCATTGATGACGGTGGCCAGCATGCCCATCTGGTCGCCGGTCACCCGATCCATCCCGCTCGCGGCCAGACCTGCCCCGCGAAAGATGTTGCCGCCGCCGATGACCAGGCCAATCTCGGCGCCCGCGTCGCTGGCTTCGATGATCTCGCGGGCGATGCGGTTGATCATGACCGGATCGATGCCGTAGTCCACCGACCCCATCAGCGCTTCGCCGGACAGCTTGAGCAGGATGCGGCGGTAGGCGAGGGGAGCGGTCATTGGAATCTCGTGGGTGGGGTAAACGCGCACATTCTAGCGGAGCGCTGCCGCTGGCGGCTCGCGCCGGGACCTCTCGATACCCCGGATCGCCGTCGCGGAACAAAAAAAAGCCGCGGACCCGCCGCGGCTCTTTCCTGCAGGGGGACGGCTTATGCCAAGCCGGCCTGCTTCATCACTTCAGCGGCGTAATCCTCGACCACCTTCTCGATGCCTTCACCCACGGCCAGGCGCTGGAATCCAAGGACCTCGGCGCCGGCGGCCTTCAACACGGCCTCCACGCTCTGGTTGGTATCCAGCACGTAGGGCTGGCCGTACAGGGTCACTTCGTTGACGATCTTGGCGATCTTGCCGCCGATGATCTTCTCCAGGATCTCGGGCGGCTTGGCCCGGTCCTTGTCGGTCATCTTGGCCAGCTCGATTTCCTTTTCCTTGGCCACGAACTCGGCCGGGACGTCGGACGCCTTGACGTGCGGCGGATTCATTGCCGCGATGTGCATGGCGATGCCACGCGCGAGCTCGGCATCGCCGCCCTTGACCTCGACCAGGACGCCGATGCGGCCGCCGTGGACGTAGGCAGCCACGTTGTTGTTGCTGTCGATGCGCGCCAGGCGACGCACCTGGAGGTTCTCGCCGACCTTGGAAATCACGGCGGCGCGCGTTTCCTCGACGGTCTCGCCGGAGGCCAGCTTGGCGCTCTTCAGTGCTTCGGCGTCGGCGGCGCCGGAGGCCAGCGCGACATTGGCCACCGATTCGGTGAAGGCCAGGAAGTTGGCGTCCTTGGCCACGAAGTCGGTCTCGGAGTTGATCTCGACCCGCACCGCCTTGCCACCGTCCTGGGCCATGGCGATCCGGCCTTCGGCGGCGATGCGACCGGCTTTCTTGTCGGCCTTGGCCAGGCCCTGCTTGCGCAGCCATTCGGCGGAGACGTCGATGTCGCCGCTGTTTTCAGTCAGTGCCTTCTTGCACTCCATCATGCCGGCGCCGGTGCGCTCGCGCAGTTCTTTCACCAGGGAAGCTGTGATTTCCACGGAATTACCTCGATTGTTCGTAGGAAGGGCGGGGTTCAAGCCGCCATTTCTGGCAGTCGCCAATTTCCACAGGGCCGGTCAGGGCCGGCCCTGCAGATCGACATGCAGCCACGCACCATGGCGTAGCTGCATTGCGTGGGTATTACTCGGACTTGGCTTCGGCTGCCGGGGCTTCGGCCGCTGCAGCTTCGGCGGGCGCCGCTTCGGCAGGAGCAGCGTCGGCAGCAGCAGCCTCTACGCCCTCGGCCTTGGCGGCGGGAGCGGCCGGCTTGCGGGCCGGAGCACCACGGCCACGCGCACCCTTGTTGCGGTCGTCGCCTTCGGAGAACTCATCCTCGCGGACGGCGGCCGAATTCGGAGCTGCGGCCTTGCCTTCCAGCACCGCGTCGGCGGCGGCACGGGCATACAGCTGCACCGCGCGGATGGCATCGTCGTTGCCCGGGATCGGGTAATCGACCAGGGCCGGGTCGTAGTTGCTGTCGACCACTGCGATCACCGGGATGCCGAGCTTCTTGGCTTCCTTGATGGCGATGTCTTCATGGCCGATGTCGATCACGAACAGCGCGTCGGGCAGGCGGTTCATTTCCTTGATTCCGCCGAGCGAGGCCAGCAGCTTCTCGCGCTCGCGACGCAGGCCCAGCACTTCGTGCTTGACCAGCTTCTCGAAGGTGCCGTCGAGTTCGCCGGCTTCCAGCTCCTTCAGGCGCGCCACCGACTTCTTCACCGTGGCGAAGTTGGTCAGGGTGCCGCCCAGCCAGCGCTGGGTCATGTACGGCTGGCCGCAACGGGTGGCTTCTTCCTTCATCGACTCGCGCGCGCTGCGCTTGGTGCCGATGAACAGGACGGTGCCGCGCTTCATGGCAATGCTGGACAGGAAGTTCATCGCGTCGGTGAACAACGGGACGGTCTTTTCCAGGTTGATGATGTGGATCTTTCCGCGCGCGCCGAAGATGTACGGCGCCATCTTGGGGTTCCAGTAACGGGTCTGGTGTCCGAAATGGACGCCGGCTTCCAGCATCTGGCGCATGGTGACTTGGGGCATGGGATGACTCCTGAAAGGGAACCGGCCGCCGGATCGGGTAATGGCGGGCTGCCCGTGGGGGCAATGGTTCCGGGGTTGGGCCTCCCTGCTGCGTCCATGGCCGAACCTTGATTCCCGAAGGATTCGAAGGCACCCCGGCACGGGCTGTTGCAGCAGGTGTGGATTCGTCGGTGTCGCCCGACGTGGGCGGATTTGCTGGCTTGGCGCCAACAAAGCCGACGAAGTATAGCCTCGCGGGGCGTCCGGAGCAATCGCGCCGCCGGCCTACATCTGGCAACCGCAGCCGGCATGAGCGCGGCCCCCAGGAGCGAAGCGGCCGATAGGCACGCTACATCGGCTTGTATCGGGCCCGCCCAGCCTGTTCAGGGCCCGGCGCAGGGGCGATAATCGTGGAATGACGATCAACCTCAAGACACCCGAAGACCTCGAGAAGATGCGCGTCGCCGGTCGCCT
>JBBSVH010000031.1:0-22582 GCA_038233685.1 Lysobacterales bacterium | reverse complement strand
GGCGAAGAACGGCGCCAGCACGCCTGTCGCCGTCGCGGCGATGTCCTCGCCCGCGCGCAGCGACCGCACCGGCGGCATCGACTCGGGCACGTACAGGCCGCCGTCCGGGGCCAACCCGGCGGTGATCGCCTGGCTCAAGGTGACGGCGGGTGCCTGGTTTCGGGTGGAGAAGAATTTCATGGGCAACTCTGTTCGGGCGGCAAGCGCCGCGCTTCCCTTCTCACGAGAGGAGAAGGGAAGCCGCGGGGCTGTCGATAGGCGAGATCCAGGCCTCGCTTTGATAGCCTGCGCCGGCAAATGCGGCGCGAATTCCTGGCGCGGCGGCTTGCGCCTCGCCACGGCTCTCGAACCAGCCGAACACGCTCGGTCCCGCGCCGGAAATGCTCGCGCCCATCGCGCCCGCGTCCAGCGCCGCCTGCCGTGCCGCAGCGAATCCGTCGATCAGGTGCGCGCGACGGGGTTCGACCAGCACATCGCGCAGGCCGGCGCGCACCAGCGCCGCATCGCCGGCATGGCAGCCCGCAAGGACCAGGGCCAGATTCCCCGACTGGGTAACGAAGTCGGCGAGCGCATATCCGCCCTGTAGCGCCTCGCGGGCCAGGCGCGTCTGCAGTACCGCATCCGGATGCACCAGCACGCAGTGCCACTCAGACGGCACCGGGATCCGCACCAGTTGCTCGGCGGTGGACAGGACCAGCCCGCCCAGCAGCATTGGCCCGATGTTGTCGCCGTGGCGCCCGCCGCTGGCGACGGCCTCGCCGGTCAGTGCAAACGGGTACAGCGCCTCGCGCGACAGCGGCGCGTCGAGCAGCGCGTTGGCGGCCACCAGCGCGGCGACGCATGAGGCGGCCGAGCCACCCATGCCCGAACCCAGCGGGATGCCCTTGTCGATCTGGATCTCGAACCCGAACGTCAGCTCCAGGGCCTCCTGCATCGCCAGCAGCGCGGCACCGGCCGTGTTTTGCGCCGCCTGCGTCGGCAGGTCGACGATCACCCCACGAATGGCTGCGATGCGCACCTCAAGCGATTCCATCCGGCGCACCGCAACGGTATCGCCCACGCCTGCAATGGCATGGCCCAGGATGTCGAAACCGACGGCGACATTCCCCACCGAAGCTGGCGCGAACGCTTTTTTCCACTCGCTCAAAGTCTTGCCCCTTGTCCGGCCGCCACGCGCAGCACGTCGGCGAAGACGCCGGCGGCGGTCACTTCCGGGCCTGCTCCGGGACCCTGCACGATCAGCGGATTGTCGCAGTAGCGGCGGGTCGTGAACTGGACGATGTTGTCGGTGAGGCGCAGATGGGCGAAGGCGTGGTCTTCCGCGACCTCCACCAGCCCCACGCTGGCACTGCCCTGTGCGTCCAGCCTGGCCACGTAGCGCAGGACCTTGCCTGCCGACCTGGCCCGGGCCAATCGGGCGTTGAAGCCGGCGTCGACCTCGCCCAGGCGCGCCATGAACTCCTCCGCACTGCCGTCGCGCAGGTCGTCGGGCACCAGGCTCTCGACTTCCACGTCTTCCAGCGCCAGCGTGCCACCGGCCTCGCGCGCCAGGATCACCAGCTTGCGGGCGACGTCGGTGCCGGACAGGTCGTCACGCGCGTCGGGTTCGGTATAGCCGAGCTCACGCGCCTCCAGCACGAGCTGCGAGAACGGGACGCTGCCATCAAACCGGTTGAACAACCAGGCGAGGGTGCCCGAGAAGATGCCCTCGACCGATAGCAGCACATCGCCGGTGTCGACCAGGTCGCGCAGGGTCGAGATCACCGGCAGCCCGGCACCGACCGTGGCCTCGTAGCGGAACCGCGCGCCACTTGCGGCGGCCGCATCGAAGATCGCGCTGTAGCGCGCCATCGGCCCTGCGCCGGCCTGTTTGTTCGGCGTGATCACGTGGATGCCCGACGCCAGCCATCCGGCGTAGCGATCGGCCACCTCGGGACTCGCGCTGCAGTCCACGATCATCAGGTGCGGCAAGTGGGAATCCACCAGGTGTTCAGTGAAGCGATCCAGGTCAAGCGCCTGGCTGTCGAGCTGCATGCGCTGGCGCCAGTCGCCGACGATGCTGCGCTCGTCCACGACCATCCTCGAACTCGAGGCGATCGCGCGCAGGCGCAGGTCCAGGTTGGCCTTGCCCAGCAGCTGCGGCTGCGCGGCGCGCAGCTGGTCGAGCAGCGCACCGCCCACCTTGCCCGGGCCGATGACGCCCACGGCGAAGGTCTGCGGCGAGAGCCAGAACCCGGCATGCGCGGCGCGCAGCGCCTTGGTCGCATCGCCGCTGTCGATGGCGACGGAAATATTGCGCTCGGACGATCCCTGGGCGATGGCCAGGATGTTGACCTGGGCGCGGCCCAGCGACTCGAACAGGCGTGCGGCCACGCCCGGATGCCCGGCCATGCCGTCGCCCACGGCGGCCAGCACGCTGACCCCTTCGGTAAGCTGCACGCGCTGGATCTGGCCGACCCCCAGCTCATGGGCGAATGCGCCCAGCAGCGCCGCCTGCGCGCGCGATGCCTCACCCGCACGCACCACGCAGCAGATCGAGTGTTCGGACGATCCCTGCGAAATCATCACCACCGACACGCGCGCGTGGCGCAGCGCGGCGAACACGCGCTCTGCCGTACCCGGGACGCCGATCAATCCGGTCCCCTCCAGGTTCAGCACGGCGAGGTCGGGACTCAAGGTGAGACCCTTCACCGGACCGGTGACGTCGCGCGCGCTGGTGATGCGCGTGCCCGGGTGCTCGGGGTGGAAGGTGTTGCGAATGATGATCGGCAGGCCGCGCTCGATCGCCGGCGCCATGGTCTGCGGGTGCACCACCTTGGCGCCGAAGTACGCGAGCTCGCAGGCTTCGTCGTAGCTCAGCGCGCTCAGCTGCACCGCTTCGGGCACCACCCGCGGATCAGCCGAAAGCACGCCATCGACGTCGGTCCAGATATGCAGCTCGGCCGCATCGTAGAGGGCGGCGAAGATCGCGCCGCTGTAGTCGCTGCCGTTGCGGCCCAGGGTAGTGATACGTCCCCTCCGGTCGCGGGCCACGAACCCGGTCACCACCACCCGCGGCTGCGGATGCTCGGCCTGCCATTCGAGCAGGCGCTGGGCACTCTGTGGCCAATCCACGTCCACGCCCAGGTCGCTGCGGTCAACCACCAGTACCTCGCGCGCGTCCAGCACCGCGCACGCTTCATCGCGGGTGGCAAAGTGATCGCCCAGAAGGCGCGCCGAATACACCTCGCCCATGCCTTGCACCCGATCCAGCACCTCCACTGGCAGCTCGCCGATGACCGCCAGGGCGGCCAGGATTTCGGCCAACCGCTCGAACTGCTCGTCCAGCCAGTCGATGGTGTTGCCCGCGGCCTCGCCGAGCAGCGCCACCGCCACGCCTCGATGGCGCGCACGCAGCTGGTGCCAGGGGTCGCGCCACTGCTCGCCGCCCTGTCCACCCTGGTGCGCGGCAGCGAGATGCGCGATCTCGATCAGCGCGTCGGTGACGCCTTTCATCGCCGACACCACCGTGACCTGGATGCCGTCCTCCCGCGCGAGCAGCAGCGCGCCGACGTGGCGAAAGCGTTCGGCGTCGGCCAGGGAGGAGCCGCCAAACTTGTGCACGACGGCGCGCAATGAGTGGGTTGACGGTACGACGGCTGGCGGCATGGCGGACAACATGGAAACGGACCCCTGTTGGGTCCCCGCTGTGTCCAGGCTTCCGGGTTCCCCCGCATCCTGATCCGGGTGCGGGGACGTGGTTTGCGAAGTTACGCGAACACGATCCACCGCTTCCCGCACGTGGCGGTGGTCGCGGTGGTAATGCCGCCAGGTCCGCGCGCGCGTCCCGGTCGCGGCAGCGGGGCTGGCGCAGCGTGGTGGCGTGCGAAGGAGACGTGGGTCGGCATGCCCCTAGGGAACATGAAGCCGGCTTGAGCTGTCAAGTGCTGCGCTGCATCAAGAACTTGGTTGCACGTGAAAGTGGTGACCCCGGCGCGATTCGAACGCACGACCTGTCCCTTAGGAGGGGACCGCTCTATCCAGCTGAGCTACGGGGCCACGGGCCGGGATTGTCGCACGAACCGGGCCGCGACCCAGTCGAACGCCACGGACCGTCGCGTGCCGCGTGCTACCTTTGCAAAGGCCCGCACAGGCATGTGCACCGGGCCTCTTGCAGTTCTGGGGGGAAACCGGAAACGTGCGCCGAGGTGGCCGCACGTGGCCGTCGCGGCGGCGCTACGCAAACCCTTAATGGCGTCAGGAGTCGTGCTGCATGTGTCCAAGCAAGGTCGCCGACGGCGACGAACGCGGCTGGATCGTCCCCATCGGCGGCGGCGAGGAAAAACAGAACAACCCGCGCATCCTCAAGCGCTTCCTTGACGTGTGCGGCGGCCGCGATGCCGACCTGCTGGTCATTCCCACCGCAAGCCAGCTGGCCGATACCGGCAGGCGCTACGAGGAAATCTTCAGCGAACTGGGCGCCGGCCGGGTCGAGGCGATGGACTTCGACACCCGCCGCGATTGCCACGAGCCGAACAGGCTGGAACGCATTGCCCAGGCCACCGGGATCTTCTTCACCGGCGGCAACCAGTTGCGCCTGTCGACGATCATCGGCGGCACGCCGGCGGCCAAGCTGATCCGCGAGCGCAGTGCGTTGGGGGTCACCGTCGGCGGCACCAGTGCCGGCGCCAGCATCCTCAGCGAGCACATGATCGCCTTCGGCAAGGAAGGCGCTTCGCCCCAGGCCGACAGCGTGCGCCTCGCGCCCGGACTGGGCCTGACCAACCGCTTCATCATCGACCAGCATTTCCGCCAGCGCGACCGGCTGGGAAGGCTTGTGGCGGCACTGGCCTACAACCCGTTCGCCATCGGCATTGGCCTGGACGAAGACACCGCGGCGTTCATTGCTCCGGACAACACCCTGGAAGTCGAGGGCAGCGGCGCGGTCACCGTGGTCGACGCCGACGAGCTGCAGTTCTCCTCGATGGCCCAGGTCCGCGAAGACGAGCCGGTGTGCCTGCTCGGACTGTCCGTACACATACTCACTGCCGGTGCCACCTTCAACCTGCACACGCGCCGCGCTTCAGCCGGCTCGCTGGCCTGATCCCAGGCTCACAGACATGCCGGGTCCACCGGCCGCAGTTCCACTGATACAGAGGCAAGACATGCGCATCCTCGAACGTTCGGTCTACGTGGGCCCGTCCCACTACGCGCATTTCCCGGTGATCCGGCTGGAGCTGGACCTGCAGGACCTGGAGGCATGGCCCACTGGAAAACTGGGTCCAGGCTTCGTTGACGCGCTGGTCGAAGCCCTGCCCGGCCTGGCCGAACACGGCTGCTCCTACCGCGAACCCGGCGGCTTCATCCGGCGCATGCGCGAGGGCGGAGGCACCTGGCTGGGGCACGTGCTGGAACACGCGGCGATCGAACTGCAGAACGTTGCCGGCGAGGACGTCACCTTTGGCCGCACCCGCAGCGTCGGCGACGACCGCCCCGGCGTGTACACCGTGGTCTACGAGTACGCGCAGAAGGAAGAAGGCATCGCGGCCGGCGAGTTGGCGCTCAAGCTGCTGTCTTCGCTGCTCCCGCCGGACATCCGTCCCAAGGGCAGCGTGCCCGAGGACTGGGACTGGGACACGGCGCGCGACGACTTCATCCGCTACGCGCAGCGCCGCGCGCTGGGTCCGTCCACGGCTTCGCTGGTGCGCGCGGCCGAAGAGCGCGGTATCCCCGGGCTGCGCTTGAACCAGCAGTCGCTGATCCAGTTCGGCCACGGCAAGTACCAGCAGCGCATCCAGGCCACGGTGACCGGCAAGACCCCGCACATCGCGGTGGAGCTGGCCAGCGACAAGGAAGAAACCAACAAGATCCTGGGCTCACTCGGCCTGCCGGTGCCGCGCCAGGAACTGGTGAACGACGCCAGCGGCGCCCTGCGCGCAGCCAAGAAGCTGGGCGGCTGCGTGGTGACCAAGCCGTACAATGGCAACCACGGTCGCGGCATCACCATCAACATCTCGGCCGACGACGAGATACGTGCCGGCTTCGCCGCGGCGCAGGAGCATTCGCGCTCGGTGATCGTGGAAACCTATATCGGCGGCGATGACCACCGCCTGCTGGTGGTCAATGGCGAGCTGATCGCGGCGACGCGGCGCACGCCGGGCCATGTGATTGGCAACGGCACCAGCGACATCGCCGAACTGGTGGACACCGTCAACTCCGATCCGCAGCGCGGCGTGGGCCACGAGAAAGTCCTGACCCGCCTGGAACTCGATGCCCAGGCCGACCTGATGCTGGAGCGCGTGGGCTACGACCACTTCTCCGTGCCCAAGGAAGGCGAGATCGTGTTCCTGCGCTCCACCGCCAACCTCTCAACCGGCGGCACTGCCACCGATGTCACCGACATCATCCATCCGGACAACCGCGACATGGCGGTGCGCGCGGTGCGCGCGATCGGCCTGGACGTGGGCGGTGTGGATTTCATCACCACCAACATCGCTGAAAGCTACAAGAGCATCGGCGGCGGCATCTGCGAGATCAACGCCGCGCCCGGCTTCCGCATGCACGTGGCGCCCAGTGAGGGCACCCCGCGCGACGCCGCCGGCCCCGTGATCGACATGCTGTTCCCACCGGGCACGCCCTCGCGCGTACCGATCGCGGCGATCACCGGCACCAACGGCAAGACCACCACCGCGCGCATGCTGTCGCACATTGCCAAGATGGCCGGCTACACCCCGGGCATGACCAGTACCGACGGTGTCTACATCGACGGCCAGCGCACGGTGGAAGGCGACATGACCGGACCGGTATCGGCGCGCATGGTGCTGTCCGATCCACAGATCGACCTCGCAGTCCTTGAAACCGCGCGCGGCGGCCTGCTGCGCGCCGGCATGGGCGTGCCCGAAGTGGACGTGGGCGCGGTGCTCAACGTACAGGCCGACCACCTTGGCCTGAAGGGCATCGACACCCTGGAGCAGCTGGCCGAGATCAAGCGGATCGTGGTCGAGGTGGCGCGCGAGTGCGCGGTGCTCAACGCCGACGATCCCAACGTGATGAAGATGTCGGCCTACACCGACGCCAAGGTGATCTGCTACGTCACCCTCAACCCTTCCCACACGCTGGTCCGCGAGCACATCCGCGCCGGCGGCCGCGCGTGCGCGCTGGAGGCCGGCGTCAATGGCCACATGATCACCCTGTACGACAAGGGCAGCCACATCCCGCTGATGTGGACCCATCTGATCCCCGCAACCATGGAAGGCCGCGCCCTGCACAACGTGCAGAACGCCATGGTCGCCGCAGCGATGGCCTTCTCGATGGGCGTCAAGCTCGATGCGATACGCCAGGGCCTGCGCACCTTCGACACGACCTTCTTCCAGGCCCCGGGCCGGATGAACGTGTTCAACGAACACCCGTTCAAGGTGCTGATGGACTATGGCCACAACGCGCATGCGGTCGGGGTGATGGCCGACCTGGCCCAGCGCCTGGACGTCAGCGGCCGGCGCATCGTGGTTCTTGCAGGCCCTGGCGATCGCCGCAACGAAGACCTGCGTGCCATCGCCGAAGCGGTCGCCGGCCGGTTCGATCACTACATCGTGCGCCGTGACGATTCCCTGCGCGGACGCGACGGCGACGAAGTCCCGCGCATCATCGCCAAGGCGCTGCAGGCCGCCGGCGTGGCCGAGGCGGCGCTGTCGATCATCCCGGACGAGCAGGAAGCCCTGGACGCGGCCCTGCGCATGGGTCAGTCCGGCGACCTGGTGCTGGTCTTCGCCGATGCCCTGGCGCGGTCGTGGAAGCAGATCACCAAGTTCCAGCCCGACCACCAGATCGCGCGCGCCGCAACCCGACCGGAGCTGCCATCACTGGAAACCGGTGTCGATGAAGTGCCGTTCACCGCTATGGAAGGCGTGGTGCGCGACCAGCGTGGACTGGTGTTCGAACGCGAAGACAGCGACTGACCTCCAGTGTCTGCAGAACCCTTCCAGGACTCGCGCCGACTGACCGGCTGCAACTTCTATTTTGCTGGCACCGGCGCTGCGCTGGAGGTCATGCCGGGGATCGCTTGCGACGATGTCATCCTGGAGGCGTGGCGCGGAAACATCATCGCGGCGCGCACGGCGCTGGCCTGGCCCGATGGCGAGACGGTCATCCGCCGCCATCGCAGCGGCGCCTCGCTGGCCTTCGCTGCTCCGGCAGACCAGCTGTATGCGGCGACCGAGGTGAACGAGTGGGCGTGGTGCTCGGCCATTGCTGGCGTGGACGGCGATACCGGGTCCGCCCTTCGGGCACCTTCTCCCGGGGGGGGAAGGGAAGCAGAAGCACTGCGGCCGCATTCCCCTGGCCACGCCGCCACGCGGGATGTGGAGTCGGCACTGCATACGCTACGGCGCGTGGCTGCGGCCGAAGCGAATCCGGAACTCCTTGCCCTCATCGCTAAAGCGAAAGAACTCGCGCTCCCCCTCATGCCCGACGACGACGAAGTCACCATTGGCGAGGGCAGCGGCAGCCGTACCTGGTTCCGCGACGAACTGCCGGCATGCGACGAGGTGCCCTGGTCGAAGCTGCACGTCATTCCCACCGGCCTGGTCACCGGCTCCAACGGCAAGACCACCACCGTCCGGTTGCTGGCGGCGATGACCCGCGCGCACGGGTGGCCGACCGCGTACAGCTGCACCGACGGCGTCTATTTCGACGGCGAGGCGCTGGAATCAGGGGATTTTTCCGGACCCACCGGCGCACGCACCGCGCTACGCCAGGGACGGGCCGAAGCCGCGATCCTGGAAACCGCACGCGGCGGAATGCTGCGGCGCGGGCTGGCGCTGTGCTCGGCCAACGTGGCGGTCGTCACCAATATTGCCGCCGACCACTTCGGCGAGTACGGCATCCACGACCTTGATGACCTGGCCGGCGTGAAATTGACGGTGGCCCGCGCGGTGGGCGACGACGGCCTGCTGGTGCTCAATGCCGACGACGCTTCGTTGACCAGCCAAGCCGCGTCGCTTTCATGTCCGCTGGCCTGGTTCGCCATCGACTTCGACCATCCTGCACTGGCTTTGCATCGCTCGACTGGCGGCGCCACCTCAGGCACCCGCGCCGGCGAGCTGCTGCTGCATGTCGCAGGGTCCACGCACGCACTGGGCAGGACTGCGTCCATGCCGCTTACGCTGGATGACCGTGCCGCCTACAACATTGCCAACATCGCAGGCGCCGCGCTGGCCGCCGCTGCTCTCGGGGTTCCGCCAACCACCATTGCCGCCACCCTCGCCCGCTTCGGTCGCGCAGCAACCGACAATCCGGGTCGGCTGCAGCACTGGAAGTTCGGTGAAACCGAAGTCTTCGTCGACTACGCCCACAACCCGGACGGGCTCCAGGGGCTGTTCGATGCGGTGGGGGTGCATGACCGCCGGGGGCGACTGGCGTTGATTCTTGGTCACGCCGGCAATCGCGAGGACGACGACCTGCGGGCAGTGGCATCGACCGCCGCTGCGGCACGGCCTGAGCTGATCGTGCTGAAGGACATCTCCGGCTACGAACGCGGGCGCGAAGAGGGCGAAGTCGCGGTGATCATGCGACAGCAGCTGCTGGCCGACGCCATCGATCCGCAAGCAATCCGACTTTGCCTGGACGAGGTGGACGCGGTGCGCGAAACACTGGCGTGGGCGCAGGACGGCGACCTGCTGGTCCTGCCGATCCACGAGATGGACGCGCGCGAAAAGGTGACCACCTTGCTGGACCAGCTGCGGGACGGCGGCTGGAGCGCCGGGAGTCCACTTCCTGTAGCAGCGACGTGAGTCGCGAAACGCTGGAATCGTCCAACTCTGCGAGCTTGGCGACTGACGTAGCTCCCACAGGGCGGGGTGCGTCGCGGGCAGTGCCCCACAAGCAGGCCAGCTTGCTGTAGGAGCGACATGAGTCGCGAAACACTGGATTCGCCCGACTTTTCGGGCTTCCCGACTGCCGTCGCTTCCTTGGGGCGGGTCCGGTGACCCTGCCCGATCTGCTAAAATTCGCGCACTTTCCAGCCGCCTTCCCCCGATCCGCGGCCGCATCCCGATTGAAACGGAGATTCCATGTCTGCTGACCTGTTCAAGGCGCTTGGCCTTGCCTCATCCAATTCCGGCACCTACCTCGGCCGCGGCGAGTGGTCCACCGCCACCGGCGCCGGCGTGCTGAAGTCGATCAACCCCAGCACCAACGAAGTCATTGCCGAGGTCGAGGCCACCAGTGACGCCGACTACGAAACGATCGTGGCCCGTGCCCAGGACGCCTTCAAGGTCTGGCGCACCACCCCGGCCCCGCGCCGTGGCGAGGCCGTGCGCCTGTGCGCCGACGCGCTGCGCACGCACAAGGATGCGCTGGGATCGCTGGTCGCGCTGGAAATGGGCAAGAGCAAGCCCGAGGGCGACGGCGAAGTCCAGGAAATGATCGACATCGGCGACTTCGCGGTGGGCCAGTCGCGCATGCTCTATGGCTACACCATGCATTCGGAGCGCCCCGGCCACCGCATGTACGAGCAATACCACCCGCTGGGCATCGTCGGCATCATCAGCGCGTTCAATTTCCCGGTCGCGGTGTGGGCCTGGAATGCGTTCCTGGCCGCGATCTGTGGTGACATCTGCATCTGGAAGCCGTCCAACAAGACTCCCTTGACCGCCATCGCCAGCATGAAGGTGTGCAACGAGGCGCTGCGCGATGCCGGTTTCCCGGACATCTTCTTCCTGATCAACGATGCGGGCACCGAGCTGGCCGAGAAATTCGTCGACGACAAGCGCGTTCCGTTGATCAGCTTCACCGGCTCCACCGCGGTGGGTCGCACAGTAGGCGAGCGCATCGCCCGGCGCATGGGCCGCAGCCTGCTGGAACTGGGCGGCAACAACGCCATCATCCTGGACCGCAGCGCCGACATGAAGGTCGCCTTGCCGGGCATCGTGTTCGGCGCGGTCGGCACGGCCGGCCAGCGCTGCACCACCACCCGGCGCCTGTTCGTGCACGAGTCGATGCATGACGAGGTGCTGGCTACCCTGGTCAAGGCGTTCCAGCAGGTTGAGGCCAAGATTGGCGATCCCACCGATCCGGCCAACCTGATGGGTCCGCTCAACAGCCCCGGCGCGGTCAAGCAGTTCCTGGCCTCGATCGAAAAGGCCAAGGCCAGCGGCGGTACCGTCGCCAGCGGCGGCAGCGCGATCGACAGGCCGGGAAATTTCGTGTTGCCAACCATCATCACCGGGCTGAAGAATTCCGATGACGTGGTCCAGCACGAGACCTTCGCCCCGATCCTTTACGTGATGAAGTACAGCAGCCTGGACCAGGCGCTGGAGATGCAGAACGCCGTGCCGCAGGGCCTGTCGTCCTCGATCTTCACCCAGGACTTGAGGGCGGCCGAGCAGTTCCTCTCGGCAGCCGGTTCGGACTGTGGCATCGCCAACGTCAACATCGGCACCAGCGGCGCGGAGATTGGCGGTGCGTTTGGCGGCGAGAAGGAAACCGGCGGCGGCCGCGAATCGGGTTCGGACGCATGGAAGGTGTATATGCGCCGACAGACGAACACCATCAACTATTCCGATTCACTGCCGCTGGCGCAGGGCATCAAGTTCGATCTCTGACCTGAGCCGCAGCCAAGGCCACGCCCATGAACACGCCCGTTCGCCTCACCAGCAGCCTGGCCATCATCAGCCTTGTGTCGGGCATCCTCGGCTGGACCCTGGCCCCGTTATTGGGCAGCCTGGTGGCCATCGTCACCGGGCACCTGGCCCGCAGGGAAATCCGCACTGACCCCTCGCTGGGTGGAGACAGCCTGGCCGTGGTCGGCCTGGTGCTGGGCTGGGTCGCGGTGCTGGGCGTGTTGCTGGGGATCGCCGTGGTGATCGCGTTCTTTGGTGGTATCGCGATGCTGGGCCTGCGCTGACCGATGTACGACCTGGCCCGGCCCTTCCTGTTCGGTTTGGACCCTGAGCGCGCGCACGGCCTGGGGCTGCTGTCCCTCGAACTGGCCTACCGCAGCGGCACCAGCCCGCTGCTGGCCGGTTCGATCGCCCCGCTGCCGACCAAGGTCATGGGGCTGGCATTTCCCAATCCGGTCGGGCTGGCGGCAGGACTGGACAAGAACGGCGCGCATATCGACGCGCTGCTGGCTTTGGGCTTCGGATTCGTGGAGGTCGGTACGGTCACGCCGCTCGCCCAGGAAGGAAATCCCAAGCCGCGCATGTTCCGGCTGTCGCGCGAGAAGGCCGTCATCAATCGCCTGGGTTTCAACAACCGTGGCGTGGACGTGATGGTCCGCAACGTCGAACGCGCCCGTCGCCGGAACGGTCTGCTGGGCATCAATATCGGAAAGAACAAGGACACGCCCAACGAGCGTGCCGCGGCTGACTACCTCCATTGCCTGGAGCGCGTGTACCCGCTGGCCGACTACATCACCGTCAATATTTCCTCGCCCAACACCGCGGGCCTGCGTGAGCTGCAGGAGGAGCAGGCCCTGCGCCAACTCGTCGGCGCTTTGCGGGAGGCGCAGGAGCGCCTGGGTTCACAACACGGCAAACGCGTGCCGATGCTGGTCAAGGTGGCACCCGATGTCAGTGACGAAGACATCGAAGCCATGGCGCGCGTGCTCGGGGACCTTGGGGTGGACGGCGTCATCGCCAGCAACACCACGGTCGGCCGCATGGGGCTACCGCGCAGCAAGCTGGCGGCGGAGGCTGGCGGGCTGTCCGGGGCGCCGCTGATGGGGCAATCGACCGCGGTACTGCGCAAGATGCGTACGCGCCTGGCCGACCACATTCCGCTGATCGGCGTGGGCGGAATCCTCTCTGGCGCCGATGCGGTGGCCAAGATGTCTGCGGGCGCCTCGCTGGTGCAGTTCTACACCGGCATGATCTATCGCGGTCCCGATCTGGTGCGCGAATGCGTCGAGGCGATCCGCCGGCGGCGCGAACATCCCAGTCGCGGGTCGGTAGCTCCGGCATGAGCCAGCACTGGCAGCTGATCGAAAACGCATCGCTGCAGGCACGCAATACCTTTGGTGTGCAGGCGCGCGCGCCGTGGTTGGTGAAGCTGGACGAGGCAGCCGCGCTGCCCCAGGCGCTGGCGCTGCCGCAGCTCCAGGGCGTCATTCCCATGGTGCTTGGCAGCGGCAGCAACATCCTGTTCGGTGGCGACGCGCCGACGCCGGTGCTGGTCATGACCGCCAGCACGATCAGACTGCTTGACGACCGCGACGGGCACGCCACGGTTCGCGTCGATGCCGGCGTACCCTGGCACCAGCTGGTGCTGTGGACCCTGGATCAGGGACTGATGGGTTTCGAAAACCTGGCGCTCATCCCGGGCACCACGGGCGCATCGCCGATCCAGAACATCGGCGCCTACGGCACCGAGGTGGGCGAGTTCATCACCTGCGTGGAGGTGTTCGATCATCACACCGGCGGCATCGACCGCATCGCGCATGCGCAGTGCGGGTTCGCCTATCGCGACAGCGTGTTCAAACGCAGCGGCAACCGCTATGTGGTGTTGGCCGTAGAGTTTGCGCTGCCGCGTCAGCGTTCGCCCAGGATGGGATACGCAGGCATTGCCGAGGAACTGGCGAAGATGGGCGTTGCAAAGCCCGGCTTCCGCGACGTGGCGGCGGCGGTGATCCGGCTGCGCCAGCGCAAGTTGCCCGACCCCGCTGTGGTCGGCAACGCCGGGAGCTTCTTCAAGAACCCCACCGTCGACCCCTCGACTGCCGAGGACCTGCAGGCCCAGTTTCCGCGGCTCCCGGTATATCCGGGCGCGCTGGAAAGGACGCGGAAGCTGTCGGCCGGGTGGCTGATCGACGCCTGTGGCTGGAAGGGATTCCGCGAAGGCGATGCGGGCGTGTCCGCGGCGCACGCACTGGTCCTGGTCAATCACGGCAATGCCAGCGGCGCACAGCTGCTGGCCCTGGCACGACGCATCGCGCAGTCGGTGCAGGAGCGGTTCGGCGTAGCACTCGAGCCGGAACCCCGGATCGTCGGGGCGACGTGGCAGTGAGCGAAGTTCAACACGCCGCCATGGACGACATCTGCTCCTGTGCCCTGCATCATGGACCCCCTGATCCCGTCGCCTGACTGCTGACATGCCGCCAGTTTCCACCCACGCCCGCGCCGCGCTGCTGATGCTCGGCAGCACACTGTTCTTCGGCCTCATGGTGGTGATGATCCGCCTGGCGTCGGCGACGCTGCACCCGTTCGAAATCGCGTTCTTCCGCAACTTCTTCGGCCTGATGGTGGCGCTGCCCCTGCTCCTGCGCCACGGCCCCGGCTTCCTGCAAACCACCCAGTTGCCCAAGTACCTGTTCCGCTGCCTGATCGGGATCTGCTCGATGCTGGCGGGCTTCTGGGCCATCAGCGCCCTGCCCTTGGCTCAGGCCGTGTCGCTCTCGTATTCAACGCCTCTGTTCGTGACCATCGCGGCCGCGGCGCTGCTCAACGAGCGGGTGCGCGCGCGCCGCTGGACCGCAGTGGCCCTGGGCTTCATTGGCGTGATCATCATCGTCCAACCCGGCACTGCGCACTTCAGCGTCGGGACCCTGGTCGCGGTGCTGGCCGCAGTGCTCAGCAGCATCGTGGCGATCCAGATCAAGCAGCTTTCAGCCACCGAGCCAGCCGACCGTATCGTCATCATGACCACGCTGCTTTGGGTGCCGATGTCACTGCTGCCTGCCCTAACCGTATGGCAGTGGCCGCACGGAATGGCATGGCTGTGGGTGATCGCCGCGGGCGTGCTGGGCACCAGCGGACACATGCTGTGGACCCGTGCGCTCAAGCTGGGCGAAGTTTCCGCGCTCACCCCGATCAGTTTCATGCAGCTGCCGCTGGTGGTGGTGGCCGGCTGGTGGCTGTTCGACGAGCCCTTGAGCCGATGGACCCTGATCGGCGCCGGTATCATCTTTGGCGCCAACGCCTACATCGCGCACCGCGAGACGGTGCTGGCCGCGCGTTCCGCGTCGGAGTCGCCCACGTCGGCGGCGAAGCCGGGCGAGTAGCCTTCAGTCCCCTAGTAACCGCGCCAGCGCCCAGCGCTGTCCGCACAGGAAGAGAGAAAACCGCATGGCCATGTCCGACTCCGATATCCAGAAAGGCTGGATCTACCGCACCAGCAACCAGCAGGAGCGCCTGGTGCTGGGCTGGGACCGCGATGGCCGCGTGGTGTACTGCTCAAGGGGCAAGGACAAGGAGCGCCCGTTCGTCAACTGCCACGTGCGGGTCACCGGCCAGAAATTCGCCCAGCGCGCCATCGGCAAGGTGCGCGAGGTCGAGGACCTGAAGTCGTACATCGTCGCCAACAAGGCCGCCACCGTGGTGGTGCGCGATCCACCCGCTCGCCCTCGCCACAGCGCTGTTGCCGACGCGGACTGACGATCAATTCGCGCCGGGCCGTGCCCCCTCAGGCTCCCGTGGGTCGTGTGCCCAAGGCATCCGCGATGGCCGGAACAGCGCGAAGTACACGCCCACTACCCAGGCGATGGCTGCCATCCAGCCGCCGATGATGTCGGACGGGTAGTGCACGCCCAGGTACACGCGTGATATCCCCACCAAGAGTGCGAAAGTCAGGGCCACCACCGTCACCGGCCAGCGCCAAGGCGTGCGCCAGGCCAGCAGCGTCACCGCCACCGCCAGGGTCATCGAGCCCATGGCGTGCCCGCTGGGAAAGCTGAAGCTCGCTTCCGTTACGATCGACTCCCACAGGTCTGGACGGTCGCGTGCGAAAAACTGCTTGGCACCCAGGTTGAGCAGCGCCGATCCCACGAACGACACCAGCGCGAACGTGGCTTCGCGCCAGCGCTTTATCAGCAGCAGGACCAGAACGATCGCGATGTCCAACGGGATAACACCGTACGCATAGCCCACGTCGGTGATCCACACGAAGATCCGGTCCAGTGTGGCTCCGCCGTAGGCATGGGCCGCCTGCAGGATCGGTGCGTCGAAGGCGAAGTCCTCCATTTCGCGCAGTTCTTCGGCCAGCTCGCCGAATACCCACAGCGGCAGCAGCAGCCCCACGAAGACCAGCGCGATACGCCCCCCATGGCTGCGCAGCAGCCCGGCGACCGCGCGAGTGCCGCGTAGCGCGACGTTATCCCGCGCGTCGCGCATAGTGGTCGTCGACGTACTGGTCGATCAGGGCCACGAATTCGTAAGCGATGTTCTCCCCACGCAGCGTCACCGCCTTCTCGCCGTCGATGAACACTGGCGCGGTAGGTGCTTCGCCGGTGCCCGGCAACGAGATGCCGATGTTGGCGTGGCGCGACTCGCCCGGTCCGTTGACTACGCAGCCCATCACCGCCAAGGTCATGTTCTCCGCGCCCGGGTGGCTCACCTTCCACTCCGGCATCTTGCCGCGCACGTGGTTCTGGACCACGCCTGCCAGCTCCTGGAAGAACTCCGAAGTCGTGCGTCCGCAGCCCGGGCAGGCAGTCACCATCGGCGTGAACGCGCGCAGGCCAGTGGTCTGCAGCAGCTCCTGGGCAACGATGACTTCCTGGGTGCGCGACTGTCCGGGTTCCGGCGTGAGCGACATGCGGATGGTGTCGCCGATGCCTTCCTGCAGCAGTACCGACAACGCCGCAACCGAAGCCACGATGCCCTTGCTGCCGATGCCGGCCTCGGTCAGGCCCAGATGCAGGGCGAAATCAGAGCGCTGGGCCAGATCGCGATACACCGCGATCAGCTCCTGCACGCCGCTGACCTTGCAGCTGAGCACGATGCGCTCGCGCGGCAGACCGATCTCAACCGCCCGCTGCGCCGAATCCAGGGCCGAACGGATCAGCGCCTCACGCAGCACCAGTGCGGCCTCCCAAGGCTCGGCGCGCTGGGCGTTCTCGTCCATCAGCTGCGCCGCCAACGACTGGTCCAGCGAGCCCCAGTTGACCCCGATGCGCACCGGCTTGTCGTGCTCGATGGCGAATTCGATCAACTGCCCGAACTGCAGGTCCTTCTTTCGTCCGAAGCCGACATTGCCGGGGTTGATCCGGTACTTGGCCAGGGCCTGCGCGCAGGCCGGCTCGTTGGCCAGCAGGGTGTGGCCGTTGTAGTGGAAGTCGCCGATGATCGGCACCTCCACGCCCATCATCCGTAGCTTCTCGACGATTCGCGGCACCGCAGCGGCGGATTCGGCGTTGTTCACCGTCACCCGCACCAGTTCCGAACCCGCACGCCACAGCTCGGCAACCTGCTTGACCGTGCCCGCAATATCGGCAGTGTCGGTATTGGTCATCGACTGCACCACCACCGGCGCCCCGCCGCCCAGCTCCACCCCGCCCACCTTTACGGCACGGGTGATGCGTCGCGGCAGCGGGCCGGCCGGGAGGGGAAGCTTGCATGGCGCGCTGAAGTCGTTCATGGCTCCCATTTTAGACCGTTTGGGCGTGGTGGCCGCGTGGACCGGCGGCGGGCTTCCTTCTGCACGGAAGGCAGCGTGCGGCGCGGGTCGTGGTTGGGGCAGAACCGGCCGCGAGCCCCGTGACGGGCATGTACTTGCTGTGGGAGCGACGTGAGTCGCGAAGCTACGACAGGTCCGGACGTCCTGAAAGGAAGAATGCTTGCGAGTTTCGCGACTTACGTCGCTCCCACAACGATCACAACCGGGTGGCCTGCGGTTGGAGTGACGCTCGTGGCAACAAGCAGAGCCGGCCCCCGCCCGTTCAGGAGTCGAGGCCTGCAAATGGAGATCAGGAGCCCGGCTCTTCTTGGCCACCCGCGTCGCACTACGCAGGCGTCGAAGTCGAAGCGGCCTGGATTCCGCGGCATCTCCTAGAGGAGGCGCGATCCAAGCAGGACCGCGTGGTCGGGAACGCAAAGAATGACTTCGCCCTGTTCGTTGTGGAACCCGGTCACCAGGCATTCCGACATCAACGGGCCGACCTGTTTCGGCGGGAAATTGATAACGGCCACCACGAGCTTGCCGATGAGCTCCTCCGGCGTGTACAGCGCCGTCACCTGCGCACTGGATTTGCGGACCCCAAGCGCTTCGCCGAAGTCCACGTGGAGCACGTAGGCCGGTTTCCTGGCTTCCGCGAATACGGAGGCGCTCACGATACGGCCGACGCGAAGGTCAACCTTCAGAAAGTCATCGAAGGAGATGGTGTCCATGGGTGGCCTCGGTTGGCTGATGTGCTCCACAAGCCAAAAGGTGACTCATGTCGGCTCGGAGGGATCTCTGCGTGCCTGGCGCGCTAACTGCACCACTGGTCTTCACAGGGGACGCCGTCATGATCGCCATCCATGGCTGTGTCGGGGCAGTGCTGGATGAAGTATGTCGCCTCTGCGCACGATGTCATCTGAGGACAGCTGGTGCGCCCGTCGCATCTCGACGACGTTGTCGCTGCAGCGCCTGGCCGGGCATCTCGCGGCTTGATCCATGAGCGATCCTCCACATCCGAAACCGAAGAAAAGTCCTTGGCCGAGTCTACTTGCAGCGTCTCGGCGCCGGGCTTGCTGGTTTCGTACACGTGGTGGCCGAACCCTGCAGCGCCACCCAGAACCACAATCCAGAGAACGTCTTTGACTTTCATCCGAGCCTCTGTGCGATAGCCGCGCGTGAATCGATGCGGAACTTGGCGAGGTGGTCCGCAGCGCGATCATAAGGAAATGAGTGTCCGTCAGCGAAGCGAGACACGAAAAATGTGGTTTCCCGCGGCTGAGCGTCCACTCCCCAATCCGCCGTCCGGGCACCTTCTCCCGGGAAAAGAAGGCAAGCAGGGCGGTCGTGCTTTTCCTTCCTTCTCCCGAAGGCATAAGTCAAGCGGGAAACAATGCGAGCGTGACTGTGCGCGCCACGTAACAAAGCCATTGCACCCCGATCGCCATACTGCACTCCCGATTCCATGGTGCAACGCATGAAAGCATCCGACCTGTTCGTCAAGGCAGTGGAGGCCGAGGGCGTCGAATACATCTTCGGGGTGCCGGGTGAGGAAAACCTGGACCTGATGGAGTCGCTGCGCACCTCCAGCATCCGCGTGCTGGTGACCCGGCACGAGCAGGCCGCAGGGTTCATGGCGGCAACCTATGGCCGCCTGACCGGGCGGCCTGGCGTATGCCTGTCGACGCTGGGCCCGGGCGCGACCAACCTGGTCACCGCCGCGGCATATGCGCAGCTCGGCGCGATGCCGATGCTGATGGTCACCGGGCAGAAGCCGATCGGCAACAGCAAGCAGGGGGCGTTCCAGATCGTGGATGTGGTCGACATGATGCAGCCGCTGACCAAGTACACGCGGCAGATCGTGTCGGCCGATACCATTCCGGCCAAGGTGCGCGAGGCCTGCCGGCGTGCGGCCGAGGAGCGCCCCGGCGCGGTGCATCTTGAGCTTCCGGAGGACATCGCACGCGACGACAGCGACGCTATCCTGCTTCCGGCCAGCCAGTCGCGGCGCCCGGTCTGCGACGAGAAAGCGATCCGGCTGGCACGAAGCGCCCTGGCCGAAGCGAAACACCCGCTGCTGATGATCGGCGCAGGTGCCAACCGCAAGTCCAGCGCGTCGATGCTCAAGCGCTTTGTGGACACCCTGGGCGTCCCGTTCTTCACCACCCAGATGGGCAAGGGCGTGATCGACGAACACCACCCGCTGTGGCTGGGATGCGCAGCGCTGTCCGACGGCGACTTCGTGCACCGCGCCATCGCCGCAGCCGACCTCATTTTAGTGGTGGGCCACGACGTGGTCGAGAAGCCGCCGTTCTTCATGCACGAAGGCCGGCGCACCATCGTCCACATCAACTACGTCAGCGCCCAGGTCGACAGCGTGTATTTTCCGCAGATCGAGCTGGTGGGCGACATCGCCAACACGATCTGGCGACTGCAGTGCGAGCTGCCGCCTTCACCCCATTGGGATTTCCGCTTTTTCGACACGGTGCGCGCGGCCATGGATGCGCAACTTCTCGAAGGCCAGGACGATGAGCGCTTTCCCATGTACCCGCAGCGGGTGGTGGCCGACATCCGCGCCGCGATGGCGGCAGAGGACATCGTCTGCCTGGACAACGGCATCTACAAGCTGTGGTTCGCGCGCAACTATCGCGCCTCGAAGCCCAATTCTGTCCTGCTGGACAACGCGCTGGCCTCGATGGGCGCCGGCCTGCCTTCGGCCATGGCCGCCGCCCTGGTGCATCCCCAGCGCCGTGCGCTGGCAGTGTGCGGCGACGGCGGCTTCATGATGAATTCGCAGGAGCTCGAGACCTGCATGCGGTTGAAGCTCAATCTCACCGTCCTGGTGCTGCGCGACGATGCGCTTGGCATGATCCGCTGGAAGCAGCACGAGATGGGCTTCGCCGATTTCGGAATGGCGCTGGGCAATCCGGATTTCGTGCGCTACGCGGAAAGCTATGGCGCCCGCGGGCATCGGCCGGAAACCGCCGCGGCCTTTGCCCCACTGCTGTCCCAGTGCCTGGCCCGCGAGGGTGTGGACCTGATAGACGTGCCGGTGGACTACAGCGCCAACGGCCCGATCCTGAATCACCAGTTGGCGCAGCGTGCAGCGGCGCTTTAAGCAGATGCGCGACTCACCCCTAGCGGCCGATAATCAATCCGCGTAGATCCGAGCTTGCTCGGATGCTTCTGGCACCAGATCAAAAGCATCCGAGCAAGCTCGGATCTACGCGATTTCGTGTGCAGATCGCGGGCTGTTCTGCCTGCAACTGTCAACGCTCGTTCCTGAAACTTCGATGCGGAAAGCCAGCACCGCTCGTAGATCCGAGCTTGCTCGGATGCTTCTGGCACCAGATCAAAAGCATGCGAGCAAGCTCGGATCTACGGTTGCGCGCGTGCTGTGTGAGCTGTGTTAACGGCTCCCCTCGGCAATCAGCGCGAGATCACCTCGCGGTGCATTGGTGCCAGGATCGCAAGCAGCTTGTTCTGGGATCGAAACGGGATGCGCTTGCGGTCCATTGCAATCTGCAGGTCTTCGATCAGCGCGTTGAAATCCGCGCGGCGGATATCCTGGCCAGCGTGCGACTCTTTCATGTCACGGCCGCTGTAAACGCAGCCGCCGCCCAGGATGGCGCAGAACTGCTCAGCCAACTGGCGCTTGATGCGGTCCTGTTCGGTATTCTCGAAAAACGGCCGCAGACGTGGGTCGTCCAGCATGATGGCCATGAAGTCATCCATCAGCGCGGTCATCCCCGGCATGCCGCCGAAGTCGTCGAACACGCCGGCCAGTTCTGGATGCTCCGGGGCCGGATCCGGCACGCCGGCGGCACGTTCCGGGGCGGGGCCGGCAACGCGCTGAGCCTGGGCTTCCTCCTGGACCTCGACGACCGTGACCTGCGCTGCCGCGGGGACGGCATTGAGCGCAGCGCTGCACAGCAGCATCGCGGCGAATTTTCCAAGCATGTTCATGATGATGTTTTTCCCTGTTGTGGTTGCATCAGAAGCCGACCTGGAGCGAGGCATACACACCGCGCTGGTTGTCACGGATCACGATGTTGCCAAGGTCGACGTAGGCCACGGTCAGCGACACGTTCTTGATCGGTGCCCACGCTACGAACACGTCGAACGCATCGTCCTCGACCGCGATGTTGAGGTTGTCGGGCTTGGTGCGGTACTCGGCGCCGAACGCGAGGTTTCGCGTAACCAGATAGGCCGCGGAGAACTCGAACTGGGCCTTGTAACCATCGTCCTTGTCGCCACCGAAACCGAGGATCCCGAACTGGTTCGCCTCGGTGAAGCGCACCGTAGCGTTGACCATCAGGCTCTGCGCCAGATAAAGCTTGGTCGCGCTGATGTACACGTCCGTGCCGCTGTCGTCCTTGGCACCGATGGCCCTCAGCAGTCCTCCCTCGGCATTGCGCTTGTGCTGCACGCCGATGGATACCTGCGGCAACCAGCTGTCCTGCTCAAGCACCGCGTCACCAAACAGCTTCACCTTGATGCCGTAGGTGTCCTGCCTGATGGTGAAGCCGCGGCCCAGGCCAAGCAGTGCACCCACCTGCTCGGTGTCGAACTCCTGGCGCGACAAGCTGAGCTCGACCCGATCGTACAGACCGATCAACGCGCCGTAGCTCTGCAGCCCGTAGTCATCGACCGACACGTTGGTGAAATATGCGTTGCCGCCAATCTGGTCATGCGTTCCGTAGCCACCGATGACCGCCCATGGCGTCAGTCCGCCGCCGGCCGATCCCTCGATCTGGGTCACCCCACCGGTGAGCAACAGCTTACCGCTGGTGCCCACCGCGGTTTCAGAAGCTTCCTCTTCGCCGGCGTCCAGCGTGCCGACGTCCTGCGCCTGCACCGCGCCGCAAGCGAACGCCACCGCCACCGCCAGCGACAGGCGCCTTCCAAATATGTTGCTCGATACCTTCATTGATTTCCCCCTTGTCTTCAAGTCGTGGATCGCCCTGGCGACGGAGCGCCACGAGCCGATGCTGCGAAGCGTCAAGCGGACGCGCTTACGATCAACGTCACTCGCCGCGAGGGCTCAGTCTCTGCATCAGACGATTGAACGCCGCGGCTATCGGCTGCAATGCGCCGGTCTCCGCCTCGGAAACCTGCAGGTGGTAGTTGCCACTCGTTGCGGCATGGTCCACCACGCGTGCCAGGTCCTCGACCTGGCCGGCAAGGCGCGCGTTCAACAGCCGCGCCGTGAGGAACATCGCCGCCAGCGCGACGC
>JBBSVH010000030.1:0-22598 GCA_038233685.1 Lysobacterales bacterium | reverse complement strand
TCTGCTTTCAATGCAAGAAGCATCCGAGCAAGCTCGGATCTACAGAGCTCACGGAGATTCGGCAGCGCTCCTATGCAGGCGTGGGCTTCTGCCATGACAGCAGCGCCATCACCGCAGCCAGCGCCACGTAGGCACCGGTGAACTGCCAACTGATGGTTCGTGCCAGCCCCTCCAGCATCCACGGCCAGTACACGCCGCCGCCGGGCACCACCGAGTGGATCACGCCGAACAGGCTCAGCCCCGCGCCCACCATCAGCACGCCGGCCGCGCGCAGCAGGCGCGCCTCGATCATGCAGACCACGGCGCTGATCCAGATCATCGCGGTGATGATGAAGCCGTTGCCCAGGGTCACGATCACCGCCATCTCCGGCAGCCCACTGCCGTCCGTGGCCGTCATCAGTTCGGCAAGCCTCTCCGGCGCAATCCACGCCGGATTGGAGGCCTTGATCGACAGCAGGTACGCCACCGAAGGCAGGAATCCCAGCACCATTGCCGACTGGTGCTGACGTGGGGTGGCCTGGAACGCCTGCACGGTGATGTCGATGGCCACGTACACGATGATCGGCGCCAGCACCGCAAGCGGCAGCCACTGCACAAGCCCGGAGATGATGCCGAGCATGCCGCCAATCCCCACGAACAGACCGGTCAGCAGCGTGTAGCCGCTGCGCGCGCCCATGTGCTTGTACGCCGGCTGGCCGATATAGGGCGTCGTCTGGGCCACGCCGCCGCACACCCCGGCCACCAGGGTGGACACCGCTTCGACCAGCAACACGTCGCGGGTCCGGTAGTCGTCGCCGGCGGCGCGCGCGCTTTCGCTCACGTTGATCCCACCCACCACCACCAGCAGCCCGAACGGCAGCAGCAACGGCAGGTACGGCACCGTGGCCGGCAGGCCGTCCAGGAAACCCAGCGTCGGCCACGGGATCACCAGGGCCAGCGGCAGTGCCTGCGGCAGGGCGAAACCCGGTGCACCCAGGCCCGCAAGCCCAAGTGCGTAGTAAAGAACCGTGCCGACCAGGAACGCCACCAGCACGCCCGGCAGGCGCACCGGCAGCCGGCCCTTGGCGATGAGCACATACAGCAGTAGGCCCAGGGTCACGAAGCCCACCACCGGCGAGCGGAAGGCTTCGAGCAGCGGAAGGAACCCCATCAGCAGCAGCGCAATACCGGCGATAGAACCCAGCAGGCCTGCTCGCGGCACCGCGCGCGTCACCGCCTCGCCGAAGAACGACAGGACCAGCTTGAGCAGGCCCATCACCACCAGCGATGCCATGCCCAGCTGCCAGGTCGCGATGGCGGCGGCCTGCGGTTCCACGCCCGCATGCTTGAAGCCGACAAAGGCCGGGCCGAGTACCAGTAGCGCCATGCCGATGCTGGTCGGGGCATCGAGCCCCAGCGGCATCGCGGTCACGTCTTCGCGCCCCGACTGGGCCGCCAGGCGCCGCGCCATCCACGTGTAGATCAGGTTGCCCACCAGCACGCCCAGGGCGGTGCCGGGAAACATGCGCGCATACACCACTTCGGCCGGAAACCCGAAGATGCCGATCAGCGCTACCGCGATAAAGCCCAGGATCGAGAGGTTGTCGACGACCAGGCCGAAGAAGCCGTTGATGTCGCCGGGGACGATCCAGCGGGGAGCACGGGAAGCAGGTGCTGGCGTCGAAGGCACTGGGTGCTCCGGATTGGGTCGGGGTCGAGTCAGGAATCGCGAACCGTATCGTAGGGGTGCGCGTGGACAGCATAGCCGCTCCCCCCGCGTGCCGGCGGCGGCCGCGAGGCGTGGAGTCTTCTGGAGTAAAGCGCGCACTGCAGGCAGGTGTTGTTCGCGACTTGCGTCGCTCACACAGGGGGTCCGGGCGCTGCGGGTGGATCTTCTCCACGGCTTGGGTTGCTACCACACGGGTTCCGGGGGCCGCAGGTCGGGCTTCTTCGCGACTTGAGTCGCTCCCACAGCGGGTCAGCGCGCTGCGGGTGGAGCTCCCTCGTCACTTGCGTTTTTCCCGACACGGAGTTCGACGTCGGCGGGGCGGAGGTAGCTACTGCCGCCAGGCTACCGGTCGATCCACACCAGCGTGGCCAGGCGGCCGGTGCACGCGTCGCGGCGGTGGGAATAGAAGCGCTGCGGGTCGGAAATCGTGCACAGGCCGCCGCCGTGGATCCGGCCGACGCCGACGCCGGCGGCGCGCAGGCGCAGGCGTGCCAGGGCGTACAGATCGACCCGCCAGTGGCCCGGACGCGTGGACGAGAATGCGATCGCCGCGTCCGGATCGGGCAACACGAATGCGTCGAACACCTCCTGTCCGACTTCGTACGCCTGCGGCCCGGCCGCCGGGCCCAGCCACGCCACCAGCGCGCTGGCAGGCGTGCGCATCGCCAGCACCGTGGCTTCGATCACGCCATCGGCCAGACCGCGCCAGCCCGCGTGGGCGGCGCCGACTTCAGTTCCGTCCCGGGCTGCCAGCAGCACCGGCAGGCAGTCGGCGCTGAGGATCGCCAGCACCGTGCCGGGTGTCGAAGTAACGGCAGCATCGGCTTCGGGTTCCGGTTCGGCCTTCGCGTCAGATTTCGCTGCTGCTGCTGCCGCTCCTGCTGCTGCTTCGGCTCCTGCTTTCGCTTCTGCTTTGATCTCTGTTTTCGCCACTGCTTTCGCTTCGGCTCTTGCTTTCGCCTCCTCCCTTTCGCGCAGCGAAGGGGAGGATCGAGGAGGGGTGCCCTGGCCTTGGCTTTCTCGCTGGCCGCCGAAACCGAAACTCGAGCCTGCCGCCTGGTCAAACCGCAACACGCCGGTCCCGTGCACCTGCCTGAGCCAGTGCGGCGGCGACGGCAATCCGAAGTCCTCGGCAAGCTCCAGGCGGTTGCGTTCGACCGTCTCCGGATGGTCGCCGCCGACCGCGTACTTGTTGCCCATGTTGAAGTGATCGAACGGCGGAAGCGAAGTCCCTGCCCCATGCCGCAGCGTGGTGAACGCGTGTACCCGCGGAGGCGCCGGCCAGTCGGCCTGCAGCAGGGCGCCGGTCGTCACCGGCTCTTCTGCGCCGCCGTGTCGGCACGCAGCGCCGCCAGCAGGGCCACGATGTCCGCGGGCACAGGTGCCGACACGCGTACCGGTTCGCCACTCGCCGGGTGCTTGAACTCCAGCACTTCGGCATGCAGCGCCTGGCGGCGGAACCCGCGCAGCTGGCTCACCAGCTCGTCGGTTGCGCCCTTGGGCAGCTTCAGCGGCCCGCCGTACAGCGGATCGCCGATGATCGGGTACTTCAGGTGCGACATGTGCACGCGGATCTGGTGGGTGCGGCCGGTTTCCAGGCGGCATTCCAGCGCGGTGTGCGCGCGGAACCGCTCGCGAAGCCGGTAGTGGGTGACCGCGTCGCGGCCTTCGTCACGCACGGCCATGCGGATGCGGTCGCGCGGATGGCGATCGATTGGCGCGTCCACCGTGCCGCCGGAGACCATCGAGCCTCCGACGACCGCCAGATACTGGCGGTGCACCCCGCGGGCCGACAGTTGCTCGACCAGCGACGTATGCGCCGGCACGGTACGCGCCACCACCATCACCCCGCTGGTGTCCTTGTCCAGCCGATGCACGATCCCGGCGCGCGGCAGCGTCGAGAGCGACTCGTCGCGGAACAGCAGCGCATTGACCAGGGTCCCGGTCGGGTTGCCCGCGCCCGGGTGCACCACCAGCCCGGCGGGCTTGTCCAGAACGAAGACATCCGCGTCCTCGTACAGCACCTCCAGCGGGATGTCCTCGGGCAGCGCGTGGGTCTGGGTCTCCAGGATCACGTCCAGGCTGGCGATCTCGCCGCCGCGTACTGCTTCACGCGGCCGCACCAGCTGCCCGTCCAGCAGGGCATCGCCGGTCTTGATCCACTCGGTCAGGCGCGAGCGCGAATACTCGGGGAACAGTTCGGCCAGCACGGCGTCGAACCGGCGCCCGGCCGCACCCTGGGGCACGGTGGCGGTGCGCAGATTGCTTTCGTCTGCGCCATCTTGCAAAAGGGGGTCGGTCATGCGGATGGAGGCGGCTGGTTGGCCACTCGTTCATGGCTTGGGCAGCGCCTAGGCTATCATCGCCACTCCGTCCAGCCGCCGCGGCCCTGCCGCCAGTCCATGACCCAGCGCCTCGCCCCCGTCCCAAATTCCATCCTTCGCCCCGCCTTGATGCGCTTGGCCGCCCTGATGGTCCTGGTCGTAGTGACCACCACCGGCTGCGCCAGCCTCGGCAAGATGTTCGGGCGCAACAAGGATGACGACACCAGCCGGCCGGTCGAAGAGATGTACCAGCGGGGCCACGCCTCGATGGTCGGCGGCAACTGGGCGAACGCGGAAATCAAATTCCGCAAGCTGATCGCACAGTATCCCTACGGTGCCTACACCGAGCAGGCTCTGATGGAAACTGCGTACGCGCAGTACAAGGCCGGCAAGGCGGACGATGCGGTTTCGACCATCGACCGCTTCATCCGCACCTATCCGACCCAGCGCAACGTGCCCTACATGTACTACCTCCGCGGCCTGTCCAACTCGGGCCGCGATGCGATCTTCCTGCAGCGCGTGTGGAGCCTGGACGCCAGCCGCCGCGACCTGGCCACCCCCATGCAGGCCTACAACGACTTCAACCTGCTGACCCAGCGCTACCCCAACAGCCGCTATTCGGCAGACGCCCGCGAGCGCATGGTGGCGCTGCGCAACCTGTTCGCGCGGCATGATCTGGACACCGCCCTGTATTACCTGCGGCGCGAGGCCTACGTGGCCGCCGCCAGCCGCGCCAGGTACCTGTTGGAAACCTATCCGCAGAGTGAATACCAGAACGATGCAGTGGCGGTGTTGGCCGAGTCCTACACCCAGTTGGGCAATGACACGCTGGCGGCCGATGCGCGCCGCGTGCTGGTGCAGAACGCGCCGCAGCACCCGTGGCTGTCCGGCGACTGGCCGGACGAACCGTCCTCGCTGCGCAGGTTGAACCCGTTCGCGGGTGAGAAGTCGGCGGTCGACGCCGACAGGAACTGAGAACAAGGGGCCATTGGCCCCTTTTCTTGTCTGACGACTGCCCCGGTACGCGCGCGTCCTTTCGCGCGGCGCAGTCATGCGCCGCCACGTCAGCGGAACACGGGCTTCCCGGAATCCAACCCGTTGACAGTTCGCTGACCTGGTTCGCGGCGCGCAGATTGCGTGGGAGCCACGTCAGTGGTGAAGCGCCTTGGCCGCGCGGGTCGTAGCAGCCGGCAGCGTCTCCGCGCAGCAACCGCGCCGGCTACTGCGCCTTGTAGCCGCTCCAGTCGAAACCGGTGATCGCCGCCAGCTCCCGCGGCTGCATCACCTGCCGATGCTGCAGGCCATCGATGACCCATGTTGGATACGACTCGATGCCGGCACGGGCGCATTCAAACGTCTGCGGAGCCCCCGGCGCACCGGTGGTGCTGCACTCCACGTAGGGCAGGCGCGCGGCCGAGGCACCAAAGATTTTCTTCTGCTTGCGGCATTCCACGCACCAGGATGTGCCGTAGTAGCGGGTACCCTTGCCTTCCAGGTGCGCCAGCAGGGCCACCAGCCGTGGATCCTCCGGCCGCTGCACGGGCATCCCCGCCAGATGCACCTGAAGCACGGCGACCACTGCCATCGCCACCAGCAGGTTGCCCAGCAGCCAGCTCGACCATCGCGTGCCGGGCGCGGCGGCGGGCCGGCGCAGGTGGACCATGACGAAAATGGCCGCCATCGTCGCCAGTGACAGCAGGCAGAAAGCGCACAGGGCGTCCAGCACCAGCACGCCGACCGCGGTCAGATAGACGCTCACCGCGAGTCCCAGCAGCGAGACGCGCCACAGGTGCCGCCAGCGGCGCACCGGCGTCGTCCGAGCCATCAGCGCCAGCGCCCCAATCACCGCGTAGGTGGCAAATCCCCACAGGGCCATCGGCATCCCCAGCAGGATGGACCAGGCGCTGGAATGGATGACCTCGCAGCCGGCACCGGGCATGCACCCGGCTGGGTCAATCCGGGTCCAGGCGGCCACCGTCAGGTAGCCGGTCAAGAGCAGCCCCAGCGCAGCGAGCGCCGCTACTGGCCGATCGGGGCCGAGCTTTGCCGATGCAGCTCGAGCTGCCGGCGCGCGACCGGCCCGGTGTGTGTCGCGCTTGCGCTTGTGCCTGGCCATGGACTGGGTAACGTTCGACGGGCGCGAAGTCTAACCCGCTCCCGATGCCGCTCGTTGGGGCTCAGGCCTTGTACTTGTTGGTGATGGGATAGCGACGTTCCCGTCCGAATGCGCGATGCGATACCTTCGGTCCCGGCGCGGACTGGTGCCGCTTCCACTCGCTGGTGCGCACCAGCTTCAGCATGCGGTCGACCACGTCGGCAGCGAAACCGGCCGCGACGATCTCGTCGCGCGACTGCTCCATGTCCACGTAGCGCAGCAGGATCGCGTCGAGCACGTCGTAGGGTGGCAGCGAATCCTGGTCGGTCTGGTTGGCGCGCAGCTCGGCCGAGGGCGGACGGGTTATCACCGCCGGTGGGATCACCGGCGCGCCGCCCACCGTGTTGCGCCAGTTGGCCAGGGCGAACACCTCCGTCTTGTACAGGTCCTTGATCGGCGCGTACCCGCCGCACATATCGCCGTAGATGGTGGCGTAGCCCACCGCGTACTCGCTCTTGTTGCCGGTAGTCAGGAGCAACCCGCCCAGCTTGTTGCTCAGCGCCATCAGGATCACCCCGCGGCTGCGCGACTGCAGGTTCTCCTCGGTCGTGTCGGCTTCCAGGCCTTCGAAGGTCGGCCCCAGCGCCTCCATCAAACCCTTGAACGGCGCTTCGATCGGGATGGTGATCATTTTCACCCCCATCGCCGTGCACTGCTCGGCGGCGAGGTCATTGGAAAGATCGGCGGTGTAGCGTGACGGCAGCCGCACCGCGGTGACATTGTCGGCGCCCACGGCGTCCACCGCGACCGCCAGTACCAGCGCCGAATCGATGCCACCGGACAGCCCCAGCCACACCTTGGTGAAGCCGTTCTTGTGGCAGTAGTCGCGCGTTCCACGGACCACCGCACGCCACGCCAGCGCGTCGCGGCTCTCGTCGCCTTCTTCCATCCACTGCACGGCGCTGAAGCGCCGCGAAGCCTGGTCGAAGTCCACCACCAGCCACTGATCGGTGAATGCCGCCGCCGCCGGATGCACGTGCCCGTCGCCATCGGCCACGACCGACGACCCGTCGAACACAAGTGCATCCTGCCCACCCACCACGTTGAGATAGGCCAGGCCGACGCCGGACTCGACCACCCGCTGATGCACCAGCGCATCGCGACTGGCGTGCTTGTCGCGCTCGAACGGCGAGGCGTTGGGTACCACCACAACTTCGGCGCCCAGGCGCGCGGTGTCCAGCAGGTGCTCGGTGAACCACAGGTCCTCGCAGATGACCAATCCCACCTGCACGCCCTTGACCTCGAACACGCACGACCCGCCATCCGGATCGACAGTGAAGTAGCGACGCTCGTCGAACACGTTGTAGTTCGGCAACTCGCGCTTGCGGTAGGTTTTTTCGACCACGCCATCGCGCAACACGCTGGCCGAATTGAACAGCACGCTGCCCGCGGACTCCGGCCAGCCCACCACCGCCACGATCCCCCGCGCCGCGCCTGCCAGCAGCTTCAGCGCGACCTCGCAATCGGACAGGAAGCTGGGCCGCATCAGCAGGTCTTCAGGCGGATAGCCGCTGATCGCCAGCTCGGGGAACACGACCACGTCGGCGCCGTACTCGTCGCGCGCTTCGGCGATCATGCTGGCCATCCGCGTGGTGTTTTCGGCGACCGCGCCTACCGGGAAGTCGAACTGGGCCAGGGCGATGCGTAGGCTGGTCATGGGATGTCCACGTCCGCAGCGGTCTGGGGAAGGCGAAGCGCCAGCGCGTCGAAGATCATGCTCAGGACCACCTGTTGCCGGGACAGTGCGTCATTGTTCCAGAAACGCAGCACCGTGTAGCCAGCGGCTTGGATCTCCAGCGTCCTGCGCCCATCCTGGGCAGTGCCATGCTGGCTTCCGTCGAGTTCGACGACCACCCGATGCTCCAGGCACGCGAAGTCCACGATGAAGTGCCCGACCGGGTGCTGGCGCCTGAACTTGCAGCCCATCAGTGAGCGATTGCGCAGATGGTGCCAGAGGGAGCGTTCGGCATCGGTTCCATCTTGGCGCAGATGGCGCGCGAACCTTGTCTTCTGACCTTCGCGCATGCCTGCGCTCCCCTGGTCCGATTGGGAGTTGCAGGGTCACGTGGGCGTGCCAGTGGCACGATCAGTAAATGCCGCGAGAGAGCGTCAGAGCCAGGAGCGCCCTCACCCCTGCCCCTCTCCCGCAAGCGGGCGAGGGGTTCTCTCACTTTCCACCGTCGTTGCAAGATTTGGTGCAGCCCCAACCCTTCTCCCGCAAGCGGGCGAGGGGTTCTCTTCGATCCATTCGTGCGAGGGTTTGATGCAGCGCTGGCACATTGAGAGCGGGCGACCCAGCCGAACCAGCATTGCCCCGCGGCGCCTTCACCAACCCTTCTCCCGCCTGCGGGAGAAGGTGCCCGCAGGGCTGATGAGGGCACCGTCGGCCTCGCGCCAAGACCGCCCTCACCCCTGCCCCTCTCCCGCATGCGGGCAAAGGGTTCCTTCAGCATCGCTCCCACGGCGGAATGTCGAAGCGCAACCTCTGTCGCTTTCGCATCAGAGCATACGAAAAAGGGCCGCACTTGGCGGCCCCCTGGACTCCTCGCAGCAGGAAACCCCTACTTCACCAGCTTCGCAATCGCCGCGCCGAGGTCGCCGGGCGAACGCACCGTGACCACGCCCGCCGCTTCCATGGCTGCGAACTTGCCTTCGGCCGTGCCCTTGCCGCCCGAGGCAATGGCGCCTGCATGGCCCATGCGCTTGCCGGCCGGGGCCGAGGCGCCGGCGATGAAGCCGACCACGGGCTTCTTGACGTGTTTTGCGATGTACTCGGCGCCTTCTTCCTCGGCGCTGCCGCCGATCTCGCCGACCATGATGATGCCTTCGGTCTGCGGGTCCTCGTTGAACAGCTTCAAGCAGTCGACGAAGTTCAGGCCGTTGATCGGGTCGCCACCGATGCCGATGACCGTGGACTGGCCCAGCCCCACATTCGTCGTCTGCTTGACCGCTTCGTAGGTCAGCGTGCCTGAACGCGACACGATGCCGATCTTGCCGACCGTGTGGATGTGGCCGGGCATGATCCCGATCTTGCACTCGCCCGGGGTGATGATGCCGGGGCAGTTCGGGCCCACCAGGGTGACGTCCGGATAGCCCTTCAACGTGTTCTTGACTCGCAGCATGTCCAGCACCGGGATGCCTTCGGTGATGCACACGATGACCTTGATGCCAGCGTCGGCGGCTTCGAGGATCGCGTCGGCCGCGAACGGCGGCGGTACGTAGATCACCGACGCATCGGCGCCGGTCGATGCCACGGCTTCACGCACGGTGTTGAACACCGGCAGTTCGATGTGGGTGGTGCCGCCTTTGCCCGGGGTCACGCCGCCGACCACCTGGGTGCCGTACTCGACCATCTGGGTGGCGTGGAAGGTGCCCTGCTGGCCGGTGAAGCCCTGCACGATGACCTTGGTGTTTTTGTTGACCAGAACGCTCATTGCGAAATCCTTGGGGTGCTTGTGTAAGAGCGGGCCCTGCCCGCGAAGACGCGTTACCGGTGAAGCTTCTCGCGGGCAGGGTCCGCTCCTACAGGGAGATGATCAGGCGACTGCAGCAACCGCCTTGCGGGCGCCATCGTTGATGTCGTCGGCAGCGGTGATCGCCAGGCCCGATTCGGCCAGCAGCTTCTTTCCGGCTTCCACGTTGGTGCCTTCCAGGCGCACGATCACCGGCACCTTGACGCCCACGTCCTTGACCGCGGCGATGATGCCTTCAGCGATCATGTCGCAGCGCACGATGCCGCCGAAGATGTTCACGAAGATCGCCTCGACCTTGTCGCTGGACAGGATCAGCTTGAACGCGGTGGTCACGCGCTCTTTCGTTGCGCCGCCGCCCACGTCGAGGAAGTTGGCCGGCTCGCCGCCGTTGAGCTTGATCACGTCCATGGTGGCCATGGCCAGGCCCGCGCCGTTGACCATGCAGCCGATGTTGCCGTCCATGGTCACGTAGTTGAGGTCGTGCTCGGAGGCCAAGACTTCGGTCTCGTCTTCCTGCGAGGTGTCGCGCATCGCCACCAGGTCGGCATGGCGGAAATTGGCGTTGTCGTCCGAGTTGATCTTGCCGTCGAGCACGGCCAGGTCGCCGTTGGTGAGGATCGCCAGCGGGTTGAGTTCAACCAGCGCCAGGTCCTTCTCGTTGAACAGCCTGTACAGGCCCAGCATGATCTTGCTCAGCTGGCCGACCTGCTTGGCGGTCAGGCCCAGGGCGAAGCCAACCTCGCGGGTCTGGTAGGGCTGCAGGCCCTCGGTGAAGTTGACCGTCAGGGTCTGGATCTTCTCCGGGGTTTCCTTGGCCACCGTCTCGATGTCAACGCCGCCCTCGCTGGAGGTGATGAAGGTCACCGCCTGGCTGCTGCGGTCCACCAGCACGGACAGGTACAGCTCCTTGGCGATATCGGTGCCTTCGGAAATCAGCACCGTCTCGATCGGCAGGGCCACGCCACCGGACTGGTAGGTTTCCATCTTAGTGCCCAGCATGGCCGTGGCGTACTGCTTCACCTCGTCCAGGGTCTTGGCCAGCTTGACCCCGCCGGCCTTGCCGCGGCCACCGGCGTGGATCTGCGCCTTGACCACCCACAGGTCGCCGGGAATGGCCTTGGCCGCTTCGACCGCTTCATCGGGAGTGCGCGCGATGCGCCCGGCCGGCACTGCAATGCCGTAATCGGCAAATAGCTGCTTCGCCTGGTATTCGTGGAAGTTCATGCGTCACCTGGAAGAGAACACTGGGAGAAGGAACGGAACGCATCGCGCGCAGCTGCACGGCGCTGAGCGCCGGGAGGGCACGGATGGGTCGGCCATTGTCGCCCAGCGCGTGCTGCGGTGCAAAACCGGTCCTGGCGGGGCGCTCGGCCAAGCGGGCCAGCCCGGCCCATCGACCTCTGACACGGGCAGGGCAAGAATGGCGGGAAGCAATGCGAATGGCGGCCGCATTGCGCGTCTTTCCAGTGATGCCCCAGCCCCGCGCGCCCGCGGTTCCCTATACTGCGGCCAGTGTCTGGGGAGGCCTAGCTTGAGCACACGCCAAACGATCATCGGTCCAATCCAGTTTGCGCCCCGGCGCGAGCTGTACTTCTTCGGGCTGTACCGGGCGCTGGAGGCGGGGATCCTGGCCGGGCTGATCTTCAGCCCGCTTTCGGGCCTGGTCGGCGAGCCGCGCGCGCCGATGCTCGCCACCGGGCTGGCCATGTTCTACCTGATCTTCGCGATCATCGTGATGCTGCTGGGGCGCAGCAATCGCCACGTGACGCCGCTGGTGGTGGTCAGCGTCGCGGTCGATATCGCGGTGGCCGCGCTCGCCACCTATGCGCTGCCTGCGGCTACCGCCGGGATCGCGATGATGCTGCTGTTCAACGTCTCGGCCGCGGCGCTGCTGCTGCCGCCGCGCCTGGGCAATGGCGTGGCAGTGGCGGCCGTCGCGGCGCTGCTGGTCGAATACGTCGTCAGCAACGTGCTGGGGGGCGATGCGATCGGCCGGCCGGTGGCCGAAATGATCATGTTCTCTTTCACCTACCTGGCAGTGGGCTACCTGGCCAGCCAGACCGGCCAGCGCGCCCGCAGCAGCGAAGCGCTGGCCGACCAGCGTGGCCAGGAGGTGGCCAACCTGTTCGAAGTCAACGAACTGATCATCCGCCGCATGCGCACCGGCGTGCTGGTGGTGGATGACCAGAACTGCATCCGCCTGGCCAACGAAGCGGCCAGCCTGCTGCTGGGCGACGGCGGTGATTCAGGAAAGCACGAGGGCAAGGGGCGGCACCTTCCCGACCACTCCCCGGAACTTGCGCGACGCCTGCAGCGCTGGCGCAGCAGCGGCCAGCACGACGAAACTCCCATGCAGCTCAACCACGACCAGGCCGAGGTGCAGCCGCGCTTCGCCCGGCTGATGGTCGGCAGCGACCTGTCGCTGGTGTTCCTGGACGATGCCACCGTGGTCTCGCGTCGCGCCGAGTCGCTGACCCTGTCGGCACTCGGCCGCTTCTCGGCCAGCCTGGCCCACGAGATCCGCAACCCGCTGGCCGCCATCAACTACGCGGTGCAGTTGCTGGAAGAGTCAACCAGCATCATCGACGGCGACCGCCGCCTGCTGGAGATCATCCACCAGCAGTGCAAGCGCACCAACGGCATCGTCGAGAGCGTGCTGGGCCTTGCCCGTCGCGAGCGCGCCACGCCCGAGCACATGGACCTCAACGCCTACGTGCGCCACTTCACCGATGACTTCCGCCAGCACATGTCCATCGAGACCGACAGCCTGGAAGTGGTGGCCGGAGCCAAGGATGTACCGGCGGTCATGGACGCGCGCCACCTGCAGCAGATGCTGACCGTGCTGATCCAGAACTCGCTCAACTACGGGCGCCTGCCGGGCGAACCGGCACGGGTGCGGGTACGCATCTTCCAGGCCGAAGGGCGTCCATGCATCGACGTGCTCGACCGCGGTCCGGGCATTCCCGAAGCCGTGGCCTCGCAGCTGTTTCGCCCGTTCTACACCACCTCCGAACACGGCACCGGCCTGGGCCTGTACATCGCCCGCGAGCTGGCGAGGGCCAACCAGGCCACCCTGGACTACGTGCCCGTGCCCGGCGGCGGCAGCTGCTTCCGCATCGGCATGACCGGCCCCCACGCCCTGGCGGCGGCCTGACAGCGCCCGGCGCGATATCGCCCCACGCAGGAGCGCCCCATGGGCGCGAGCCCCTGGACAGACCTCGACCACCCCCGTAGGAGCGCCCCCTGGGCGCGAGCTCTTTCGGCCGTCCCCTGCCAAGGCCGAAGCTCGCGCCCATGGGGCGCTCCTACGGATGGACCTCACCGGCCGGAAAAGCTCGCGCCCATGGGGCGCTCCTACGGATGGATCTCGCCGGCCGGAAAGGTTCGCGCCCATTTACCCGAAGAGGGCATGAAGGGCGCTCCTACGGGTTGGCTTTGGCGGCCATGGAAGCTGGCTCCCACGGGGGCAAGAATTTTTCTGGGGTGGGCCTTGTGCTCCGCGCGGCTCGCACGCCATCCCCGTCTTCGCATCCATTCCGCGATTGCAGTCTCACGTTCACGCCCCCGCAGCCTCACCAAAACGTAACGAACGGACTACACTTCGGCACATACAAGGCCGAGGGGGAAATCAATGTCCGAGAACCGCAGCGCCCTGATCGTCGACGACGAACGCGACATCCGCGAGCTCCTGGTCCTGACCCTGGGCCGCATGGGCCTGCGCATCGACACCGCCGCCAACCTGGGCGAGGCGCGTGCGCACCTGGCGCGCAACGCCTACGACCTGTGCCTGACCGACATGAACCTGCCCGACGGCAACGGCATCGAGCTGGTCGGCGACATCGCCCGCGACCACCCCACCCTGCCGGTGGCCATGATCACCGCCTTCGGCAATGTCGAACTCGCCGTGGAAGCGCTCAAGGCCGGCGCCTTCGATTTCGTCAGCAAGCCGGTGGACATCGCGGTCCTGCGCAAGCTGGTCAACCACGCGCTGGAACTCAACAACACCGCGCGTACGCCGGCGCCGCCCACCCCGCCAGAGCACGCCAGCCGCCTGCTCGGTGGTTCCGAGGCCATGGACACCCTGCGCGACACCATTGCCAAGGTCGCCCGCAGCCAGGCGCCGGTCTACATCATGGGCGAGTCGGGCGTGGGCAAGGAGCTGGTCGCGCGCACCATCCACGAACAGGGCGCGCGTTCGGGCGGTCCGTTCGTGCCGGTCAACTGCGGCGCTATCCCGGCCGAGCTGATGGAAAGCGAGTTCTTCGGCCACAAGAAAGGCAGTTTCACTGGCGCCCACATCGACAAGCCGGGCCTGTTCCAGGCGGCCAACGGCGGCACCCTGTTCCTGGACGAAGTGGCCGAGCTGCCGCTGCCGATGCAGGTCAAGCTGCTGCGCGCCATCCAGGAGAAGTGCGTGCGCGCAGTTGGCGCGTCTGCCGAATTGGCAGTCGACGTGCGCATCCTCTCGGCCACCCACAAGGACCTGGGCGAGTTGGCCAACGATGGCCGCTTCCGCCACGACCTCTACTACCGCATCAACGTGATCGAGCTGCGCGTGCCGCCCCTGCGCGAGCGCACCGGCGACCTGCCGCAGCTGACCAGCGCCATCCTTGCCCGCCTGGCGGGCGCGCATGGACGCTCGGTGCCGAAACTGGGAGCGGACGCCTTGCAGGCGCTGGCCGGCTACCTGTTCCCGGGCAACGTGCGCGAGCTGGAAAACATCCTCGAGCGCGCGTTGGCCATGGCCGACACCGACCTGATCGGTGCCGACGACCTGCACCTGCCGCAGAACAACGGCCACGGCCATGGCAGCAGCGCGCGCCCGGGGTCGGTCGATGCCGACCTGCGCGCCGCCCCCTCCGCCGACGACGTGCCGCTGGCCGGCATCGACCCCGGCGCCGGCGCCCTGCCCTCCTACATCGAGCAGATGGAACGCGCCGCGATCTCCAAGGCGCTGGAAGACACCCGCTGGAACAAGACCAAGGCCGCCGCCCAGCTTGGCATCACCTTCCGCGCCCTGCGCTACAAGCTGAAGAAGCTGGGCATGGAGTAGGGTCCCCGCCGCTCTGTTTAGAAGCGGGCCCTGCCGGCCAACGTCTGCCCCGACCTCGTCCGGAACGCCTCTGGCGGTCTACTCGACCCCAGAACAACAGTTCCGACACGCGTTTGCCCGGCAGAAACACCTTTCGTGTCCTGCCCGCCAAGGGTCCCGAGCTCTCGGGCCAGCATCCCCATGGCCTATGCACCTGTAGAAGCGGCCTCTCCGCCGCTACACACCAATGCGCGTCAATCAGGCAGGCCCGATCAGGTCTTCCGGTTTGAACGATGGGTCCGGAGAGACGCCGCAATCGGCCGGCGCAATGGCCAGTCGGACCACCTCGGCACCGTCGTTGCCCCGATAAACGTAGTGAGCCGTGACGCCGGCCTTGAACATCACCTGCATGTCCTTGTTGCCACACACGTTGCCCGTGACCTGCGGTGCGATGGCCTCACGCGTCGCCACCGGATCCAGGTCTGCCGACGCATGGCCAGGCATCGTATAGAAGTAGGTGAAATTCTTCCCCGGGCCGGCCATCGTCGTGTCCCATCGGGTATTCCTGTCGACCATCATTGGCAAGGTGGAGTTGGCCTTGTCGGCTAGCAGGGTCAGGACCTTGTCCAGGCCAGGCCCGGTTGCAGTCGACGAGGCAGTGAGCGGCCCAGTTGCCGCCGCGACTCCAGCCACCGCAATTGCAGACGCAGACCCAGGCGCAACGGCTGTCTGACCGCTACCCGTGCCGGTCACCATGACCACCAGCATCAGCACAGCTGCCACCGCGACCACCAATGCAAGTATCTTCTTCAACGTGATCTACCCTCGAGACTGGATCCAGCTGCCGCCAGCAGCGGTTCCGGAAAAACTGGGTGCCCAAAGCAAGAGCCTAGCGGCGATTTTTTGCAGCGCAAGCGGGAGTATAAAGTTGACGGCAGCGGTGGATACGGCGATTCCACGCTTTCTGGAGCCGCGTCCGCGGGATTCGCGCCAATGTGGCGTTGCCCCAACCCTGCAGCATCCCCCAACCGGAAGGGCGGTTCGCGTACGCCAACTCGTTCCAACGACAAAACAGACTCGCCCGATCTCCGCCAGGCACATCCACCCGCAGCGTCTGGCGGCGTGCGGATCTTCTACGTGCCAGAGGTTGCGTGGGCAGCCGGCTGACCCGGCCTCACACGCCCACGTCAGCACTTCTCCGGGCACACAAAAGTGGCTGGCTGGTGCGTGACCGTCGTCTCCTTCAATCACTGCACGACTTTTCCGGGAATGCCCTTCAGCGTCACAACCTGCCCCATTTTGTCACCTGCTTCCACAGTGCCTTCACTTGCGGCATGCTTGTGCTCCCGGCAAGACCGAGGTCGTCTGTTGCGATCGTGGCCTTGGCCGAGTTGGCACGCTCCCTGCGTTGAACCCCAAGCTCGTGGTACGTCCTCCACGGCGTCTACGCTCCGTACCACTACTGGGACACGGGGCTTGTGTCCCAGCCAAACCAACCTTTAAAGGGGATTTACCATGAAGAAGAACATGCAGGGCTTCACCCTCATCGAACTGATGATCGTTGTCGCCATCATCGCCATCCTGGCCGCCATCGCACTGCCGGCTTACCAGGACTACACCATCCGCGCTCGCGTTTCCGAGCTGGCAGTAATTGCTAGCGGCATGAAGACGACCATCGCCGAAAACGCAGCGAACAATGGCGGCACAATGCCTGCCACTCAACCCTTGGCGTGCGCCGGCACCGGTACCGCGACGGCCGCTACGAAGAACCTCGCGAGCATCGTTTGCAATGCTGGCGGCGTTATCGTTGCGACGGGCGACGCTACAAGGACCAAGGGTACTGTTCTGACCTTCACTCCCACCGTGGCCGCTACTAACTCCAACGTGGGCACCACGTGGGCTTGCGTCGGCAGCGCCAGCGCCTCCAAGTACTATCCGGCCGAGTGCCGTTAAGTTACGGCAGAGAAATCTGCTAGCAGCTTGAGAAGAACCCCGCTCCGGCGGGGTTTTTTTTGGCATGCCTGATGCGACCGCATTCCTGGGCGCCGCGACCAGCGACAACAGGAGAGCACTATGAGAACGTAAGCCGGATTCACCCTGATCGAGCTGATGATCGTGGTGGCGATCATCGCCATCCTGGCCGCTCTCGCCCTGCCCGCCTATCAGGATTACACCATCCGCGCCCGTGTCGGCGAGGAGATAGGCTTGGCCATGGGCGCCAAGGCTACAGTCGCGGAAAACATCCATGGCCAGAATCAGATCAACACATCGGCATGCGACGGCGTGGGTGGCCTCTTCACGGCAACGACCGACACGGCGTGGATGACCTGCTCTGGGAACGGCGTGCTGACCTCTGCCAGCACCGTAATTGCCGGCAGCGTCACCCTCACGCTGTCAACCGCCTAGACACCGACGCCTCTATCAGTCGGACGCGTCGACGCACTGTGAGGGACAACAAGCGCGGTCCCGCCGAGTGTCGCGTCTAGCTCGCGGGTTTGTCAGCAATGCCGCGCGCTCTGCGCCTCCCTGTCGTTGCCAATCGCCGACCGCCAGTGCAACCAGCATCTGGGCGACGCGCATCACGGCAATGGCGGGGCAATAACGGACCGTGCTTCAACAGCATCACGGCATCGTAGGCCAGCACAGATGGCTTGATGAATCCCTCCTGCCGTGACCCCAGGCACAATCGCCTGGACCGTTTGGTTTTTCAGACCACCGCTCTCTAGGTGGCCATCGCCTCAGGACTGCCGGCGAGCTACAGTAGGGGTACTTGCTCATGGCAGCCAGCCTTTGCACCCTCATTCACGCGTCGCCTGGAGTGACATCAATGAACGCAGCGGTCCTAAGCACCAACCTCGTCGGTATCACCGGCATCGCCCGCCGTCTGGTCCAGGACGGCGCGATGGACGAGGCTGCAGCGCGTACCGCCATGGCCAACGCCAGCGAGGCCAAGGCGCCGCTGGCGCAGTGGATCGTCGACAAGAAACTGGTGACCGCGCCGCAGATGGCCGCGGCCAACGCCATCGAGTTCGGAATCCCGCTTTTCGAAGTCACCACCTTCGACCCGAAGCAGAATGCGCTTAAGCTGGTCAGCGAGGATCTGCTGCAGAAGCACAAGGTGCTGCCGCTGTTCAAGCGCGGCAACAAGCTGTTCGTGGGCATCAGCGATCCTACCGACACGCGCGCGCTGGACGACATCAAGTTCCATACCAACCTCACCGTCGAGCCGATCATGGTCGACGAAGATTCGCTCAAGCGCACGCTTGAGCAGTGGAGTAACCTGACCGACGGCCTGAGCAGCAGCTTCGGCTCCGACGACGACGGCCTGGAGAGCCTGGACGTCAGCAGCGGCGATGAGGAAATGGGCGCCGCGGCCGAATCCGGCAGCGCCGTAAAGGACGACGACACGCCGGTGGTCAAGTTCGTCAACAAGGTGCTGATCGACGCCATCAAGAAGGGCGCTTCGGACATCCATTTCGAGCCTTACGAAGCCGACTACCGGGTGCGACTGCGCATCGACGGCATCCTCAAACAGGTGGCTAAGGCGCCGGTCAAGCTCAACATGCGCATCACTGCGCGCCTGAAAGTCATGGCCCAACTGGATATCGCCGAAAAGCGCGTGCCCCAGGACGGGCGCATGAAGTTGAACCTGAGCAAGACAAAGCAAATCGACTTCCGCGTCAGCACCCTCCCCACGCTGTTCGGCGAGAAGGTGGTGCTGCGCATCCTGGACGCCAGCGCGGCCAAGCTGGGGATCGAGAAGCTGGGTTACGAGGCCGACCAGCAGAAACTGTTCGAGGAGGCCATCGAGCGGCCCTACGGCATGGTCCTGGTCACCGGCCCGACCGGCTCGGGCAAAACCGTGTCGCTGTACACCGCGCTGGGCATCCTCAACGACGAGCAGCGCAACATCAGCACGGTCGAAGACCCGGTGGAAATCCGCCTCCCTGGCGTCAACCAGGTGCAGCAGAACACCAAGCGCGGCATGACCTTTGCCGCGGCGCTGCGCAGCTTCCTGCGCCAGGATCCCGACATCATCATGGTCGGCGAAATCCGCGACCTGGAAACCGCCGAGATTGCGATCAAGGCCGCGCAGACCGGCCACATGGTGCTCTCCACCCTGCACACCAATGACGCGCCGCAGACCATCTCGCGCCTGATGAACATGGGCATTGCGCCGTACAACATCACCAGCTCGGTGACCCTGGTCATTGCCCAGCGCCTGGCCCGGCGCCTGTGTAACAGATGCAAGCGCACGGTGGACCTCCCCAAGCACGCGCTTCTGGCCGAGGGCTTCTCGGAAGCCGACGTCGACACCGGCTTCAAGGTCTACGAGCCGGTTGGCTGCGACGAATGCACCGAAGGCTACAAGGGCCGTACCGGCATCTACCAGGTCATGCCGATGAGCGACACCATTGCCGCAATCGTGCTTGAGGGAGGCAATGCGATGCAGATTGCCGAAGCCGCGCAAAGGGCCGGCGTGCGCGACCTGCGCCAGTCGGCGCTGATCAAGGTGATGAAAGGCGACACGGGCCTGGTCGAGCTGAACCGCGTGACCAAGGATTGACCCGGACCCAATCCGCGCAACGTTGCCACGGCTGTGCGGGCGGGCCCTGCCCGCAATGCTCCGCACATTCGCGGCAAAACCGTTCGCTGGCAGGCCGACGTCTGCAGGGTCGTGATGTTCACGGACAGGCCTTGCTCCTGCAATGAATTGCACTGCGTTTCCAAACCCTGCGTGCCGTCACAGTGGCAAATACCGCTCCGGCGCGGAACCCGCTACCATGCGGGCATCGATGCCGGCGTGGGGATGCCGGATAACTTGGGGAAACCGAGATGGCCGTAACCCGTAGCGCTGCAAAGAAGTCCGTGCCGGTGGCGCGCGGCACCAACCAGCTGTCGACCTTTGTCTGGGAGGGCAACGACAAGCGCGGCATCAAGATGAAGGGCGAGCAGGACGCCAAGAACGTCAACCTACTGCGCGCCGAGCTGCGCCGCCAGGGCATCACCCCCAGGTTCGTCAAACCAAAGCCCAAGCCGCTGTTTGGCGCGGCGGGCAAGACCATCCAGCCGAAGGAGATTGCCTTCTTCAGCCGCCAGATGGCGATCATGATGAAGTCCGGCGTGCCGATCGTGCAGTCTCTGGAGATCATCGGCAGCGGACACAAAAATCCGCGAATGACCAAGATGATCGCGGCCATCCGCACCGACATCGAGGGTGGTTCTTCGCTATATGAAGCAATCAGCAAGTTCCCGGTGCAGTTCGACGAGCTGTACCGCAATCTGGTGCGCGCCGGTGAGGGCGCCGGCGTGCTGGAGACGGTGCTCGGCACCATCGCTACGTACCAGGAAAACCTGGAAACCCTCAAGGGGAAGATCAAGAAGGCGCTGTTCTACCCGGCCATGACGATCGCGGTGGCACTCATCGTCAGTGCGATCCTGCTGGTGTTCGTGGTGCCGCAGTTCGAGGAAGTCTTCAAGGGCTTCGGTGCGGACCTGCCTGCGTTCACGCAGTTGATCGTGGGTGCCTCGCGCTTCATGATCTCTTGGTGGTACATCATCCTGATCGGGACGGCCGCCGCGATCATCGCTTTCATTTTCTTCAAAAAGCGCTCGCTTGCCTTCCAGCACTTCCTTGACCGCTTGATCCTGAAGGTGCCGATCATCGGCGAGGTCATGAAGAACTCGGCGATCGCCCGTTTCGCCCGCACACTGGCGGTGACCTTTGCCGCCGGCGTTCCGCTGGTGGAAGCCCTGGAAACCGTGGCCGGTGCCACCGGCAACACCGTGTACGAAAAGGCGGTGCTGCGGATGCGGGATGACGTTTCCGTGGGTTACCCTGTACACGTGGCGATGAAGCAGGTCGAGGTCTTCCCACACATGGTCATCCAGATGACCGGCATCGGCGAAGAAGCCGGTGCGCTGGACGCCATGCTGTTCAAGGTGGCCGACTACTACGAGCAGGAGGTCAACAACGCCGTCGATGCGCTGGCCAGCCTGATCGAGCCGATGATCATGGTGATCCTGGGGGTGCTGGTCGGCGGCATGGTCATCGGTATGTACCTGCCCATCTTCAAGCTGGGCGCCGTGGTCGGCTGATCCTGCATGTCGTTCCTGGACCAGAACCCGGCGCTCGGGTATCCGATCGCCGCCGGGCTGGGCCTGCTGGTCGGCAGTTTCCTCAACGTGGTGATCCTGCGCCTTCCCCGGCGCATGGAGTGGCAGTGGAAGCGTGACGCGGCTGAGATCCTTGAGCGCGACGAGGTCTATGACCCGCCACCGCCGGGGATCGTGGTCGAGCCTTCGCACTGCCCCAACTGCAAGCACAAGCTGTCGTGGTACGAGAACATCCCGCTGTTCAGCTGGCTTGCCCTGCGCGGCATGTGCCGCCACTGCAAGGCTCCCATCTCGGCGCAGTACCCGCTGGTGGAACTGCTGACGGGCCTCCTGACCGTGGCCTGCGTGTGGCGCTTCGGTTTTGGCTGGCAGGGGTTCGGGGCGATCCTGCTGACCTGCTTCCTGATTGCGCTGTCGGGCATTGATCTGCGGACTCAGTTGCTGCCCGACCAGTTGACCCTGCCGCTGATGTGGCTTGGCCTGATCGCGAGCGTGGAAAACCTTTACGTGGTGCCCAAGACCGCGGTGCTGGGCGCCATTGCCGGCTACGTGTCGCTGTGGTCGGTGTGGTGGCTGTTCAAACAGATCACCGGCAAGGAAGGCATGGGCCATGGCGACTTCAAGCTGCTGGCTGCCCTTGGCGCGTGGGCCGGTCTGCAGGGCGTGCTGCCAACGATCCTGCTGTCCTCCATCGTAGGCGCGGTGGTTGGTTCCGTATGGCTGGCCGCCAAGGGCCGCGACCGCGCCACTCCGATCCCGTTCGGCCCCTACCTGGCCATTGCCGGCTGGGTGGTGTTCTTTTGGGGCGAGCAGATGGTCGCGTGGTATCTGGGCATCTCCGGTCTGCGTTGAGCCCGCTCGTTGGAGCGCCCCGCGGGCGCGAGCTCTACCTGTCGGATCACACTGCATTCGGGGCCGAGGCAAAAGATCGCGCCAATGGTACGCTCCTACGAGAGTGGACTCATGCTGGATCACTGGGTGGAGCGCTCGCGCCCATGGGACTCTCCTACGGGTTTACCGGTTGAGCTGGAGCCGCGTTCCGCGGTTCATGCAAACTAGCAGCATGGCCAACTACATCATCGGACTGACTGGCGGCGTTGCTTCGGGCAAGAGCGCGCTGGAGCGGGAGTTCATCGAGCTCGGAAGGTTCGTGTCGGACGCGGACCTGATTGCGCGGCGGATCGTGGAGCCGGGGCAGCCTGCGCTGCGGTTAGTGGTTGAATACTTCGGTTCGGGGATCCTCGCCAGCGACGGTCGACTGGATCGCGCTGCCCTGCGCCAGCACATCTTTAACGACGAAAACGCACGCCGCGCGCTGGAGGCGATCCTGCACCCGGTCATCCGCACGCAGCTGCTCGACGAGTGTCGCGCGGCATCCGGCGCCTATGCGGTGGCCATGGTGCCTCTGCTGACCGAAGGCGGCGGCCGCGAAAACTATCCGTGGCTGGACCGGGTTCTGCTGGTCGACGCACCGGATGAGGTTCGAAAGACGCGGCTGATGCAGCGCGACGGCATCGACGCCGACTTGGCCCAGCGCATGCTCGACGCCCAGGCCACCCGCCGTGAGCGCCTGGCCATCGCGGATGACATCGTGGCCAACGATGGCGAGCTGGCCGAGCTGCAGGAAGTGATCGGCGAGCTGGACAGGCGGTATCGGATATTGGCCGAGGCCACGGCCGACCCGTCGTTGGAGCGGGCCCATGGGGCGGGGCGCGCGAAGGGGGGGTTGGGGGTAAGAAAAAAAAAAAAAAGGCCCCCCAGGGGGGGGCGAAGTGGGGTGTTATAGCTG